>JAQXQE010000009.1 GCA_029101005.1 Bacillota bacterium | reverse complement strand
CATGTATGAAAACCAGTTTGGCGTAGCAGGAAGTATTACAGGATCTGAGCTTCCACCTGTATATGTATATGCGACAGAAACTGCAATTCAGCTTACACTTACCGAGCTAAATGAAAACCTCAGGGACATATATGTTGAAGCTTACACGCGGGAAAGCACTCTTGACTACATTCAGACGGAAACGGCAAAGAAGCTTAAGGAAATATTCGGATCCTATCAGCCGGAGCTTACAGAGCAGGACTTCTATCAGCTTGAGTTTGGAACAGCAGGACTGATGCGAGGCTACATGGCAAACCCATGCACAGAAGACTTCACCCTGGAGCAGAAGCTTAGCACATTCCTCACTCTGGCTCTCAGATGCTGCAAGGTGCCTGAAGAAGAGACAGAAAAGGTGCTTTCATACATTGCAGGCCTTGACATTAGAAAGCTGGCACAGTCAGTTATGGGGGAGCTGTTCGAAAAGCTTGCAATGCGATATGAATTCTCCCTGGAAGGACTGCTTCCACGAGGATCTGAGTAAGAAAACTATATATTAAGAACTACAGCCGGAAAGATAGTTCGGCCTGAAAATACGTTAATTCCAAGATAAAATAAAAAGGTGAGAAGAATGAAGAAAAGATTATTTAGCATAGTGCTTTCACTGTGCATGGTGCTGGCACTTGTGCCGCAGGCAGCATTTGCTGAAGGCGAACCGGCTAATCCTTATACATACAAAGAGGGAACAGCCGGAGCAGGAGATAATGAGGGCCCGGCAATGCTTATTGATGGAAAGAACGGTACAAAATGGTGTGTGACCAATTTTAGCAGTGCATACATCATATTTGAGACGTCCTCTGCTGTTAATGTCAGTGGATACAGCATCACCACCGGTGGTGATAATAAGTCATACCCAGGCAGAAATCCGAAAAACTGGAAACTGTATGGATGTAATGATTATACAGAATCCGGCACAGGCACCTGGAAAGAAATCCACAGTGTGACTGATGATACCGTTTTGCAGGATAAAAACTATACAACGTATAGCTTCGTATTTGACAGGACAGAAACAGCTTATCAGTATTATAAGCTGGAAATTACCGCAATTCAGAGCGGTGATGTAATGCAGATGAGTGAATTTGCTTTGACAGATTGTTCCCATTCGTGGACTTTAGAAACTGTTGGCCCAACCTGTAAAGATCAGGGATATACTGCAACAATCTGTACAATTTGTAACTCTATCAAAGAAAAAGCAGATTATACGCCTGTGATAGACCATAATTATTCAGGGACGGATGGTGCATGCATATACTGTGGGTATAAAGCGTCTGATTTTGATCACATATTTGATATAAGTCAGGGAACTGTAATAATCAAAGACGATGAAAATGCCCCAGGCAAAATCAAAGTATCTTTTGGAAACGCACAATCTAAAAATAGCATTGACCCTAGTCAGATAATCACCGTTATCGGCAGCACTACTAATAATAATGAACTGAAGGTTGAAACGGCAACGCCTGTAACAATCAGGGTAAAAGATTTGAGTATTGATAGTTCAAGAACGAGTTATAAATCCGCCATGGTGCTTATTGGCGGAGGTACCAGTGAACAAAAAAGTGCAGATGTTACACTGATTCTTGAGGGAGAGAACACCTTCATAGGAGGATTTGGAAGACCTGGTATTGAAGTCGGTCCAGGTAAGAAGCTGACCATTGAGGGCAGTGGAACTGTTAATGCCAAAGGTGGAGATAATGCAGCTGGAATCGGCGGCGGAGATGGTGGCAGTGGCGGCAATATCACCATAAACGGAGGAACTGTTAATGCCGAAGGAGGAAATAGTGCAGCTGGAATCGGCGGCGGATATAAGGGTAGTGGTGGCAATATCACCATAAACGGAGGAACTGTTAATGCCAAAGGAGGACCGATGAGTGTAGCTGAAATCGGTTACGGCCGTGAGGGTAGTGGCGGAAATATCACCATAAACGGAGGAAAGGTCAATGCGCTCGATAAGGGTATCAAAGGCTCTTTCAGTACGGGAGAGAACGGCAACGCGATAGTCTTCGCAAGCTCGATTTCCGACAACGACGATGAGAATAAAGCATTATGGAGTGGTGTGATTTTCGAGGGTAACAGAGGTAAGGTCTATGGAAAGAGCGTTACACCGACTGATGACTTCATCATTGAAAACGGCAAAACACTTACCATTGATAATGACAAGTCACTGATAATCCCTGATGGTGTTACCCTGGTCAATGTGGGCACCATTGAAAACAGCGGAAAAATCTATGTTGACGGTACATTCACAGGCACAGCAGATAACCTGTATTACCCACTTACTCTAGTAAACGCAACTGCATCCGGAGATACCTCCGAGTATAACAGCAAAAACTACGCTAAGGCAGGAAGCACGATTACTTTAACTCCTGGTACTCCTCCGACAGGATATGTGTTTGATCAATGGGAAGTATCGCCAACTGCTGTTATAATAGAAAACAATGCATTCACAATGCCAAATGCGGCGCTCAAAATTACCGCCCAGTGGACAGAATGTACGCATCCTGGTGGATTAACTCATACTCCTGAAGTACCTTCCACATACACTGAATATGGTGTTAAGGAATACTGGACATGTAGTACTTGCAACATGATTTTCTCTGATGCAGAGGGAACAAATGAAATAACTGATTTAGAAAGGTGGAAAGCAGATGCCGGCAGAATTGATAAGCTCTCGCCTGAAATCATTGAGGGCATGGGCCAGAGAATAACTGCAGGCGAAAAGAAGACATTGTCGTTTACGTCTAACGCAGATTACAAGGAATTTCTCGGAGTTGAGCTTGACGATAAAACCCTTGATGCGAAGAATTACACAGTCAAGGAAGGCAGCACAATTGTAACCCTGGATGCTGACTATGTATCAACTCTTCCTGCAGGTGAACACACAATCGGCATCGTATCTGAAAGTGGTACTGCAGAAACTACATTCACAGTAGAAGAAAAGGTCACACCAGGACCTTCAGTAGAGACCGGTGACGATACTAACCTGGCTCTATGGATTGCATTGATGCTTCTTGCCGGAGCAGGAATAACAGGTACTACCGTTTACGCAAGAAGAAAAAGAACAAATGAATAAAGAAAACGCTGATACGAAATAACAAAGCGTCCTTACATAGCCGTCAGGCTCTTTCAATTTGGAAAGGTCTGGCGGTTATTTTTGTGCATTGGATTATGATCAAATGGAGATGATTTGACACAGGACTACCCGTTTGATTGCACTATTCCGATGAATGAGCAGATGATATAATAAAAATAAGATTAATTAGAATTTGTCGAGGAACATGGAAATGGGTGCGGGAGAAAACCGTTTGGCTTTCACTAAATCAGATGGCAGAACTGTTTGATAGAGATAAATCCACAATCTCAAGACATATAAGAAATGCTCTCAAAGAAGAATTATCTGGCGTGGCAACTGTTGCAAATTTTGCAACAGTTCAATTTGAAGGTGAAAGAGAAGTAGAGCGTGAAATTGAATATTTCAATTTAGACATGATTATCTCCGTAGGTTATCGCGTTAAATCCAAGCGCGGTGTTGAGTTCAGAAAATGGGCAAACTATGCACTCAAGGATTATATTATCAAAGGCTATGCAGTTAATGAGAAGCGTCTGGATCAGCTTAATGAAGTAATTCGGATAATGAAGAGAGCCGAAAATGTTCTAGATACCAAGCAGATTCTTTCTGTAATTGAGAAATACAATACTGCACTAGATATGCTTGATGATTATGATCATCAGACGATGAGAAAGCAGCAAATCTCTTGTACTTTGTTGTAAAGAATCACAGTTTCTCTGACGGAAACAAGAGAATAGCAACAGCTATGTTTCTCTATTTTCTTGACCGGAAGAAAAAGAGATGATGATTAATGTAATAATGAACTGCATGAAATAAGTGCTGCGTGAATAGTTACTCTTGGATTACAACAAAATGTCAATTAAGGAGCAAGATAAAAGAATGCCTGCATATTTTGGATTTAATATCGAATTTAATAAAGATGCGCAAAACAATTCGCTGGTGCAAGTGCTGTTCGATGCTCTTGCTGAAAACAAAGTGAATTTTAATGGTGGCTTTAGGAGAAGCGAAGGATATACTTTTGAGCAGCAGATAAAGGCGAATCAGGATTATGTAAATGGCAGTGATGATATGCATAATGGCAGTTTTTATCAAGCTCTGTTTAGCTTCAGTGATTTTTCTGAAGTAAGAGGATACTGGAAAGTAAGTGATGGAGAGCTGATGTTTCACATGATCATTCCAGAAGAAGATTTTTATGAGTATGTTGAACATAAAACAGTTCATCTTACAGATAAAATGAATGCTGTAAAAGATCTCTGTGTTAGTTTGTGGAGGATGGTTCCTTCTATCTTGTGCATTCAGACTTTTTGGGAATGCTCCGAGATACCACCAAAGTACTGTCGCATATCTGCAAAGCGTCCGCCGCAAACGGAACCATTTTCTATAGTTCAGAAACTTAAGTATAACGATGCATGGTGCATTAACGGCAGAGCAATCGAACGAGCTGGAATGTTGCTGGAGATAGATGAAAACTGGTTATGGATTTAAATACACGTAAATGCATATATGAATTCAATTGTTTCTTCTCATAATGATAATTATATTATGGAGAGAGTATATGGTATAAATGCTAAGGTATAAACGTACATTGCAGAGACAAACAGAGGTGAAGCAATGATACGAATCAAATATGGACGGAAATCCGTGTGCATGGGTGATGATGCAAATAACGGTGAATATACTATCTGGATGCCAGACGAATCTGTTCTGGGCGATTTCATCTGTGTTCTGTATAAGGGTGGCTATGGCAACATCTGACCAATCCCGCGATCCGAGGGCGTGGACTGGATTGTGCATTCAGATGTCGGAGACATCGATACGATACACGGAATGAGTGGGCAGACAACATATCACATCCACGCAGAAGATGCGCCATTAATGGGCTTGCAATCACTTCGGTATACTGCGAATCTCAATTAGCAGAAGTATCGAAGCCAGCGGCGAAGTCAGCACCTAAGGAGCGCTGGGGCTTACCCGAGATAGATTAGGATTGCATGGCAGTAGTTGAGGTAAAAGTAGAATCTATCAGGGCGAAGGCTCTCGCTATTCTGCAGAAGGAGTTCCCTGAACTTCAGTATGTGGTAGACCCGTATATACTTGACGATTATTATTCTGGTCAGATTGATAAGCCGCGCGTAATCTATCCGCAGTTCAGACTTCCTGGTGGCAAAACAGAAGAAGCGGATATCGCAAGATGTCATGCTATTGGGCAGGCGTGTGGAACGGTTCATACGAATGGGCATGCTGTTGGACATCCGATATATGAGCTAACAGCGATAATCAGAGAGAATGGAATAGACGGTTGCGAGGCGATAATCCAGGATAGGCTGGAGTACTATGTTGAGCGCTTATTCTATTGGAAAGATAACTACGCATCAGCTTCTGACAAATGGGCGGATTTTCTGTTGAGATAGCCGAGATTCTTTCGAAATAACTATAGAAGAAATCAATAACTAAGATAGATTTAAACTGCTATACTTTCTCATTGAACGAAGTAAGGAATTAACTAGGAGTTGAAATGGGTAAACTAATCTGGAGGAACATTACTAGAAGAAGATCGCAGTCTTTGCTGACTATTGTGATAACTGCGATTACGGTAATGATCTTCGTCGTTATGATGGGTGTGTTCGTAACTATGAATACGGGTCTCAGAACAAGTAAGGAGAGACTTGGCGCAGATGCACTAATTATTCCAAAGTCAGCTGACGCAAGTGGTTACGAGTTGTTATATACTGCGAATCCAGAGAACGAATATATGCCGGCCGAGGTTACGGAACAAGTTGCGGCGCTCGATGGAGTAGCTATGGTTTCGCCGCAGTTCTTCTCACAGACTCTGTATGGAAGCTGCTGTGATTTCGGCCTTGAGATGCGAGTGACAGGCTTTGATCCTGAGACAGACTTCATTCTGAAGGCGCAGATGAACAAGAAGGAATATGAGAATCTCAAAGACAACGATATTATTCTCGGCGGAGAGTTCACAAACTTTGTTGGTGTTAAGGCGAAGATTCTTGGAGAACCTATGAACGTAGTAGGAGAGTTGTATCCTACAGGAACAGGCATGGACAAGACAATATTTATGTCTATCGACAAGGCAAGGGAGCTGACTGAGAATGCGGAGAATCTTAATACTTTACCTGAAGGAGCTAGAGCCGAGGACTTAATCTCTGCAGTAATGGTTAAACTTGATGAAGGGGTGGATCCAGCCAAGTTCGAGAGTCAGTTCAATTATTTCTCTGGAATAGATGCTCAGTGCATCGCAACAAATACTACTATTGCAACACTACAGGGGCAGCTTTCAGCTACTGCTAAGATAATGTTCATTCTGTGGGTGTCAATGTTAGTGGTAACTGTACTTGCGCTGATTGGAAGATTCAACGCACTTGCCAAGGATAGAAAGAAAGAGATTGGTCTTCTCAGAGCAATTGGAGTTCAGAAGAAAGGTGTTTTTGCTCTTGTAATTGGAGAGGCGTGTGCACTGGTTCTGGCGGGTGGTGTTCTTGGAAGCGCAGCCGCTTGCTTGCTAATCAAACCAGTGATGACACTTATTACGGAGACCTTCCAGATTCCATCATCCGTATGGAGTTGGGGTCTGACATTGGCTACTGCATTAGGCGGAATTGTTCTGGCCGTTCTGGTTGGTTTTATTGCATCGCTTAGACCAGCTCTCAGAAGTGCATCTTTGGAGCCACAGACGGCAATTACACAAGGGGAGGTGAACTAGATGAGCATCTGCAGACTCGAGAATATCAGTAAGAGTTATAAGATGGGAGAACTAGTTGAGGCTCTCACAGATATTAATCTTGATGTGAATGCTGGCGACTTCATATCCATCGAGGGCCCGTCGGGTACAGGAAAGAGCACTCTCCTTTATGTCATAGGAACGCTTCTGGCCCCAGATGAGGGAAAACTATATATTGATGGTAGAGAGGTTTCCAGAATGTCGGACAGCGAGATGACGCGCTTGAGAGGAACAGAGATCGGATTTATCTTCCAGGACAGTAATCTGGTGCAGGCACTGACATTGAGAGAGAATCTGGAGTTTGTTCAAGGACTTTATTCCAAGAAGGATTCAGAAGAGATTGGTCGAGTTCTAGAAGCTCTAGGATTATCTGATCGCGCAGACTTCCTGCCACATCAACTGTCTGGAGGTCAGAGACGAAGAGCTATGATAGCTAGAGCTTTGATACACCAGCCTAAGCTCATCCTAGCCGATGAGCCAACTAATGATCTGGATGATAAGTGGTCACAGCAGACCATTGACCTGCTCAAAGAAGCTTGTAAGAATGGAGCAGCCGTAATTATGGTTACGCATAATAGCATATGGGCAAAGCAGGCTATCAGAAGATATAGCCTTGATGCGGGTAAACTATCAGAGATATAGAGATAGATAACACTTATGTGTGTATGGAGGATAATATTATGAAGAAGATTATTCCTGTTATTCAGCTTGTGCTGTCGCTGGCGGTACTAGGTGCACTGAAGGTATGGGCACCTGTGTGTGATGGCGTGATTGATCTTGCCAATGGCAATCAAACTCACATGAAGTGCTGGTTTGCATCGCAGGCTGGCATCGGTCTGGCGATTGTTCTCATCGCGGTATATGGGGTGGCTCTAATCGCCGGAAGTGATAAGCGCAAGCTTATCCAGATTGTTGGTGCTGTCGCAGCGATTGCACTTATTCTGGAGTTCAGCTCATTCATCGGTGTATGTATGATGCCTATGGCTTGCCATCTCACACGCAAGTGGATGTTCGGTCTTGCTGGGGCAATCATCGTCCTTGCTGTAGCAGATGTGGTAACTGGTGGTAAGGATAAGCAGTTACCAGAATAGTATCGACAAAGCACTATGATAAACTTAAAGAAGTCCACTCGATTGAGCGGACTTCTTTTTTATCTATTATAGGATATCCTTGCGCTGATAGTGGTAGGCGCCTGCGATTGCGGCACATAATCCAATTGTAAGACCGAGAACAATCAGCTTCATATCGAGGCAGTTGTTAATCACTATGTCTGAGCCTTCTGTATAGCCAAATGGCGAAAGTATCTTGAATGGCTTAGCTACATCGGATACATTGGCCAGGACGCTCATGAAATACAGGACGAGGGTCAGACCGAGACCGATGCCGAAGTTGTTAGATCTTGTGAATGCCGAAATTGCAAAGCAGATCAGAGCTAATTCAATCTGGCAGATGAAGTATGCGAGGTGAAGGAGCATGACCTCTCTTGTTGGCACAGGTTCGTCGATGATAATAATGCATAGTACTGAACATGCTGTGACGATGAGGTTCATAAGAATAATCTCAGAGAAGATTGCAGCCAGTTTGCTGATAAGTACCTTGCCTCTGGTCAGAGGATGTATCAGCAGAAATTCTGCCGTATGTTCTTTCTCCTCTTTCGAGAGAATATTTACTGAGATGATTGCCGCGAAGAAGCCGCCTCCGACGCTCAGAATATTACCGCATTCAACTGAATAGAATCCAATCAGGCTTCCGAAATCTAGCTTGTCCATTCCAAATGCTGCTGAGAAGGAACCCATTGACGCGAACATCTCGGTGAAACTGTCCATCTCGCCCTTCATCTGCGGATAGAGAAGGACGCACATTGCCATAAAGGCAGCGATGGCGAGAGTCCATATAATACAAGTTTTGCGACCTTGCTTAAGCTCGTGTAAGTATAGTGTCATGGATGCCCACCTCCTATTCGTAGTAATGCATAAAGACTTCTTCTAGATCGGGTTCCTGAATGCTCAGGTCGCGGATGTTTCCGCTGCTGAGAACCCTGAGTAACGCAGCTATCTCTCCATTGTATAGGAATGAGCTCTGATCACTGGTCTGTACGAGATTCCTAACTCCATCTAAGCCAGCCAGATCAGCTTCGCCGATGAGATGGATTCTCCTAACATTATTCTGCTTCAGATTCTCGATACGGTCGCATGCGATAATCTGACCATTGCGAATGACTGCAGTTTTGTCGCAGTGGTTCTGTACCTCTGACAGAATATGGCTAGAGAGAAAAATAGTTGTGCCTGATTCGTGGCGTTCCCGCAGCAGATCGAAGAATGCTTTCTGCATCAGTGGATCCAGTCCGCCAGTAGGCTCGTCAAGAATGAGCACTTCGGGATTGTGCTGAAGTGCGCAGACAATGGAGAGCTTCTTGCGATTGCCGTAAGATAATTCAGAAGCTTTTCTATGAACTTCAAGCTGAAGAGCATCGCAGAGTCGAGAAGCCTCTTTGTCGCATTCGCAACCACGAAGCTTAGCGGAGAGTCTGAGAATTTCATCAACTCGCATTCCTTGATAATATGCATTCTCCGAAGGAAGATAACCAACTGATTGAAGTACCGTGGTCTTATCCTTCCAACAGTCAGCTCCGAGAACAGAGCAAGTTCCTTTAGTTGGACTTAGAAGACCAAGAAGGGCGCGAATTGTGGTGGACTTTCCAGCGCCGTTAGGACCGATGAAGCCGAAGAATTCACCCTTCTCGATATTGAGGGAGATATCGACTACTCCACGAGACTTACCATATGACTTGGTTAGATTATTTATCTCAATAGCATTCATAGCTCATTAATTCTCCTTTCGGATTAAGTATTATTTGCGCAGGTAGATCTGCTTCCAGAATTCAATCAACTGAAGGAATTCTTTCTCAATCGCATCAGCATCGAGAGGCTCATTCATAAGATGCACCTTTCAGAATAATGTTAATCATTCGCGAGTGATTGACCATTTCGGTTAATGTGATGATATAGCCGTGGACCGTTTTTGTGAAGGGCTATATTCAAATAAGCGGGACTGACATGCTGTAAGTAGGGACTTTATTACAACAAATGAGCTTGCCAACAGAGTGGACTCAAACAAGATCGTCGTAGGAAAGTACAAATTCACGAAAGGATACCAAATTCTATAGTCTTAGAAATCACGAGTTGTTCAGTGATTCTATTGACAGATTCCACTATATGGGTGTACAAGTTACATAGATATTCAATCCAGAATCTCATAATCATGGGATAGAGAACGATATAGGGAGGTAATGACTATGGATAGACTGAAGGATAAGGTTGCTATTGTTACTGGTTCAACAAGTGGAATCGGTATCGGCATAGCTAAGATGTATGCTGCAGAGGGTGCAAAGGTTGTCATTTGTGGAAGAAGAGAGGCTAAGGGCCAGGGCGTAGTTGATGAGATTGCTGCTGCTGGCGGAGAGGCATGGTATCACTTCATGGATATTACACAGCCTGAGAGCGTAGAAGCTTTGATTAAGGATACTGTTGAGAAATATGGTAAGCTCGATATTCTCGTTAACAATGCGGCTAATGTTGCTCTCAAGGATGGCAATGTTGGCGAGCTTACTCTCGAGATGTGGGACGCAATTCTTCAGAGTGACTTAAGAGGAACATTCTGGGCAACAAAGTGTGCACTTCCTTACATTGAGCAGAATGAGAATGGCGGATCTGTAATCAATATTGGATCAATGGCTTCATGCAGTGGAGATCTCGGCTCAACAGCTTACGCATGTGCTAAGGCAGGCGTAGATAAGTTCACTGAGTATGTTGCGCTTCAATACGGCAAGAAGGGAATCAGATGCAATTGCGTAAGACCTGGTCTTATCGTAACTCCAGATAATCAGGATAAGGTTCCAGATATTCTCAAGAACATCTTCCTGGACAATATTGAGGTTGCAAGATATGGCTCACCTGAGGATATCGCAGGTATGTGCGTATATCTCGGATCGGACGAGAGTACATATGTAACAGGCCAGATTATCAATGTAGATGGTGGACTTAATTCACACGTACCAACTGTCGCTCAGTTCAGAGCTATGGCTTCGCGTACATGGTAATATGATTATTGAGACAGCTTCGGTGAATTGCCGAAGCTGTTTTCTGTTCTGTGGTTTGCTATATGGAGTGAGCGTGCTGGTGCTTGTAGGTGCAATCGTATTCGTGATTGGATTCCTGATCTGGATGACGTCCGAGAAGATTCTATCGATAGTAAAGAAATAAGAGAGATTCGATATTTGTATAGAACTACAATTTGATAATATAGAAAAACGATAGTTGTTAAATAAGTAACGCTAGACAATGTTTGCTTCAAAATTTATAATATGAACATAGAAATTCGCACAATTTTGTATGGTTGACGATTACGGGAGAGACTTCCAAAGAGGCGCCGAAGGGGCAGTGGTAACAAACTCTCAGGCAAAAGGACCGTAATCTGACATAACTCTGGAAAGAGCATTTTGGATGCCACCGACGAAGCAAATCTTTCAGGTACGAAGACAGAGACGCATTTGACTGTTAATCCAGTCACGTGCGTCTTTTTATCTGTTCAAAATTCGTATAACACTGAGAACATTATTTAACGGAGGTGAGTCCAATGGAACTCAAAACACCACTTTATGACACTCATGTCAAGTACAATGGTAAGATCGTGCCTTTCGGAGGCTTCCTTCTTCCAGTACAGTACGAGGCAGGAGTAATCAAGGAGCATATGGCAGTAAGAACAGCATGTGGACTCTTCGATGTATCACACATGGGAGAGGTAACAGTTAAGGGACCAGACGCACTCAAGTGTCTCAATCACCTTATGACAAACGACTTCACTGACATGGCTGATGGAGATGCTAGATACTCCCCAATGGCTAACGAGAAGGGCGGAACAGTTGATGACCTTATCGTATACAAGAAGGCAGATGGCGACTACCTCGTAGTAGTTAACGCTGCTAACACAGATAAGGACTTCGCTTGGATGTGCGATCACAAGGTAGGTGACTGTGAGCTCGAGAATATCTCAGCTTCAATGGGACAGCTTGCACTTCAGGGCCCGCTGGCTCAGAAGATTCTCGAGAAGATTGCTGATCCAGCAGACATCCCAGCTGGTTACTACACAGCTAACTTCAACGGCAAGGTTGCTGGCATCGACTGCATCATCTCAAGAACAGGTTACACTGGCGAGGATGGATTCGAGCTCTATATGGCTGCAGAGGATGCAGTTGCAATGTGGGAGGCTCTCATCGAGGCTGGTAAGGAAGATGGACTTCTCCCTTGCGGACTTGGCGCTAGAGACACTCTGAGACTTGAGGCTGCTATGCCACTCTACGGACACGAGATGAACGAGGAGAGCTCACCAAGATATGCTAGACTCGGCGTATTCATCAAGAAGGATAAGGAAGAGTTCGTAGGTAAGGATGCCCTCATGGCACAGCTTCCACTTCAGAAGAGAGGAATCGGCCTTAAGGTTACAGGCAGAGGAATCATCAGAGAAGAGTGCGACCTCTACGATGGAGATAAGCTGATTGGAAGAACAACTTCAGGAACACACAGCCCATACTTCAAAGAGGCTATCGCAATGGCTATCGTAGATGCAGAGTACAAGGAGCCTGGTACAAAGATTTATGCTGACGTAAGAGGCAGACGCATCGAGGCAGAGATCGTTAAGCTTCCTTTCTACAAGAGAGAGAAGTAAGAAGATATCACTTTAACAACAATTTAGAACTTTATTAATATTACGGAGGTAACTAATCATGAATTTCCCAGCAGAGCTTAAGTATTCAAAGTCACACGAGTGGGTTAAGGACAACGGAGACGGAACTTACACAATCGGTATCACAGATTTCGCACAGGACGCACTCGGTGATCTCGTATTCGCTAACCTTCCAGAGGAGGGAGACGCTGTAACAGCTGAGGAGGCATTCGGTGATGTAGAGTCAGTAAAGGCTGTATCAGACGTAATGTCACCAGTAAGCGGTGAGGTTGTTGCAATCAACGAGGAGCTTCTTGACGCTCCAGAGTCAATCAACGAGGATCCATACGGTGCTTGGTTCATCAAGGTTGCTAATGTAACAGAGACAGAGGAGCTGCTCGACGCAGCAGCTTACGAGGCATTCTGCGCTACAGAGGCATAAGGGAGGACTACTTACAATGGGATCATATGTTCCAAATACTGAGGCCGAGCAGCTGCAGATGCTCAAGGAGGCTGGCTTCGAGAGTTTCGAAGATATGCTTTCTGTAATCCCAGCTGAAGTTAGACTCGGAAGAGAGCTCAACATTCCAGAGGGAAAGTCAGAGCTCGAGGTTAGCCGCGAGATGAAGAAGATCGCTGCTAAGAACAAGGTTTACGAGACAGTCTTCAGAGGAGCAGGTGCTTACAAGCACTACGTTCCAGCTGTAGTAACAACTATTGTTAACAAGGAAGAGTTCGTTACAGCTTACACACCATACCAGGCAGAGATCAGCCAGGGTATCCTTCAGTCAATCTTCGAGTATCAGACAATGATCTGCGAGCTGACTGGAATGGACGTTGCTAACGCTTCTGTATATGACGGAGCAACAGCAGCTGCTGAGGCATGTGCAATGTGCCAGGAGCGTAAGCGTCACACAGTATACGTAGCTGAGACAGTAAACCCACAGACACTTTCTGTAATCAAGACTTACGGCTTTGGTAAGGATATTGATGTAAAAGTTGTTCCTGCTTGCAGCGGAACAACAGATCTCGCTGCACTCGCAGAGATGATGGATAGCGAGAGTGCTTGCTTCGTTGTACAGCACCCAAACTACTACGGACTCTTCGAGGACATCGAGGCAATCGAGAAGACAGTTCACGAGGCAGGTGCTAGACTCGTAATGAGCGTTAACCCTGTTACACTCGGAACTCTCAAGACACCAGCAGAGTATGGTGCAGATATCGCAGTTGGAGATGGACAGCCATTCGGACTTGGACTTGCTTACGGTGGTCCGTATCTCGGATTCATGGCTACAACATCAAAGATGATGCGTAAGATTCCTGGAAGAATCGTTGGAGAGACTGTTGATACACAGGGAGAGAGAGGATTCGTTCTTACTCTCCAGGCTAGAGAGCAGCACATCAGAAGAGAGAAGGCTTCTTCAAATATCTGTTCAAACCAGGCTCTCTGTGCTCTGACAGCTTCTGTATATCTTGCAGCAGTTGGTCCAGAGGGACTCAAGGAAGTTGCAAACCAGTGCGTATCAAAGGCTCACTACCTTGCAGCTAAGCTCGTTGAGGCAGGTCTCACACTCAAGTATGAGAAGACATACTTCAATGAGTTCGTTACAGAGTGCAAGTGCGCAGACACAATCATCGACGCATGTGCTAAGGAAGGCATCCTTGCAGGACTCAAGCTCAGCGACACCGAGATTCTCTGGTGTGCAACTGAGATGAACACAGCATGCGAGATTGAGAAGGTCGCAGCAATCGTAAAGGAGGTGTGCTAGTATGCAGCTGATTTTTGAAAGAAGCAAGAAGGGAAGACACCTCAGTCTTTTCCCTGCGTGCGACGTTCCTGCATTCGAGCTGGACGCACCTAAGAGAGCAGAGGCTCCTAAGCTCCCGGAGATTAGTGAGAACGAGCTCGATAGACATTACACAGAGCTTGCCAAGCACGCTCAGGGTATGAACGATGGATTCTACCCACTCGGATCATGCACAATGAAGCACAACCCTAAGGTTAACGAGCAGGCAGCTGCTCTTGAGGGCTTCACAATGGCTCACCCACTTCAGTCAGAGGCTGACTCACAGGGCTCACTCGAGGTACTGAAGAAGGCTACAGACATCCTCTGCGAGATTACTGGAATGGACAATATGACACTCCAGCCAGCAGCAGGTGCTCACGGTGAATTCACAGGTCTTCTCCTCATCAAGGCTTACCACAAGGCAAGAGGCGATGAGAAGAGAACTAAGATTATCGTTCCAGACTCAGCTCACGGAACAAACCCGGCATCAGCTACAATGTCTGGTTACGACGTAATCAGCGTAGAGTCAGGAGCTGACGGATGCGTTGACCTTGAGAAGCTGAGAGCAGTTGTTGGAGAGGACACAGCAGGACTTATGCTGACAAATCCTAACACTGTAGGAATTTTCGATAAGAACATCCTCGAGATTACTAACATCATCCACGAGGCAGGTGGACTCTGCTACTATGACGGAGCTAATCTCAACGCTGTAATGGGTCATGTTAGACCAGGAGATATGGGATTCGATGTAATCCACATCAACCTCCACAAGACATTCTCAACCCCACACGGCGGTGGCGGTCCAGGAAGCGGTCCTTGCGGATGCAAGGATTTCCTCGCTCCATACCTCCCAGGTGTGACTGTTGTTGAGAACGACGGAGTATACAGCTACTCAAAGTCAGAGGAGTCAATCGGAGATATGAAGGCATTCTACGGCAACTTCCTCGTAGTAGTTAGAGCGCTTACTTACCTTCTCACAGTTGGTAAGGCAGGAATTCCTGAGGCATCACAGAACGCTGTTCTCAATGCTAACTATATGAAGAAGAAGCTCGAGGATATCTATCCAATGGCTTACGATGTAACATGTATGCATGAGTTCGTAATGTCACTCGAGGGCATGAAGCACGATATCGATGTATCTGCTCTTGACGTAGCTAAGGCTCTCCTCGACAGAGGAATCCATCCACCTACAATGTACTTCCCTCTCATCGTTCATGAGGCACTTATGGTAGAGCCAACTGAGACAGAGTGTAAGGAGACTCTCGATCACGCTATCGAGGCATTCAGAAGCATCTACGAGGACGCTAAGAACAACCCAGCTAAGATGCACATGATGCCAATGGAGACTCCAGTTAAGAGACTGGATGAGGTTAGAGCAGCAAGAACACCAGTGGTTAAGTATGAGTTTGAGAACTAAGATTATCTGTTCAGACAGCTTTGACCCGACATATAATCTTGCATTAGAAGAATATCTGACACACAATGCGGTAGAGGGTGAGATCACCCTCTACCTTTGGCAAAATGAGAGAACTGTAGTTATCGGCAAGAACCAGAACTACTGGGCAGAGGTCAATGCGCCTGTCGCTGAGGCTGATGGAGTTACAGTAGTTAGAAGACTTTCTGGTGGTGGTGCAGTTTTCCATGACCTTGGCAATATGAACTTCACCTTCATAGTTCGCAAGGAGGACTATGATGTGGACAGACAACTCTCTGTAATCGTGGAAGCACTGGCCGAGATCGGCATCAAAGCTGAGAAGACTGGTCGTAACGACATCACAGCTGAGGGCCGCAAGTTCAGCGGCAATGCCTTCTACAAGTCCGACTCGGGCTGGTACCACCACGGCACTTTGATGGTGGATGTGGACAAGGAGAAGCTCGGAGCATACCTTAATGTCTCCCAGTCTAAGCTTCAGTCCAAGGGCGTTAAGTCGGTGAAGTCCAGAGTAATCAATCTCAAGGAGCTGCGCGAGGATCTGACACTGGAGATGCTCAAGGACGCTCTCTTCGATGCTTTCGCTCGCATCTACGGAAGCGAAGCGACGAGAATCGATGAATCGGAGATCGACTGGGCAGAGGTGAAGAAGCTACGCGAAAGATACAACTCCTGGGAGTGGACAAAGGGAAGGAAACTTCCTTTTACCGTGGAACACGAGAGACGCTTCGACTGGGGCAATATCGATCTGCAGCTTGAGGTCGAGGGTGGCATCATCAAGGATGCAGTGTGTTACTCTGATGCAATGAATGAGAATATCGGCGAAGGCTTAGCTGCTGCTCTCGTTGGAAGGGAGTATGTTGAAGGCGAAGCTTTCTGGACAGAAATAAGCAAAATGGTGACTGAATATGACATATAACTTAATTATCATCGGTGCAGGTCCTGGCGGATACGAGGCAGCTATCGAGGCTGCTGAGAAAGGCATGAAGGTTGCACTGGTTGAGAAGGACAAGCTTGGCGGAACATGCCTCAATCGTGGCTGCGTTCCTACTAAGACTCTCATGCACACAGCTGATATCGCTCGTGAGCTCAGAGATGCTGACATCTTCGGCGTTAACGTAAGCGACTACTCAGTAGATGCTTCTAAGATGCAGGAGCGAAAGAATCAGGTTCTCGACACTCTTCGTTCGGGAATAGCGGCTCTCATGAAGAAGGGCAAGATCGACGTTATCGAGGGCCATGGCGTTATCGAGGGACCTGGCAAAGTGCGCGTTGGCGAGGACGTTCTCGAGACTGAGAATATCCTAATCGCTACAGGTTCAAAGACTTTCGTGCCACCAATCGAGGGCGTTGACACACCTGGCGTTGTTACAAGCGATGTGATCCTCGACAAGGCTGACGGAATCTACGAGCATCTCGTAATCGTTGGCGGTGGAGTAATCGGAATGGAGTTCGCTTCACTCTACGCAGCACTCGGCACTAAAGTTACTATCATCGAGGCTCTCGATAGGGTGCTCGCTCCACTCGATAAGGAGATCTCACAGAATGTTAAGATGATCGGCAAGAAGCGCGGAATGGAAATCCATGCGAAGGCTATGGTTGAGAAGTTCGAGGCTGGTGCAGACGGCAAGCTTGTTACATTCTACAGAGAGAAGGACGAGCTTCAGTCAGTTGAGTCTGATGGAGTTCTCGTATGCATCGGAAGACGTGCTAACACAGACGGTCTCTTCGCAGAGGGTGTTTCCGTAGAGATGGACCGCGATAAAATTGTCGTTAACGACAAGTATCAGACTTCGATGCCTGGCGTATATGCGATAGGTGACGTTATCGGCGGAATCCAGCTCGCACACGTTGCGACTGCAGAGGGAAGAAATGCTGTTGCTATCATGAACGGCGAGGAGCCTTCAATCTGTATGGACGTAGTTCCAAGCTGCGTATACACAAATCCTGAGATTGCTACAGTTGGTATTACGGCTGATGAGGCAAAGGCTGCAGGACGCGATGTAGTAGCAAAGAAGTTCATCATGTCAGCTAATGGTAAGTCAGTTCTCTCGAACCAGGAGAGAGGCTTCATCAAGGTAGTAGCTGATGCTGATACACACAAGATTGTAGGCTGCCAGATGATGTGTGCTAGAGCAACTGATATGATCGGTGAGATGGCTGTCGCTATCAGCGGCGGCATGACACTCGAGCAGGTTGCTGCAACAATTCACCCACACCCAACTTTCGTTGAGGGAATCGGTGAGGCGGTTCGCTAGAGCAGTACTTGAATAAGAAAACCCCGCGACGCGGGGTGTTTTTTTACTTATAATATCCCTCTGAAACGAGCACTTTCTCGTCCCAGGCCTCTTTAACGAGTATTGTTTTACTTACAACACGGCAAGTAGTATGCAAGCCGGCTCATCCTCCGTTAGCATCTTTATGTACTTGGAATGCACCGACAGAAGCAAATTCCGCACTACAATAGTTGCAGACGATAACACGACGTGTTTCGTAAACAGCTTCGTGGTGAACGATTTCATAAACAGGTGGTACCCATGTCTTACCGGGTACAGGCTTAGGCTTAGCCTTCGAAGACTTAGGCTTAGTAGTGATAGTTGAGGCGTCGTCTGTTGTGTCAACAGTTGTGTCTGATGGAACAGAAATATTCTCGCCGATAATCACCTCCTGGCTTTCGTCTTGAGAACGATCAGTATTGTCTAGAGACGGAAGAAGGAATCCTAATACAGCAAAACAGAGCAAAAGAATACCAATCGCAATTTGCTCTTTGCGGTACAGATTAAGTTTGGTTGTATTAGATGTATTCTTTATCATAATTCTCTATAACCACTTAGCCAAAATTTTGGTTCCAACAAATGCACCTGCAAAAAGGCAAGGAAGAAATACCCAAGCCGAAAGTGACAATGAAGCAGCAGCGGTGAAGAACGCACTGATGTTACAGCCGCTGGCGATGCATGCACCATATCCCATAAGGATTCCGCCTACAGCATTCCGGCATACTTGCTTTGAAGAACGGATTTTTTTCAGTTTCCAGTTCTTTCCGATAAGAGCAGAGATGAGTGCTCCTACAAATAATCCTACATTACGTAAATTTGGACCGATAGCAACAGTTGATAGCTTTGCGTCCGTAAAGGCGCTTAAATCACTAAGCCAGAAGAAAGCTCCGGTGACAGACCAAGTTGATTGTAAAACTATGTAATGAAGAATGATAAATAATCCAAGGAAAACACCGCCTTTAAGGTAGCTTGTCGAATTCGAAGGTGCTGTTCCTTCCTCGAATCGAAGGGCAACGAGATATAGAAGCATAATAAGTACGATGTGCGCAAGTACACCGCCTATCCATCCGAGTTCGTGAGGGAGAAAGATTGCAAGTGAGTTCGCAATCATCGGAGCCCATAATGCTTGATAGTGAGAGTTGGCAAGTAAATATCCTGCAATCACAGAAATTAAGGTAACGAAGTGTATGGCATATCCTTCCGCCATTCTGACAAACATTCCCGTTGTACATGCGCCACAGAGGATCATACCGATTCCAAATATAAACGCTCCGAGAAAAAGAGGGACACTGATGGCAGAAACACCTAGAAGATCCAAGGTGCCGTTAGATAAGTATTTGATTGCCGTGATGCCGACGGATGCTGTTAAAATGCCGATTAATATACCACGGAATTGTACTGTTGAGCTGGTGAGAAAAGGGTCGCTGGTTGCAGAAACAAAACATAATCTGGAACGCTGCAGAATAAATCCGAAGATTATTCCGAATAATAAATACCATATGATGTTGTTGCTACTTTCAAATAGAGAAATCATGCGGCTCTCTCCCTTGTAATTAAATTCTTTTGTTAATCGTCCCATAATGGGACGCATATTTCAAGTAGGCATGCTGAACGCCCTCAATGTATCGAAAACACCAATATGTAATCGTTATTATATAGGAAAATCGATTAGAAGCAATATGGCCCAAATGGTAAAGTTAAAGCAACTGTTTATATCATAACTGGGAGGCCTAACAATGAAACAGAAGCGAATACTGGCACTCATCTTGACTATAGCTATGGTATTTCTTAGTACTTTTGCGGGATTCGCACAAGAAGTCGACAATACTGTAGTTAATGATAGTGGTGTTGATAATACTGTAGTTGATAATGGTGGTGTTGATACAAACACAAATACAAACACAAACACTGATACTACAATTGATGCATCTAAGTGGACTTCAGATGACTTTACTTATACAAGTTATGAGAAGTATCTCTACGGATGTGACTACACAAGAGAAATTACGATTAAGGGCTCAGCAATTGCAGGATTCTCAGAATCAGGAGAGGCAAAGCTTGCTCTTAATACTGATCTTGTAATTCCAGCGGTTGATGACGAAGGTTATCAGATTGTAGGAATTGCAGAGAGTGCTTTCAAGAACAAAGGACTAACATCTGTAACATTCCCTAAGGGAATGATGGTTGATTACGATGATACAGTAACACACAAAGTAACAAAGAGAGGTAACTTTGTAATTGCAGAGAGTGCTTTTGCAGGTAATAATCTCACCTCCTTAACACTTCCGGAGGGTGTTATTGCTGTGCTGCCATCTGCATTCAACAATAATAAGCTTACAAGTGTAAGATTACCAAAGACTATTTGGTGGGTTGAGACAATGGCTTTTGCAAATAACAGAATTACTACTGTTAATTTCCCTACCACCTGTGATTTTCAGTTAGAACTTCACGGAATGGTTTTTGCAAAAAATTTCATTAAATCTGTACGTTTGCCAGATTATACAGAAGTGGTAAACAAAGATGTGTTCTTCTTGAATTTAGGTATGGAACCAATTCCAGAAGATGCAAAGGCTTCATATAAATCATATCAATTAGACGGCAAAACATATGATGCAGGTATTGTCTATATGTACACAGACAATGCTGAATTAGAAGGCAAAGACAGAATACACCATGCTGGTAAAGAAACTGCTTCGCAGTATTCGTATGTTCAGAAGCTGGTAGTAAATGATGGAAGTGATGAAACGCAGAATCCTGACCTTCCATGGAACATCGCAGACTTTACATATGAGGGAACTGTAATCACAGGTCTCTCAGAGTCAGGTATTGCAAAGAGACAAACAAATAAGGACCTTGTTATTCCTGAAATTAACAGGGAAGGACAATACATTACAGAAATCGCATCAAGCTCAGGTGCTGCATCGCCATACGGACTGTTTGGTGCAGAAGGTGAAGGCTTTGATTCTGTATATTTACCAAGCCACTTGGTTAAGATCGGAGACTTTGCATTCCGTAACAATGGTCTCAAGGAAGTGACCTTTCCTTCCAAGTTAGAGACGATTGGAATTAGTGCTTTCCAATCAAATGAGCTTACAAGCGTCATCTTACCAGACACGGTAACATCACTTGGCGGAGGTGCATTTGGTACAAACCCTAAGCTGGAACGTATCAGCCTGTCAAAGGGACTCACAGAAATTCCAAGCGGAGCATTTGGCTGCAGTGATGCGAAGAACTGGATGGAGAAGCTGACAAGCATTGAACTTCACGAGGGCATTACCAAGATTGACCGTAATGCCTTTGCGGGAAATAATTTCAAGGAAATTGTAATTCCTTCAACTGTAAAGGAAATTGGTTCATATGCATTCTCAACAAAGAATTACCTCGTAACTCCATGTACAGTTACATTGAATGAGGGACTTGAGACTATTGGATCATATGCCTTTAGAAATAAAGTGATTGATGAAATCACTTTACCAACTACTGTAAAAAAGATTTACAAGAACACATTTGCAAAAGAGTACTCCGATGACACAGTTGCAAAAGTGACAAAGGTGTACGTTTCATTAAAGTCACAGTACGAAGATACAACGAATTTCCCTGCATCTAACTATCACGAGATTATTCTTACAGATAGTAATGTGTGGACGGCAGGTGACTTCACATACGGAGAGTTAGAGGTAGCGTTATATCCAGCAAACGAGTATTCATCAACAACTAATATGAAGATTAATGTTGTTACTGGGTTCTCGGAGACTGGATTACAGAAATTAGAGTCAAATAAGGATCTAGTAATTCCAGCAGTAGACACAACAGGAAATGAAGTACAGGGTGTAGGAAATAGCGCCTTTAAGAAAAAGGGACTTACATCTGTACAATTCCCTGAGAATGTTAAGACTGAATATACAGAGAATTGGACTACTACCGGAAGTGACGTAACAGAGAGAGGAAACTTCTTTATCGGAGCAAGTGCATTCCAAAGCAATGCTCTTACTGAATTAGAGCTGCCTGAGGGAGTAATCTATATCGGAGGCAACTCGTTTAATTCTAACAAATTGACTTCGCTTACTTTGCCAAGCACTACAATGATGGTTGGAAATTCAGCGTTTGCAAAGAATGAAATCAGTACATTAAATTTCCCAGAAACTACTGATTTCAATTTCCAAGTAGACACAATGGCTTTTGCTATCAACAAGATTAAGGCTGTACAGCTTCCAAGCAACACTGAGAAAGTACAGAAGTGGGCTTTCCTTCAGAATACCGGAATGGAAGAAATAACTGCCGGAACAACAAGCGAGAAAAAAGGCGGACTTGTTCATATGTATATGAACATTTCTGATGATGCAACATTAGATAGCAAGGTTGAATGCAAGTCTGCGGGCACTTCAAATGTTCAAGAGTTATTTAGAGGCACTATCCCAGAAGTTTTAGCGGCATGGAGCCAGACTGATTTCACATATGATGGAACAGGCACAGTAATCACAGGACTTTCGGAGAGCGGTAAGGCTAAGATTAAAGAGAATCCAAACCTTGTTCTTCCAGAGCTTGGACCTACAGGGGAAGCTATTACAGCACTTGGTGATGGTATTAATCAGCAGGGTATTTTCGTATTTGTAGATACCATGGGTACAGCTGAGAATACAGACGACAAGTACTACACACCTGCAAGTGTTAAATTACCTTCATCACTGACAAAAATCGGAAAGTGGACATTTGCCTTAGGTGCATATAAATATGAGGCAACTATGACCTCTATCGTTCTGCCTGACGGATTGAACGAAATCGGTCAAACTGCATTCCAGAATTCAAAGCTTACAAGCGTTGTTCTGCCGGATAGTGTGACAACATTAGGTTTAGCTGCATATACAGGAAGTACGGAGCTTACAGAGATTAAGCTTTCTGCTTCTCTTAAGAATATTCCAAATAATGCATTTGCAAATGTTGGAACATCAAGCGCAGAGGTACAGGAAATTGTTATTCCAGAGGGCGTTGTTTCAATTGGAACAAGTGCTTTTGCAGGAAGACATGTAGAAACATTATCATTGCCAAGTACTCTGCAAACAATCGGAAGTAAGGCGTTTGAGAACCATCAGCTTACTTCTATTACACTTCCAAACAGTGTAACGTCAATTGGATCACAGGCCTTCCGTGTATATCAGCAGGGCTTAGACAAGACACTGACAAGTATTACCTTGAATGAGGGATTAACTACGATAGGCAAAGAGGCTTTCACGGGAAGCGCACTTACAGAAGTCGCTCTACCAAGCACTGTAGTAGTATCAGCAAAGAACACTTCTGCAGACTGCATATTCGGTACTAAAACTGCAGCAGCATCACCAATTGTAAAGCTGTATGTTGGAGATGAAGCTAAGGTAGAAAAATACAATACACAATTCGCTAACAACTACTCACATATCGTTGTTTATAACAACTTAGTAGGTTCAGGTTGGGAACTGAATGATTTCACCTATGACGAGGCTACAGGAACAGTTACAGGATGGTCTGAGTCAGGTCATGTGAAGCGTGCAAGCTTAAAGGATCTTGTAATTCCTGCAACAACCCCTGACGGCAACGCTGTTGTAGCTATAGGAGATGAAGCCTTCAAGATTCCGGATAATGAAGTTGTCATTACTAAATTCGGAGTAGATTCACCAGAAGGAATGAAGACAGTAGTGCTGCCTGCAACTGTAAAGAAACTCGGTGCACAGGCATTTGCACAGAATGCACTCCAAGAGGTAGATCTCACAGGACTTACAGAAATTGGCGATAGAGCCTTCTACGGAAACGATCTTGTGAAAGCGATCATTCCAGACACGGTAACAGTGCTCGGAGATGGTGCATTTGCTACAAACGATATTACGGAATTAAAGCTCTCATCAGGTGTAACAGTTATTCCACAGGGTGCGTTCTCAATGAATATTCGCCTCTCTAGTGTAGAAATTCCTGATACAGTGACCGAGATTGGTGATACAGCCTTTGCAGGAGCAAGATTAACAAGTCTTACAATTCCAAATTCTGTGACTAAGATTGGAAGAAAAGCGTTCCACTTACATCACTTAACTGAGCTTACAATTCCTGGAAATGTAAAGGAAATCGGGGAATCTGCATTTGAAGGTACCTACAAGGCAACAACCTTGAAATCACTTACTATTGAAGAAGGTGTCGAGGTAATTGGTAAGTACGCATTCAAAGAAGGATTGCTCGAAAATGTACACTTCCCTAACAGCATTAAGGAGGTTGGCGACAAGCCATTCCTGAATAATAAGGGAAAGGTTAACGAGGATCACGAGAACTCTCATGTGGTTGAGGTAACTACATATAACATCCTGCATGAAACGTTAAAGGATGACACCTATGTAATCAGATATATTGGTGACTATGCGTTCGAGGACTATGCTGATCTTGTTGAATTAGAATATGCATCAGTAATGTTCACAGGCGATCCATATGAACCTAAGGTATCAATTCCTGGACTTGTAGAGGGTAAGGACTTCTCTGTAGAATACAAGAATAATGTTGAGATTGGTACTGCAACAGTTGTAATAACAGGTGAAGGACAATATGTAGGTACAATTGAAAAGACATTTGTAATTACAGACAACCCACTTGTAGCTGAGAACAAGAAGCTTCAGGATGAAGTTAAAAAGCTTAAAGCAGAAAACGATCTGCTGGCAGCAGAGAACAAGGCTTTAAAAGCTGAGATCAAAAGGTATAGAGACCACAAGTGCCCAAGTGTTGGAACTACAATCGCAGAGGTTGAGGGCGCAACTATAGACAAAGATGTGGATACTGACACAGATGTTATAGATAAAGTAACAGATGTAGGCTCCACTGAGGTTGAAGAATCGGGCTACGATAACAAGTTCATAATTGGATTAGTAATAGGTCTCATCGCAGGTGGTTGCGTATGCTACTTGTTACTCGGCAAGAAGAGAAGAGAACAGGAATAGTAGACGAAGCTACGAAAGCAGATAATAAACATAACAGGAAGTCGGAATTATGATAATTCCGACTTCTTTTTTTGAGGACAAATTAAAGCCTCACTTTTTCTTGTTAGTGGAATTGAAGGTCTATAGACCGCAATTAATTGCCTGTGAATATACTATATGGTAATATAACAAAGTTGCGCCTTAGCAACACAATAATGTAATAAACAAGAAAGGTGGAAAAATGAATAAATTATCCCGACAGGACATCTTGACAATCGGATTTGCCCTCTTCGCTATGTTCTTTGGAGCAGGCAATCTGATCTTCCCGCCACAGCTTGGAGTTCTCAGCGGAGACAAGTGGTGGATTGGTTTCCTTTTCTATTTCCTCGCCGATCTTGGACTTGGTATAGCGGCATTCTTCGCAATGGCAAAGTTGAATGGTAAGACAGAGCTTGTTGCAGATCCGCTCGGCAGAGTGCCATCCATTGCTATGCTCACTGCAATCATCGTGTGCATAGGTCCTGGCCTGGCTATTCCAAGAACTGCAGCAACTACATATGAGATGGGCGTTGTCCCACTTCTCGGACTCGAAAGCAGCACAGGTTCGCTCGCAATTATGTCGGTGGTCTTCTTCGCGCTGGTGCTTGCCTTTACAATCAGACCTAGCAAGGTTCTCGATATCGTTGGTAAGTTCCTTACACCACTTCTTATGATTGCTCTTGCGATTCTCATCATCAAAGGTTTCATTACTGGAGGAGATATCCCGGCTCCTGCGGTAGAATATGTAGCGCGCGAGGGTATCGCTAACGGCTACCAGACTCTTGATATGATGGCTTCAATCTTCTTCGCTGTTCTAATTATCAACACAGCAAAGGAGAAAGGATACAGCTCGCAGAAGAGCATCACAAGTATATCAATATACGCGGCGTTTGTTGCTGCGGCACTGCTCTTCGTTGTATACGGAGGACTTTCATACCTCGGCGCAACAGCTGGCAACGTATGGAGAGATGGAATTATGTCTGGAGAGATCAGCCCTGCAGCACTGCTCTCGTTGATTACAGAGAGGATCCTTGGATCATATGGAACAATGGTACTCGCCCTTGTTGTAAGCACTGCTTGTCTGACAACTGCGGTTGGACTCGTATCTGCATCTGCGGAGTACTTCGAGGAACTGCTCGGTGGTAAGCTCAGTTACAAGAAGTTGGTTGTGATTATGTGTGTAGTATCTGCCTGCATCTGCAATCTCGGACTGGTTCAGATTATCAGTATCTCTGCACCTATACTCACACTGCTTTATCCAGTGACTATTCTTATGATCATTACGGTGTTCGTTCGTGATAGAATAACAAGTGTGATGCCATACAGAATTACAGCTGTTGTTACCATGATCTTCAGCATCATTGATGTTGCAGGCAGAAGTTTCGGAGTGCAGGCGTGTGCAGATTTCACTGCTAAGCTGCCTCTGAGTTCCTATGGTTTTGGATGGTTCCCGCCATCAATCGCATTATTTGCAATCCTTGCATTTGTTGCAAAAGGTAGAAACAATGAAATTAAAGAATAGAATTCTTGTGGCCGTTCTTCTTATGGGAACGGCCTTTGTTGCAATACTGAGGGCATCATCAACATCTACGTTCTTAACGAGTGATCCGATTGGATATTTCTCTAGTAGCGGATGATGGATGATGCTACTTTGTCTGCCTCGCAGACGAGAAGTGCGCAGCTGCCCTTGCTTCCATCGCGCGGACGTGATGCGCTGCCTGGGTTGATCAGGCGAATACCCTCGTGAATCTCGTTGAGCGCGACGTGGGTGTGGCCGAAGCAGACTATCTTGCACTCCTCGGCTTCGGCGAGATAGAGGAGTCTCATCAGTCCGAATTTGACATCTTCGGTATGGCCGTGGATTACGAGTACATCGCCCGCAGGTGTTGGTACCTTGCGGAAGAATCGTTCACGGCAGCCGTCGCAGTTGCCAGGCACTGATGTCACCGGGATTCCAGTCTCAGCTTCGATGTCGAAAGCGTCGGATACGAAGTCTCCGCAATGGATAATCATGTCAATATCTGCGAATGTCTCGACGCGCTCGACTAGCTCGAGGGCCTTGCTAATATTGCCGTGTGTGTCGCTTAAGACGAGTATGTTCATAGCTGTCTCCTTGTTCTCTTAGGGGCATAAAAGCGCTTGCGCGCTATGCTTTGAGTTCGCAGTTCTCCATCAGGGCCTTGGCGGCTGGCAGTATGTCGTTCAGTCGCTTGGCTTTGAGAATGCGCTTCATATATTTGTCTGTGTCTTCGAATGAGTTTGCGAAGAGCACCCAGATCTCTTTGAGTTTGTGGACTAGTGGGACTTCGCCTGATAGGTATTCGCTGTAGCCGTCGACGAGCGCCTGGTGGTAGGCGAGTAGCTCGGTTCTGGTGGCGGGGGCGCCGGCCGCGGCTTTGCGCGCCAGGGCTGGGTCAGCGATGAGGCCGCGGCCTATCATTACTGGGCAGCCATAATCGAAAGCATCGTCGCTGGAGGTGACGATGTCACCGTTGTAGACGAGCGGGAGCTTGCTCTTGCGAGCTGTTTCGAGGAAGAGCTCGCGGTCAGCCTTGCCTTTGTAGAGCTGAGCGCGTGGTCTTGGGTGGATGGTCAGCTCGTGGATTGGGTACTTGGAGAGTACGCTGAGAATGGCTGGCCATTCGTCCGATGAGTCGAAGCCCGTGCGTGTCTTGACAGATAGCTTGCAGTCGTATGTGGCGGAGAAGATACCGTCGAGAAGACGGTCGAGATCCTCTGGGGAACGGAGCGCACCTGCGCCTTTTCCCTTGGTGACTACTGTGCCGCTAGGACAGCCGAGGTTGAGATTGACTTCGGAGAAGCCCATATCTGTAAGCTTGTGTGCGGCCCATGTGAAATGCTCGGCCTTGTTGGTCAGTACCTGAGGAACAAGGCGGTCCTGCTCGTTATGGCTGAGATCGCGAAGTTCCCTAGTTTGGAACTTGAGATTCTGATTAGGCGCGATGAAGGGCGCGTAGTATTTGCCAACACCGCCGAATATCTCATTATGAGCCAGTCTCCATACGAAGCCGGTCAGACCTTCGAGCGGTGCGGAATATATCTTTGAATTCATTAGAGTTCAACTCCTTTCTGTGTGATTGTAGCACCTGAACAGAGGGCGGTAAACACTAATATTTGTGGGAGCCTCACAAAAAGTACACATTATAATACTGTATTTTTATGCATAAGAGTGATAAAATATAAGTCTATATAACGAGGATATACTAGGACTAGAGATTATAGAATATTGGAGAGAGATATGATTAAAGTAGGAATTATTGGCTCCACTGGTTATGCGGGTGGCGAACTCGTAAGAATTCTGCTTAACCACAAGGATGCGGAGATTGTATGGTACGGCTCAAGAAGCTATATAGATAGAAAATATGCGGATGTATACCGCAATTTCTTCACGCTCGTAGATGATGTGTGTATGGGCGAGAATATGGCTGAACTCGCGGAGCAGGTGGATGTGATTTTCACTGCTACACCTCAGGGCCTCTGCGCATCGCTGGTTAATGAGGAGATCCTCAAGAAGGTGAAGATCATCGACCTCAGCGCGGACTTCAGAATCAAGGATGTTGCAATATACGAGAAATGGTACGGCCTCGAGCACGTAAGTCCTGAGTTCATAGATGAGGCGGTATACGGACTCTGCGAGGTGAATAGAGAGGATATCAAGGGTGCGAGAATTGTCGCGAATCCTGGATGTTATACAACCTGTTCAATCCTGACGGCTTATCCGCTGGCTAAGGAGGGCATCATCGATATGAACACTCTCATCATCGATGCGAAGTCTGGAACTTCGGGAGCTGGAAGAGGAGCTAAGCTTCCTAATCTCTACTGCGAGGTCAACGAGAATATGAAGGCTTACGGAGTAGCGAGTCACAGACACACTCCGGAGATCGAAGAGCAGCTCGGATACGCAGCTGGCGAGGAAGTGAGAGTAAGTTTTACCCCTCATCTCGTACCGATGAACAGAGGTATCCTCGTAACGGAGTATGCAAGCCTCAAGAAGGAGGTAACTGAGGAAGAGGTAAGAGCAATCTATGAGAAATACTACGGTGACGAGAAGTTCATCAGACTGCTCGGTGCTGGCGAGATTCCTGAGACCAAGTGGGTCGAGGGTTCGAACTACGTGGATATCGGCTTCAAGATTGACCCAAGAACTAAGAGAATTATCATGATGGGCGCGCTCGACAACCTTGTTAAGGGTGCTGCTGGACAGGCGGTTCAGAATATGAATCTCGTATTCGGACTGCCGGAGGCAGAGGGCCTCGAGCTCGTTCCAATGTTCCCATAAGGAGTGCCTATGAAAATCAGGGTAATGACAATCGAAGACTACGACGCAGTCCACGAGCTATGGATGCATATTCACGGCTTCGGAATCAGGAGTATTGACGACTCGAAGGAAGGCGTTGAGCGTTTTCTCAAGAGAAACCCGAGCACCAGCGTAGTCGCGGAGATGGATGGCAAGATCGTCGGCAGCATCCTCTGCGGACACGATGGAAGAACCGGACATTTCTATCACGTGTGCGTAGATGAGGCTTATCGTCGTCATGGTATCGGTAAAAAAATGGTCGTTACCTGCATGGAGGCCCTCAAGGCCGAGGGTGTTAACAAGGCCGCGCTGATTGCGTTTCGAAGCAACGACAGCGGCAATGCGTTCTGGAAACAGATTGGCTGGAATGAAGTAGATGCGAACTACTACGATTTCCTGCTCAACGAAGAGAATATTACAGCTTTCAACAAATAGGAGGGTTAGAGATATGCAGATCAGATTAGGTGGAGTTACAGCTGCTAAAGGATTCCAGGCAGCATCCGCAGCAGCGGAGATCAAGTACAAGGGAAGAGATGACATGGCTATGGTATACAGCAAGGAGCCATGCGTAGTTGCAGGTACATTTACAAAGAACCTTTACAAGGCGGCGCCTGTTGTATGGTGCAAGCAGATTGTTGAGTCAGGCAAGCCTGTACACGCAATCGTTGCTAACTCAGGAGTCGCAAATGCCTGCACAGGCGGAGAGGGGCTCGAGTACTGCAGAGGCACAGCTGAGAAGGCAAGCGAACTTCTCGGAATTCCAGCTGATTCGGTACTCCTCGGATCAACAGGAGTAATCGGTAAGCAGATGCCTATGGACAAGCTCGAGAAGGGTGTTGAGCTCCTTGCAGCATCACTCGGCGACACTGATGAGCTTGCAACTGCAGCTGCTAGGGCTATTATGACTACAGATACTAAGGAGAAGCAGATTGCTGTTGAGATCGAGATCGATGGCAAGCCTGTTACTATCGGTGGTATGGCTAAGGGTTCGGGAATGATTCACCCTGACATGTGCACAATGCTCGCATTCATCACAACTGATGCTGTTATCAGCCAGGCTGTTCTTCAGAAGGCTCTCAGCGATGTTGTAGATAACACATACAATATGATCTCAGTTGATAGAGATACTTCAACTAATGATACTTGCGTTGTAATCGCTAACGGACTCGCTGGCAATGCTGAGATTCCTGCAGAGGGCGAGGATTATGAGACATTCAAGGAGGCTCTCTTCGAGGTTAACAAGTACCTCGCTATGGCTATCGCTGGAGACGGCGAGGGCTGCACATGCCTCTTCGAGTGCAGAGTAGAGGGTGCCGACACTCTCGAGACAGCTAAGACTGTTGCTAAGTCTGTTGTATGCTCTAACCTCACTAAGACTGCTGTTGCTGGCCACGATGCTAACTGGGGAAGAATCCTCTGTGCTGCTGGCTACTCCGGTGCGCAGTTCGACCCAGACAAGCTCTCTCTCAGCTTCGAGAGTGTTGCTGGTCAGATCCAGATTGCTGAGAACGGCAAGGGTGTTGAGTACAGTGAGGAGAAGGCTACTGAGATTCTTTCTCAGGAGTACGTATGCGCAGTAATCAATCTCAATATGGGAGACGAGATTTCAAGTGCTTGGGGCTGCGACCTCACACACGCATACATCGAGATTAACGCTGACTACAGATCATAATATTGGGGGCTGAGATGGATTTACAGAAATATCAGGAGAAAGCGGAAGTACTGATTGAGGCGCTTCCGTATATACAGAGATTCAACAGAAACATCGTAGTAATCAAGTATGGCGGAAGTGCAATGCTCGATGACAATCTCAAGAGAAATGTCATTCAGGACGCAACTATGCTCAAGCTCTGCGGATTCAAGCCAATCATCGTTCACGGCGGCGGTAAGGAGATCAGCGCAATGATCTCAAGACTCGGCATGGAGCCACAGTTCATCAACGGTCTTCGTGTTACAGATGAGGAGATTCTCGACGTTGCTGAGATGGTTCTGAACAAGGTTAACAAGAGCCTCGTGCAGATGGTTCAGGAGCTCGGCGTTAAGGCTATCGGAATCAGCGGCAAGGATGGAGGTCTTCTCAAGGTTAAGAAGAAGGATATGGAGGACATCGATCTCGGCTACGTTGGCGAGATTACAGAGGTCAATGCAGAGGTTCTGCAGCGTCTCCTCAAGGCAGACTTCCTGCCTATCGTATGTCCAATCGCTATGGACGAGAACTTTCAGACATATAATGTCAACGCAGATGAGGCAGCTCAGGCAATCGCTTGCGCAATGAAGGCGGAGAAGCTTGCTCTTCTCACTGATGTACCTGGTGTACTCGAGGATCCATCAGATATAGAGAGCATCATCTCAGAGCTCACAGTATCTGAGGCTAAGCAGCTCATCGATGAGGGTGTTATCTCAGGCGGTATGCTTCCTAAGATCAACAACAGCATCGATGCGATCGAGAGCGGAGTATCAAGAGTACACATTCTCGACGGCAGAATCCCGCACTCAGTACTGCTCGAGATTTTCACAAATAAGGGTATCGGAACTGCTATCATGGAGGATAGCCAGGACAAGTTCTACAAAGGGGACAAATAGACAATGACATACAAGAAGGACGCACAGGACTATCTTGTGCATACATATAATCAGTTCCCAATCGTTGTCGAGCGAGGCGAGGGTGCATACCTGTACGACACAGAAGGCAGAAAATATCTGGATTTCGTCGCAGGTTATGCGGTCAGCTCTCTCGGATATAACAACAAGGAGCTGAACGAGGCGCTCAAGACTCAGGTCGATGAGCTGCTTCACATCTCAAATCTCTACTACAGCAAGCCTGTCGGCAAGGCGGCTAAGGAACTCGCAAGAGTGAGCGGCATGGACCGCGTTTTCTTCACCAACTCTGGCGGAGAGGCTGTAGAGGGTGCGCTCAAGGCGGCTAGACGCTACGCGTATACCAAGGGCAATGGCAGATACGAATTCATCGCAATGCAGCACTCCTTCCACGGAAGATCAATGGGTGCGGTTGCTGTTACTGGACACGATGCATACAGAGCACCTTTCGAGCCGCTGATGCAGGGTGTTAAGTTCGCTGAGCTCAACGACCTTGATAGTGTCAAGGCTCTGGTGAGCGACAAGACTTGTGCTATCATCTTCGAGCCTGTTCAGGGCGAGGGCGGCATCGTGCCTGCTACTCGCGAATTCATTGAGGGTGTGCGTGCAATCTGCGACGAGAATGATATACTTATGATTATGGATGAGGTTCAGTGCGGTATGGGCAGAACTGGCAATATGTTCTGCTGGCATGAGTACGGAATCCGACCTGATATTATGACTATGGCGAAGGCTATCGGTTCAGGTGTGCCTGTCGGTGCTTTCGGAATTACAGATAAGGTGGCTGAGTTCTCGCTCAAGCCTGGCGATCACGGAACTACTTACGGTGGCGGTCCACTCGCGTGCACTGCGGTGGCAAAGACCGTCGAGATTATGGAGAGAGACGGCATTGTTGCCAATGCTGCTAAGGTGGGCGCATATCTCGAGCAGAAGCTCGACGAGTTCATTGCTTCACACGACTGCGCAGTTAGCAGACGTGGTAAGGGTCTTATGCAGGCTCTTCAGCTGAACATTCCAGCTGGCCTTGTGATTGGCAAGGCTCTCGAGAACGGACTTCTCCTCATAAATGCGGGTCCAGAGGCTATCCGCTTCATCCCACCTCTCATCATTACTGAAGCTCAGGTTGATGAGATGATCGAAATTCTCAGCAAATCAGTATAGGAGTCACATGAGAAATATTATCCACGTCCCATCGGCGGACATTCCTGAGCTTGAGCTCTACATCGGCAACAAGGAGGTTCATCTCCTCAGATATTTCGAGCCTGAACCTGGCATCTTCATCGCCGAGACTCGAAATGTGATTGACATCGCTCTGCGTCAGGGCTTCGAGCCTCTGAGTGTGGTTTGCGTAGAGAAGATGCTCGATGATGAGCTCCTCGATCGCGTCGGCAATGTTCCAATCTATGTTGTTGATGCGGAAGAGGCAAAGAAGCGCTTCGGCTACGTCCTGACTGGTGGCATCACCTGTGCTATGCGCCGCCGCGATAACAGCGACTGGCGTGAGGTTCTCAAGGGTGCAACCCGCGTGGTCGTCCTCGAGGATGTGGAGAATCCTACTAATGTCGGCGCAATCTTCCGTTCGGCTGCGGCTCTCGGAATAGATGCGCTCATTCTCTCGCCTGCCTGCGTTGATCCGCTATACAGAAGGTCGATGCGTGTAGGCGTAGGCAATATTCTGCTCGTGCCATGGGCATACATGTGCAGAAGCGAAGCTGAATGGAGAAGTAACGGAATAAAAATGCTTCAGGATGAAGGTTTTACCACTGTAGCGATGGCGCTTCGAGAGGACAATGTCAACATCGACGAGCCTGAGCTCAAGAAGAAGGATAAGCTTGCAATCGTGATGGGTAACGAGGGCAACGGCCTCGCGGGTGAGACCATCAATGCCTGTGATTATGTGGCGAAGATTCCAATGACCAATGGCGTTGACTCGCTCAATGTTGCAGTCGCAGCTGGCCTGGCGATGTGGGAACTTGGCAAGAGAGAGTAGGTGATTAGCCGATGTTGGATTATATCTATATCATTGGTGGCATTCTGCTAGCGTGGATATTCTTCATTGCAGTTTCGGCTGGCTCTCAGGATTACGGCGGCTCTCAGGATTACGGCGGCTCTCAGAGGTACGAATCGTTTGAGGAAAGAGAAATCCGGGAAGCGGGCAAGCTAGGAGAGGCTTACGCTCAAAGTGTGATTCGCAGTTTGCTTCGCCTTGATGACATTCTGCTCTGCAATCTGCTAATCGAATACGATGATATGCAGGCGGAGCTCGACAATCTGGTCATCAATGAGAATGGAATCTTCATCATCGAGGTCAAGCGCTACAGCGGTGTGCTGGTCGGCGCGGAGGACGATCTGGAATGGCTGAAGATTCATGTGAGTCAGGGCGGCAATGAGTATCACAAATATGTGCGCAATCCGATCCGCCAGGTCAAGCGCCAGACTTACATATTATCGAGCATTCTGAAGTCGTTCGGTGTCTATGAGTACGTCAAACCATACGTGTTCTTCGTCAATGAGAACAGTCCAATCCGTAGCGACTACGTTCTGAATAATGTGACTGCGATTGACAAGGCACTGCACAATCGCTACTTCGATAGACATACATATCTGGATAGATGGACTCAGGATTTCATCAAGCGGCAGCTGCTTGAAATGGATGAGTCAATAAGAGTTGATTAGAAGTTGTAATTTGAGAGGAACCCTGGTGGGTTCCTTTTGTGTTGGGATTTGAGATAGAGGGCAAATCGGGAGATTTGCCTTCGATATTTGTATAGAATCGGGAGAATCCTTGGCAAGTTTGCGAGGGGAAGGCGAATTTGCCAAGCTTTTGCCAAAATCAAATTGTTGGAGTCGCCTTTTGATGCCAAACGACTGCATATGGCGTAATCGCAGCTCGACAGAGGACCACACGATTCTAGTCCAAAACATGGATTTCGACGGTTTGCCCAGACGGCATTTTTTTGATTCACAAAATTCTAGTCCAAACCACGGGTTTCGGCGATTTGCCCATACTGATTTTTTTGCACTGCGCATTAGTCTTCTTCACACCATCTTCAAGCAGAATATTTGTGACATTAACTGGTCAATTCGATCACACACTTCTTCGATTTATCAATATTCAGCACTTATCACCCACTAATAGCCCGCTCATAGTCAGCAAATTCTGACCAAACGAGCAGAACAAAAAATCTGCTCTATGGGCAAATCAACCAAATCGGCCATTTGGACTAGAATCTAAAGGATCAAAAATCGGCGTTATGGGCAAACCTGCAAATTAGCCAATTTGGACTAGAATTTGGCGAAGCCTCCAACACGTCAAACCACTACCAATCCAAACCATGACCAATCCAACCCGCACCCAATAGCAAACCGCCCCCAATCGCAACGCGCACGCAAAAACTCCCCACCGCATCGAGCAATGGGGAGCGTTCCGCAATCTCGCAATCTCACAATTTCGTAATCTCACAATTTCGTAATCTCACAATCCTACAATCCCACAACTAGCGAACATCCAGCAACTCAATCTTGAAGTTCAGTGCCTTGCCAGCCATATCGTGGTTGGAATCGAATGTGATAGTCTCGTCGTCTCTAGCAATTACAGTCATAACAGTAGTAACACCCATGAGGCTGGATGAGACCTGCTGGCCAACCTGCAGCATCTCGAGCCCTGGCAGCTGCTTGATTGGGTAAGTGACAACGGCAGCTGGATTGTACTCGCCGTATGCTTCCTTAGGCTCAAGGTGAACATTGATAACATCACCGACAGACATGCCCACAACTGCACGGTCGAATCCTTCGATCATCAGTCCAATAGCACAGGTGTACTCAAGTGGTTCGCCACGTTCATATGAAGAATCAAAGACGCTCCCGTCATCGAAAGTTCCCTCGTAGTGAACACTTACGAACTTGCCGGCGTTCGGACCCTCCATACAAATCTCACCAGTGTGATCGTACTCACCCTCTGGAGTGATGATATCTCCAAAAAGAAGCTGGTCAACAGCCTTCTCAGGATCGCCTTCAGCACCTGAGTAGATTGCAAGACCTTTCTCAATCAGCACCTCGCATGAATCCTCCTCGATAGCACCGCATATGATACCGTTAATCTCCTCGCTCAGCAGGAAGTCCGCAATCTCAGAAACACCAACAGCAGAAGTTTCCGCATCGTGTGCAGAAGTAATAATTCTATTGTCGATATCGTAGAGTCGGAAATTCTGACAGGATTCAAACTCCTGACATACGACCCCATCAACATATGGAATAGCAAGTCTCATTTTCTAAACTATATCTCCCTTCACTTGCGCTTCTCAGCGCGAATTTTGTACAGTTCTTCAGCAGCGAGTCTGGCCTTCGCAACAATCGCCTTCTCGCCGCGCTTTGGGAAGCAGTAGAACTGCTGTCCCGTCTCACCAATCGAAATCATATCTCCAAGCTCATACCAGAAATAATCCGCATACAAGCTATAGCTCAGTCTGCTGTCGAGGAAGAAATCCAGCTCCCCGTCACAGCCCGTCAGCTGCAGGCCATCCGCAGTGTGCACCAGCGTGCCCTCGCCAATGCGGTAGATCGCCTTGAAATCCTTGAGCACCATGATGTCCACATCTTCCTCCATGCGGTACTCGCCGCGCTCGATCTCCCCGCGCACGCAGGCCCTCTCCCATGCGTACCAGTCCGTTACCAGGCTAAAACCTGGCTCTTCGCCAGGGGCGTCAGGCGCAAGTCTTCCGTCTTCGAGTAGAGTCCAGGATGAGCCGCAGTGATTGCAGCGTAGCGAGATTCCCTCGCCGCGCATCTCTCCCTCCGTGCCGCAGACAGGGCATTTGTAGAGGGCGCGGTGCAGACCATCAGCTCTGAATGGCTCGTCGATAATTATACCAAGTTTGAGCTGCTCGCGGAAGTGATCATAATCAAAAGCCTTCTGCAGAATCTCGTTGAGCTCGTCAACAGACTTTGTGCAGAGATCGTTCTCAGAGATGAGATACTCCACAGTTGCAGTGACCTTGACAGAGCGCTTCTGCAGATTGTTGTAAAGCGGATCTCTCAGGAAAGCACCCTGAGTGCGGACCATAATAACTGGCACCTTCAGGAGGCGAACCAGCTTGCCGACACTCTTAGGAAGAGGCGTTGCAGTTCCGTCGAAGGAGTAGCTCGCTTCAGGGAACATGACAACAGAACTTCTGAGAACATCAACGCAGTATTTCATATCCTTGATGAGTCGCATGTCGCCGATGAACTTAGGGGTTGGCACGCAGCCAATCCAGCGCATGATACCAGCCTTGCCAACGAGACCGTCGTTGGTGCAGACGATGTGGTACTGTCTGTCGGCGAAAAGCTTAGCGGCAATATTGAGATCGGTGAAACTCGAGTGATTCATCAGAATCAGGCAAGGCTCGTCCTTCTTGAGCTTCTCCATTCCAATCTCTGTATATGAGAAGTCAACATCCTTAAGCTCACCGGCGGACAGTGCCTTAAGTAGCCAGCGGGCAAAGGCGGACTGCTTCATCGGAGGCTTTCGCTCAAGGTGAGGCATCTCGCTGACATGTTGCCAGCTGCTATTCTTAACTTTAATCTTCAAAGTGACAGCCTCCTTTTGCTTCTAATCTCATTAAAGTATAACAATCCTTGCACAAATTGACCATTACTATTTGACTGCTGGCCAAGAAAAACAAACAATCATAGCAATAAGTGTTATAGACACGAACAAGGAGGTAAGCTATGAGTCCATCTCGCTGATTCCTCAGCGAGCGATGTTTTTTTGTTGTGCTCGATACCGACAAGTGTTTGTGTATGCGTGTTCTTGTGGTAATATTGTCTCAATAACTCGTTAGGGGGAGTATATGGGCGGGAATCTATCAACTTTAGGATTTGCTGTTGCAATCCTCGTACTGAGCCTGTTTGCTTCGGGCAAGCAGTACGACAGAGGAGATGCAAGACGCAAGACATTTCTGACAAGCGTATGTATTTGCATAGTAGGCAATATCTGTGCTTTCTTTTCGTATGTCTTGGATGGCAAAGCTCCTGATCTCATTATTATGATTCTCAACCTTGTGCCTATCTTGACGGTCGATCTCATCACTGCTGCTTTTGCGTACTACATCCGTGCGCTCATCAATGAGGAGATGGCGTTCCCATATGCCTATGCGAATGTGGTGAGCATAACTTGTGCCATCGATATGGTGATAGTTACAATCATGAGCTTAACTGGTCAGGTGTTCACTGTGCAGAATGGTTATTACATTCCTGGGCCGCACGAGAGTATGCAGGGGCTGGTGTGCCTCTTCTGCCTGGTGTACCTGTTTGTTATTGTAGTTGTGAAGAGGGATTGTCTTGGTGATCAGTCGTTGTATGCGGTTGTTCTCATTATGGTAATTCCTAATCTGTCGACTGTTTTCGAGCGTATGAGTACTGTTAGAGTTGAGTATACGCTGCCATCAATTGCCCTTGCTCAGCTTGGACTCTTCCTGCTCGTACAGAACGGTGTACTTGAGGAGAGTAAGGTCAGAGAGCAGCTTCTTGCAGAGATGGCAATGTTCGATGCCCTCACTGGACTTCAGAACAGAAGAGCTTACGATCTGCAGAAGAATAATATGGATCCGGATATGAATGTCGGAGTAATCTTCTGTGATCTCAACGGCCTGAAGGCTACTAATGATATGTACGGCCACGAGGCTGGAGATAAGCTCATACTCGAGTTTGTGGATGTTCTTCGACAAAATTTCCGAGCTAATGATATGTACAGAATCGGAGGAGACGAATTCGTGCTTCTCGTTAAGACTATTGAGGAACCTCTCTTTGCAGCCAAGGTGGATAGAATGTATAATGAGTTGAGCTCAAGGAACAATCTTGCTGCTATGGGCTTCTGCTACGGTAAGGGTGCGAATCTCCAGGAGATGATCAATAAGGCCGAGCAGGATATGTACGAAGATAAGAGAGTATTCTATGCCTAAGATGATGCGACTCGACCGCTACCTCACAGAGTGCGGAGCAGGTACGAGAAGTGAAGTTAAGAATTTAATAAAGAAGGGCAGAGTCAGCGTTGATGGCCAGCCCGTTAAGGACAACAGCATTAAACTGGACGCAGAGAATGCTGTTGTTGTTTTGGATGGAATTCAGCTGTGCTACGAAGAGTTCCGCTACTTCATGCTCAACAAACCTCAGGGGGTGGTGAGTGCAACTAGAGACGGACTCAGCAGCACTGTTATTGAGTTACTCGAGGGCGAGAATCCGAAGGGGCTCTTCCCTGTGGGAAGACTCGATAAGGACACAGAGGGCTTCCTGCTGATTACGAATGATGGTCAGCTTGGACATGAACTGCTTTCGCCTAAGAAGCATGTCGACAAGAAGTACATCGCACGCGTTGACAGAGACCTTAGCGAGGAAGAGATGAAGGTTTTTGCTGAGGGCGTGGACATCGGAGATGAGAAGCTCACTATGCCGGCGGAGATCTGCAGGGTGGATGAGCTTGTGTACGAGGTGATTCTGCGTGAGGGCAGATATCATCAGGTTAAGAGAATGTTCGAGGCATTTGGAAGTACCGTTGTGTATCTGAAGAGGGTATCGATGGGTGCGCTTGGGCTCGATGAGTCACTTGCGCCTGGCGAGTACAGAAGGCTGACAGCAGATGAGCTTGAGGCATTGAGGAGATAGAGATGGCAGACGGAAGATGGGTAATGACGGAGACTGAACTGAATAATGTTGCCGGTGGCTTCGACAGAAGGGACACGGACAGCCTGCCTAATTTCAAGCAGCACAGAGCTGTCGATAACCGCGATGGTTCTGCCGAGAAGATATGCGCATTCTGTGGATGCGATAAGCTCGAGGCTGGTTTCTACGGTTATGGTCAGGGCTTCGGATATCAGAGCTACCTCTGTCCAGAGTGTGGCGGTAGCACGGACCTGGTATACAAGGACGAGGTTGGCAAGTATTTCAAATAACGATATGGCAAATTTCAATGGACTGTTTGACAAAAAACAGTCCATTTTCTATTCCATAGTGCTATTATAGGAATTAGATTATTACAGAAAGAAGGTTGGTCAAATGGGTGAGAATAAGACTAAGTGTTTAATCGAGCATCACGCTATGCTCTTCGCTCTTCTGTCGAGACAGGCAATCACCAGATGCGGTGAGGCCGGCAAGGAGGCAATTCTCGAGGGAATGGATGTGTACGGCAAGGAGAGAGGTGCGCGCATGGCTGCGAATGCTCTTGCTAATGGAGATCCGCTGACAACATGGGCTAACCAGGCTTACGGTGAGTGGGTTCCAGATTATCCAGGGCAGATGGAGTTCGGTCAGCTTCAGACTGAGCCAACTCTGCAGACATATATCGCTAAGTGCGCATGGTGCGATGCGTGGAAGAAGCACAATATCACAGAGTACGGCAAGTACTACTGTGTCAACGTAGACAATGCTGTATATCAGGGCTTCAATCCTGACTTCGTATGCACACCAACCACTACTTCAATGAGCTGGGGCGGTGAGCGCTGCGAGTTCGACTGGGGAAATCCAGTAACTGAGGAAGAGAACAAGGCAATCGCTGCCAAGAAGGCTGAGCTCGGAAGCTCATGCCAGAAGGATTTCAACTTCCACACTGCTCACATCAAGTCGACTATCAGCAAGGTTCTCGTAGACAAGCTCGGAGACGATGGTCAGAAGGCTGTTGATGCAGCTCTTGCTGAGTTCGCAGAGCTCTTCGGACAGGAGTATCTCGATGTCCTCGCTGAGTACGATGGATATACATTCTGAACTGACTATCTCGGAACAGGAGATTATATGAATTCTAAAGATAACAGAATTACCGCTTGGCTCGATGCCAACAGCGACAAACTGATAGAGATTGCAAGCCAGATTCATGCGAATCCGGAGATTGCTTTTGAGGAGACCTGCTCATGCGAGAGCCTTGCTTCATATCTTGCAGAGAACGGTTTCGCAGTTGAACTCGGACTTGCGGATATTCCGACGGCTTTTGCTGCGGAGTGGGGTTCGGGTAAGCCAGTGATTGGCTTCCTCGCTGAGTACGATGCTCTGCCTGGCCTTGGTCACGCCTGCGGCCACAATCTGCTAGGCACTGCGGTCTGTGCGGCCGCAATCGCGCTTCGCGATGATATGCTCGCAAGCGGTGCATCGGGCACAATCCGTGTATACGGTACACCAGCAGAGGAGATAATGTCAGGCAAAATCGTCATGAATGACGCGGGCTGCTTCGACGATCTCGATGTTGCGGTAACCTGGCATCCTTTCGATAGGAACCGCATCAGCAACGACATCTGGCCAGCTATCGACATAAAGAATTATACTTTTAGCGGAGTGGCAGCTCACGCATCGAAGTCACCTGAACTCGGAAGAAGCGCACTCGACGCTGCCGAGATCATGAACGTTGGCGTGAACTACCTTCGCGAGCACGTATCGACTGATGTGAGAATGCACTACGCCTACGTGGACAACGGCATTCCAGCGAACATCGTTCCGAATCGTGCGAAGACGAATTTTTTCATTCGCTCGCCTAAGCGAAGCCACACACAGGATGCGTCGAAGAGGGTCGACGACTGCGCACGCGGTGCGGCCATCATGACTGGCACAAGTGTGGATATCGAACTCGTTGCTTACTGCGATGAGATGAAAGTGAACAGACCTCTCGTCGAACTCTACTACGAGGCGATGAAACAGATTCCGACCCCTACATACGATGATGCGGAGATGGAATTCGCTAAGCAGATCACTGAAGAGGCTGGACTCGAGAATGGCGGCAAGTATTTCACTGGACTTTGCGAACTTGAGGACGAGCCGGAGATTATATTTATCGGCACTGATGCATCTCAGGTGAGCCACACTGTTCCGCTGATCACTATCAGCGCGCAGACTATGGTCACGGGCACACCTCTTCACCACTGGGCGACTGAGAAGCAGGCGGGAATGAGCATAGGCTGGAAGGGAATGCTCTACGCGGCTAGATGCATGGCAGAAGGCACAAAGCTTCTGATGGAGACCCCAGGTGCAATCGAGAAAGCCTGGGAATACCACAGAGCTAACGAATAGAAAAACAAATGGGATTTGGACTAATCCCGAAAGGAGATCATTATGATTAACAAGAGAATCGGAGTAATCGGATGCGGTAATATGGGTGGAGCTATCCTCTACGGAGCTCTCGAGAGCGGTGTTCTCGATAAGAACCTCGTATACGTATACGATATCAACCCAGCAATGATGGACAAGGCAGCTGGATGGGGCGTTAACCTCGCTGAGTCAGATGAGGACGTATGCGCTAAGAGTGATATCATCCTTCTCGCAGTTAAGCCTCAGCAGATGGAAGAGGCTCTCGGTATGTGCAAGAAGGCACTCGACGGCAAGGCAATGATGTCAATCGTAGCCGGCGTATCAACTGAGAGACTTCACAATAATATCGACGGCAACCCAAGAATCCTCAGACTCCTGCCAAACACACCAGCAATGGTTTTCGAGGGAGCATTCGCAGTATGCTCAGACAATGAGTTCACAGACGAGGAGTTCGAGATTGCCAAGGCAATCTATGAAGCAATCGGTATCGTTGTAATGATTCCAGAGAAGCTCATCGATGCAGCTTGTGCACTCAACGGTGGCGGACCAGCATTCGTAGCAATGTTCATCGAAGCTATGGCAGACGGTGGAGTTAAGCAAGGACTCCCAAGAGCTGTAGCATACCAGCTCGCTGCACAGACTTGCCTCGGAACAGCCAAGATGATTCTCGATACCGGAATGCACCCAGGCCAGCTCAAGGACATGGTAACATCACCAGGCGGAACCACAATCGAAGGCTGCGAAGCACTCGAAAGAGGCGGCATGAGAGGTGCGGTTATCGATTGTATCAATAAGGCGGCTGAGAAATCCAAGAAGCTTTAGTGGCTTAGTGGCTGGACAATTTCCCAAATGACTTTGTCAGCGTGCCTCCGGGGTTGCTGGAGCGGATTGTTGCACTTTTGGGTGTGGCAGTCCGCTCTTTTAGTATGTCTACTTTGATGTTACCAGTTCAAGCGAAAGCTCGTCCTTTTGCTATGCGTTAGTATGCGGTTTCTCCTAAAGATATTTCTTTGCCTCACTGAAGCCGCGTCCCTTAACGCTACTTACCTTGCTCAGGATGATGAATGCGGATGGATCGATGCCGTGAACGAGCTTCTCCATATGGCGCATCTCACGAGGTGAGATTACACACTGAATCACATCGGTCTCGATGCCGAGGTAACCTGTGCGGCCGTGGAGCAGTGTAACGCCACGGTCGAGCTCGCGAATGATGCCCTCGCGGATAGCGTCCGGATGCTCACTGACTATCTGTACCTGGGAGCGGCTCTCTCCGAGCGCGAGCATTTTATCGAGAGTAAGAGTGTACACGATAACGAGCAGAATGCCGTAGAGACTTGCGCGTGATTCTGAGTAGAGCATCTGTCCGATGAGGATTGCGAAGTCGAAAATATAGAGGCCTACGGATACAGGAATGCCTGCGAACTTCTGAAGCAGCAGTGGTGGGATGTCCATACCGCCTGTACTTGCACCTGTTCTGAGAACGAAAGCAAGTGAGAGTCCGATGCAGAGACCTCCGAAGAGGGCGCAAATCAGGATGTCGTCTGTCAGTACGAAGTCACCGATGATTCTCTCGAGCAGTCCGACCCACAGCGGGTATGCGAGTGTAGCTGTTAGTGTGTTAAGCGCGAATTTCTTACCGAATGCGAAGTAACCTACAACGAACATTGCAATATTGAAGATAAGAATAATCGGCGAGATTGATATGCCGAGGAAGTGATTAACAATCAGGGCGATACCTGTTGTTCCTCCGGTAATCAGGCCAGATGGCACGATGAATACACATACACCAATCGCGTAGATGAGCATGCCGAAGATTACCGTGATGATACCTTTGATAAACTCTGCTGTCTTGTTCATTAGTACAAACTCCTTTAATTATAATTTTGAAACGCTCCATACAACAAAAAACACGCTTGCCGGGGATTTTCCCTAACAAACGTGGATCGAAGCGATTGCTTAATACTTTAATTACCTTATTCAAGTCGTTGTGGATTATAACATAGAAGCGAAAGTGGTGCAAGTTGCGAGTGAGTGCGATTTGATGATAGAATAACAAAAGTATATGTATTAATGGCACAATGGTGCCGATGGAAAGGTATAGATATGAGAATTCATGAATCTGGAGAAATGTATCTCGAGACAATACTTCGTCTCGCTGGCAGACTTGAACACGTAAGATCAGTGGACATCGCTGACGAGATGGGATACTCGAAGCCATCAGTAAGCCGCGCAGTTAAGAAGCTGCAGAGCGATGGCTTGATTAGAATGGATTCGCTTGGGGCAATCACGCTGACAGATGATGGACGCACAGTTGCTGAGACAATATTCGAAAGACATGAGGTGCTTACAAAGGTTCTTGTTAATCTGGGTGTTAGTCCTGAGATTGCGGCAGAGGATGCATGCCGTGTCGAGCACTACATCAGTGACGAGACTTTTGAAGTAATTAAGAGAACCCTTGATAAGTAGAATGGCTTATCAGATGGAGGAAGAATGCACGAAGAACAGGTAATTGAGAAAGAGAAATATATACTCGTAGCTGTAGCGAGCAAGCGCGGGGAGAATACTGCGTGGGAGTCGCTGGAGGAGCTGCAGGAGCTGCTTCGCACGGCAGGTGCGGAGGCATCAAGTATGGTAGTTCAGAATCTTGAACACCCAGAGCGTGCTACTTATGTAGGAAGTGGTAAGGTGCTTGAACTCAAGGAGATGCTCGAGCAGCAGGGTGCAGTTGGTATCGTATGCGATGATGAGCTCACTCCTTCGCAAATGCGCAATCTTTCGGATAGACTTGATGCGAAGGTTCTCGACAGAACTCTTCTCATTCTCGATATCTTCGCCTCGCATGCGAAGACAAGAGAGGGTAAGATTCAGGTTGAGATTGCACAGCTCAGATACAGAGCATCAAGACTCAGAGGTATCGGTGAAGCGATGTCGAGACTTGGAGCTGGAATCGGAACTAGAGGTCCTGGAGAGACTAAGCTCGAGTCAGATCGCCGAGTTATTCAGAACAGAATCAAGCTGCTCTCAGATGAGATTGAATCTATGAAGCAGGTAAGAGCAACAACTCGTAAGAAGCGTTCGGAGAGTCCTGTGCCAACAGTTGCCATCGTTGGTTATACTAATGCGGGCAAGTCGACTCTCATCAACAGACTTACAGAGTCAGATGTTCTCTCAGAGAATATGCTTTTCGCTACACTTGATCCGACAACAAGAACTGCGATTCTGCCTGACAGTCAGGAGGTACTGATGACAGATACAGTTGGTTTCATCAATAAGTTGCCTCACCATCTCGTAGATGCTTTCCGAAGCACACTCGAGGAAGCGAAATACGCAGATATCATCCTGCACGTAGTTGATGCTTCAAACCCTCAGTCGGAGCTTCAGCGCAAGGTTGCTAATGACACACTTGAAGATCTCGGTGTTGTCGGCAAGCCGGTAATCACGGCTTGGAACAAGATTGACCTTGTTGAAGAAGCTAATTTCAAGGATTTCGAGGCGGACAGATCAGTCCAGATATCCGCCAAGACTGGACAGGGAATCGATGAGCTCTTCGAGGCTCTTTCGGAGATTCTCTCTGAGACAAGAAGTTACATAGATACAGTTATCAGCTATGCGGATTCGAGCAAGCTGGCACTTATCAGGAAATACGGACAGATTATCGAAGAGAAATACGAGGGCGACGGTATTCACGTCAAGGCCTACGCACCAAAGTCGGTCAAGCTGTAAACTTACGCAAAGAAAAACAGACATCCCTCGGATGTCTGTTTTCTCGTTTGCAAATAACCTATCGCTGTGCGTCGAGCATTGCTGCAAATTCCTCGCACACTTTCGACGGAGCGACAATCTTCGCATCTCCTCCGAACTGGAAGATCCATGCGTAGAATGTTGGACTAGCGTCGACCATAACGCTGACTCTGAATGAGCCGTCTTCTTCGGTTGAGAGTACTTTGAAGTCCTTACCGAAGCGGTCGATGAGGTAGTTCATCAGGTACGGCTTGCGGCATTCAATCTCAACTTGTGCTGTCACGCCTGTGAACATATCGAATACACGGCTTGAGTACTTGTCGAGGCTGAAGTCCTTAGGTGCCGGAATCGCTGGCTCGTAGAGGAGAAGTGTATCCTTCATTCTGTCGACTCTGTAGGTCTTGACCTTGCTCACATCTTCGGTGTCAATTCCGAGCATGTAGTAATAGTCGTTATTCCAAAGCAGTGCGTATGGGCTTACCTCGTGGAGTTTGCCATCGTAACGCGGATGCTCTTTCATATCTGTGCCGAAGTCGACCATTGTGAAATTGAGCCTGCGGTTCATCCTGATTGCTTCGCTGATTGCGTCGATGCTGTAGAGCACTGAGCTGTTGTCACGCTTGAATGTGTTAGAAGTTACAATCTTTCGGTCAAGCTGTTCAGCCTTTGCTGCGCTTGTCAGACTCTTCAGATTGTCAATGATAGCCTTACTCTTCTTATCTGAGATGAATCTGCATGACTGAACTGCATCGACCAGAAGCTTGAGCTCTGCGAGCTCGAAGGTGCGGTCAACCCAACGGTATCTGTTAGGGGCGCCCTTCTCCTTCTCGATTCCGTATCCAAGCTCTTCAATCATGAACTTGATACTTGTTTCGATAGTCTTGCGGTCTGTCTTCTCGTGTCCGAGAAGTTCCAGTTCCTCGATAATCTGATAGGTATCCAGGTAGTGCTCGTCATCGGTCTTCTCGAAGAGAATTCTGATCATATCGAGAAGCTTCTTTCTGTTATTTGAACTCATATATCGTTTCCCCCTATTGTCTAGATTATACCAAATTAGATTGATAAAGTGCTGTATTCAATTTGTGCAAAAATATGGCGGAGTTTCGTATAGTTAACCGATACGTTCAAAAACTACCATTTTTAGTGCAATATTGTTATAATTAATCCAAATGGCTTACTATAGACAGCCAGATTGATCAATCAAAAGGGGTAAGAATGACAAACGACAGAAAGATTATTGAGAATATAAAGAATCTCATCGAAGCTGAGGGCGAATCCTTCGAGGAAGAAGATGCGCTTATTATCGAGAAGATTCAGGCTCTGCTCGAATCAAGAGGCGAGGAAATCGAGGCTATAGCTGACAGAATCGAAGCTGAAGAGCTCAGGGCTACTCAGGAGATTAACGCTGCAGAACTTGATGCAGCTCTCGACGAAGAGGCAGAACCAGAACCAGAACCAGAACCTCTTCCAATCCCACCAACTGGTGAGCACAAGAAGAGCTGGATGACAGCAATCGAGGAGAAGTTCAACAGCCTCAATCCTAAGACCAAAGTCGGCAAGTTCTTCACAGCAGACAGACACAATGCGACACTGGCTGCTATGATAGCGCTGACTCTGCTGACAGGAGGCTGGCAGCTTGCAGATTACCTGATTCCTCAGAAGGTTGTTGTTGAGTACCAGACATTCGAGGGAAGTGAAGAGGCGAAGGTAACAACAAGAGGGAACACTGTTGAAGCGGCTATCGCAGATAGCGGCTTCGAGGTGCTTGATACAGATTATGTGTATCCTAAGGCTGAGCACCCAATCAAGGATGGTGACAGAATTCTGATTAAGAAGTCAGAACTCGCGAGCGCTGAGATTGTTGGAGAGAAGCAGGACTTCTACCTGATTCCTGGAACGGTAGAGCAGAATCTGGAATTCAACAATGTAGTCTTTGACAATGATGACATTGTAATTCCTGCAAGAGATACTGAGGTCAGCCTCAAGAGCAAGATTGTAATGAAGGAACTCCATAAGCTTACTGAAGAGAAGCAGGAAGTTCAGAAGGCGAGAAATGTCGTAGTCCTCGATCCGAAACTCTACTCTGGTAAGGTTCAGATCACAAAGGGACACGACGGTGAGGGAATCTTCACTTACACAACAACATATATCAATGGCGAGAAGGTTAAGACTGAGCGTGAGGTCAAGAAGTGGATTGACGAGCCGGTGGATAATGCACTACGACTCGGAACATCCCTTACGGGACACACGGGAGAGTACAAAGTCTCAAGAACTTTTATCGCTAACACTACAGCATATTACATGGGAGAGAACGCGTATGGTGCCTCGGGTGGCCACTGTGTATACGGAACATGCGCGGTTGACCCAAGAGTAATTCCGTACGGAACTCTGCTCTTCGTTGAAGGATACGGAGTTGCAGTTGCGAATGATTGCGGAGGTGCAATCAAGGGCGACAAGCTCGACCTTTGGATGCACAGTTTCAATGAGTCTTGCCAGTGGGGTCGAAGATATGTTAAGACCTACGTTCTGACAAAGTAAGGAGAGACCATGGCGGGTAAGAAGAAATCAAGTTGGGTTAAGACCAGGCACGCAATCATTATGAATCTTGCGAAGCTGGTGATTATTCCAATGTGCAAGATCAAATATCACATCGATATGGTCAAGTGTCATGACCGAAGGCAGATGCTGATTGTTTTCAATCACGTGACGGCGTACGACCAGTTCTTCGTGGCTGAATCACTCAGACTACCGATATATTTCATCGCATCTGAGGATATCTTCTCGATGGGCTTCCTGTCAAAGCTTCTGAGATGGGCGGTTGCACCGATTCCAATCAAGAAGCAGGCCAAGGATGTCACTGCGGTTAAGACTGCTATTAAGGTTGTTAAGGAGGGTGGCTCAATTGCGCTCTCGCCTGAGGGAAACAGAACTTACAGCGGCAAACTCTGCCATATTAAAGCTACTATCGCTCCTATGGCAAGGAAGTTCAAGCTCCCAATCGCCTGCTATCGTATTGAAGGCGGATACGGAGTTCAGCCTAGATGGTCGAATGATGTGCGCAAGGGAACGATGAAATCATATGTGTCAAGAATCATCGAGCCTGAAGAGTATGCAGAGATGACAGACGACGAGCTCATGGCAGCAATCGTAGCAGAGATTAATGTCGATGAGAGAAATATCGTCGGAGAGTATCATAGTAACACTCTTGCTGAGTATATGGAGAGGGCAATCTACGTATGCCCGGACTGCGGACTCAGCAGATTTGAGAGCAGAGGCGATATTATCAAGTGTCTCAAGTGTAATAAGGGGATGAGATATCTGCCGAATAAGCATTTCGAGGGAGTGGGTTTCGACTCGCCTTTCGAGCAGGTGCTGGACTGGTACGAATATCAGGAGAATTACGTTAACAAGCTCGATCTTGTCTCAAGAGAAGACGAGGTGATATATGAAGAGAAGGCCGACCTCTATAAGGTCAATCTCTACAAGAATAAGGAACTTCTTGAGTCAGGCATCGGAATTGAACTGAAGGGTGGCGGAATAGTCTTCATTCACAACGATGGCAGACGAGAGGAGATACCCTTCGCAGACGCTTCTGCGATTACGGTGCTCGGCAGGAATCTGCTGGACATCTACTGCAGTGATGCAGTTTATCAGCTTAAGAGCGATGAGAGATTCAATGCTCTTAAGTTCGTGCACTTCTATAACCGTTGGAACAACATAAAGAAAGGACATTCAAATGAACAATTTTTGGGACTATAGTGTGTGGGGATCAATTCTCCTTATTGCTGTACTCATGGGAGGACTTCTCGCAGGTAACCTGCTCAAGAAGCAGGTGGCATTCCTCAGAGTGTCACTCATCCCTACATCGGTAATCGGAGGAACACTGCTCCTTATCTTAGGAAGCGTATACAAGCTTATTACAGGAAATCTCTTTTTTGATACACCTATCTTCAATGGAAATGGATACGCATTCCTTGAGATTCTGACTTATCACTGCCTTGCTCTTGGATTCATCGCTTCAACACTGAAGGTATCTGAGAACAAGCTGACAAAGAAGAGAAGCATCGAGATCTTCGACACTGGAGTAACTACAGTATCATCATATCTGATTCAGGCTATATTCGGCCTCGGAATCACACTCGTAGCTGCAAAGATCATCAGCGGCTTCTTCCCTGCAGCAGGTATTATCCTGCCATTCGGTTTCGGACAGGGAACAGGCCAGGCTATGAACTACGGTGGAATGTACGAGGCACAGTACGGCTTCGTAGGGGGCAAGAACTTCGGACTCACAATCGCAGCACTCGGATTCATCAGTGCGGCAATCGGTGGAGTAATCTACCTCAACGTCCTCAGAAAACAGAACAGACTTCCAGTTAGAGACACAAGCAGACTCGAGAGAATCATCGCTGAGGACATTCAGGCAGAGAACGAGATTCCAATGCAGGACAGCATCGATAAGATGACAATCCAGATTGCATTCATCGGAGTAACATACTTCGTTGCATACCTTATGATGTACTGCCTCGGCAATCTCCTCCCTGGACTCAAGGCAATCATCTACGGCTTCAACTTCCTGCTCGGAGTTATCGCTGCAGTAATCCTTAAGGGAATCATGAACATCTTCCGCAATAAGAGCCTCGTTCAGAAGAGATACACTAACAATTTCCTGATGACAAGAGCGTCAAACCTCTTCTTCGACATTATGGTTACAGCTGGAATCGCAGCTATCAGACTCGATATGCTCGAGGACTACTGGGGACTCATCCTCATTCTCGCAGTCGTTGGCGCATTCGCAACATTCTTCTATAACAGATTCGTTGCAAGAGCAATCTTCCCTGAGTATCAGGAGGAGCAGCTGCTCGCAATGTATGGAATGCTCACAGGAACAGCCAGCACAGGAGTTATCCTCCTCAGAGAAATCGACCCGGACTTCTCAACACCAGCAGCGGACAACCTGGTATACCAGACAATTCCTGCTATCGTGTTCGGCTTCCCTATGATGATCATCGCAACAATGGCGCCAGTAGCACCTGTCAAGGTATACATCATCATCGTTGCATACTTCATCGTACTGAATCTCATTCTGTTCAGAAGAAAGATCTTCAAGCGAAACAAGTAATATTATTAAGCAAGCTAAAAGGAACTGCCCTTGGGCAGTTCCTTTTGTTGTGTCGTTAGTTCTCCAGCTTATCGCAGTGCTGTTCGCCATTCTCATCCTTGTAGATGTGATAGTATGCGTACTCCTCTGCTGTGAGCTCACTCTCTTCTGCGAAGATCTTCTCTGCGAGTTCTTTGTTCTCTGGCTTAATCATTACTGAGATGCCGCAACTCGCTGAGATAAAGCGAGGAACAGGCATAATTCTTGACTCTGCCGGCTTGAGAAGCTTCTCTGTCAGAATAGCTGCATGCGTTGAAGCAAATGTGTAGAGATAATAATCGTTCATGTACTTTCCTTAATTAAAGAGTGATGACCTTGCCAACTTCCTGCATAGCGCCGAGGATGTCGTACATGTTGCTTACTGTACCAACCTTCATATCATCCTTAACTCCGAAGAAGTTCAGGCATGTTCCGCAAACGAGAACCTTTGTGCCCTTGTCGATGAGAGTCTGAAGATTCTCAACAATCTGTGGCTCGATTCCTGTTGTGAGCTTAACTCCGCCGTTCATGAAGAGGATGTAAGCTGGAACCTTGTCGCTTTCGCTGAGTGTGAAGATTGCCATCTTAGCGAGGCTGAGTCCGAGCTCGTCTGAACCGCTTCCTACAGAGTCCTTGTTGAAGAATACAGCGTATGTATTGTTAGCTGAAGCATTGCAGTACTCGCTTCCGTCTCCATCTACAGACTTTGTGTCGCCGTTAGCGAACTTAACAAGGAATATTCCATCACATGGCTCGCTTGTTACAGGTCTGCCAACTGAATCTCCGAGTCTTGCAAGATTGTCAATCTGAGCCTGTCCGTCTACCAGAATCTCAAGATCCTGTGTGTTAGCGTCGAGCTCCTTCTTAGCCATAATTACTGGAATTGGGCACTGCTTGCCTTTTGCATCAAGTCTCATAATATCCTCCTAGAATTTATAATCAAATTGTATTGTAGCATATCTAATGGCAAAGCCATACAGAAATATGATATGCCCAAAGTAGTGACGGTTACAAATAGATAATTTCAATAACTGCAGTAATTATTCTGCGGGAAACTCCAATATGCGTGTAAAGATTCTGTGTAGACGTTCAAATCAGGCATTTTTTGTTGTAAAATGAACATGGATAATTGCGACCTTTTGCAGTCGAAATGCATAGATTTGAAGGGAGAACGATTTGTTTAAGAAGTTTGCCAGAAGCCCTTATTTCAAGGCTGCTCTTACAATCTTGATCTGCGGAGCGCTGCTCATCATCTTCAACGGATGGGTGGCGAAGTCCAAGCTGTCAATCGGCTTTGAGGTGATTAACAAAACTCTGATGCCGATCTATATTGGTGTGCTGTGCTCTTTCCTGCTCTGCCCAATCTACAACAAGGTGGTCAAGAGCGCGTACAGATATCTCGCTGGCAAGACGGCTGTGCCAGTTGCAGCTGGACCTAGAATGCTTCCGCTGGTAATTGTAATCGAGAAAGATGAACAAGAAGAGAACAGAACCTGCCTCAGCATCGCAAGAGTAATTGCCACAGTTATCTGTCTTGTTGTCCTGCTCGGAACAATTGCGCTGATCAGCTACTTCATCATTCCGCAGGCGATTCAGAGTGTGGTAGAACTCGTTGCTACAGCACCGGATAAGCTCGCTGCATTCTCAATATGGCTGACAGAGAACTTCACGAGATTCCCGGCATTCACAGAGTGGTTCAACAGGGTAGCAAATGTAGGAACAACACAGATTCTCGAGTGGCTGCAGGTACATGTGCTGCAGGCCGAGAACGAGGAACTTGCAGCGACTATTTCAAATGGAATTTTTACCCTAGTAGGAACTGCAGTTAACATCTTCGTAGGTATCTTGATCATGGTATACCTGCTTAACAACAAGGACAGACTTGCTGCTATCTGCAGGAAGCTCATCAATGCACTCTGCACAGATAAGAAGAGAGATAATATCTACGAGTTCTGCTCAATCGTTAATGAGACATTCCTTGGATTCCTCTCGGGAAGAATCATAGATGGATTCATTATCGGAGGACTGACATATATCGTAATGATTATCATTGGAATACCGTTTGCACCAATGATTAGTGTTCTCATCGGTGTAACCAACGTTATTCCATTCTTCGGCCCATTCATCGGTGCTATTCCAGCTACACTCATCCTGCTCATTCAGGATCCAAGACAGGCTGTATACTTCGTTATCATGATTCTCATCATTCAGCAGCTTGATGGAAATATCATCGGACCACAGATTGTTGGTAATGCAATTGGTATCGACAGCTTTATGGTACTTATATCGGTACTCATCGGAGGTGGTCTCTTCGGCTTCGTCGGTATGATTCTCGGAGTACCAGTATTCGCGGTAGTATACATCTACGTTAATAAGCTTGCAACACGCTCTCTTACTAACAAGATGCGCAAGACTTCTACTGATGATTACTTCACTCTCGACCAGTATGGCATAGATGCGACGAAGATCGCAGGAAGAGCCAAGAAGCAGGAGAGAAAGAACGATAGGAAACAAGCAAGAAAGAATAGAAATAAGAGAACAGAGGACGTAAACAATGACAATTAATCCAGAGATTACAAGTAAGCTGCAGGCGATTCTGACTCCCGAAAGATGTCGCGCTGATGAAGCAATGAGCCTTCACACATCATTTCGTATCGGAGGTCCAGCGGACCTGTGGGCCGAGGCAGCGAATGAAGAAGAACTCAAGGCAGTGCTCAGACTGATGCACGATTATGATGTTCCGCATATGCTCGTAGGTAACGGATCTAACCTGCTCGTATCAGACAGAGGATATAGAGGCGTTATGATTAAGCTCGCAGGTGACTTCGAGCAGATAAGACGTGAGGATAACAGCCTCATAGTAGGAGCAGCTAAGCTCCTGTCAGGTGTAAGTGCATTCGCAACACAGAATGGACTTGCCGGCTTCGAGTTCGCAAGCGGTATTCCAGGAAGCATAGGTGGTGCTATGTTCATGAATGCTGGAGCATACGGTGGAGAGATGAAGGACATCGTAAGAAGTGTGAGACTCGTTAGCGCTGATGGAAGTGAGAACTTCGAGTACAGCAATGAGGAGATGGGCTTTGGATACAGAACTAGTGCTATTCAGAGCACAGGTGCAATCGTAACAGAAGTGACCATCGACCTCACAGAAGATGATCCGGAAGAGATTACAGCAAGAGTAAGAGAACTTGCTAATAAGAGAAACTCCAAGCAGCCTGTACAGTTCCCGAGTGCTGGTAGCACATTCAAGAGACCTGTTGGCGGCTTCGCAGCAGCACTTATCGAAGAGGCTGGACTGAAGGGTCTCACAGTTGGTGGTGCTCAGGTGAGCGAGAAGCATTCGGGCTTCGTTATCAACATCGGAGGCGCAAGCTGCGATGACGTTATTGAGCTGATGAAGCAGGTTCAGAAGATTGTGCTCGATAAGTCTGGCATCACACTCGAGCCAGAAGTGAGAATTATAGGAGAAGAATTCTAATGATACTGACTGAAGAACAGATTATTCAGAAATACAGAATGACGGCTGACTTCCATACACACACCTGTCATTCGACAACAGGTCCTGTTAAGCATGCTTTCGGAACAGTTGCAGAGAATGTGAGAACAGCTCACAGACTCGGCATCAGAGAGCTTGCAATTACAGACCACGGCCCAGGGCATTTCATATACGGAGTAGGAACAGATCACGTGCCAGCTCTTCGCAAGGAGATTGAAGACGCTATGGAGCTATATCCAGATGTTAAGGTCTATCTTGGCGTTGAAGCGAACTTCAAGGACACTCCTAACGGACTTGATGTGAGTCCAGAGGAGTTCGAACTCTACGACTTCGTCAATGCCGGATACCATTACGGCGTTATGGACAGCTGCATGCAGGAGAACTGGCTGGCTCACAAGAAGCTCCCAGTTCCAGGTGGAATTGATAAGCTCAGAGACTTCAATACCGAGCTCGTTGTCAGAGCTCTTGAGAATAACAAGATCAAGGTTCTCACTCATCCAGGAGACAAGGGACCATTCGATCTTCATGCAATTTGCAGAGCCTGCGAGAAATCCGGCACTCTTCTGGAGATAAATGCTAAGCATAAGCACTTAACTGTGGAAGAAATTGGACTTGCTGCGCATTATGACGTGTCTTTTATAGTGGGAAGCGATGCACACAGAGCTGAGAACGTAGGAACTTACGCTCCGACCGTGAGAAGAGCGATGGAAGCGGGACTCGATCTTAGCAGAATTGTGAACATCGAAGAGAGATAGAGGTAGCGAGATGATTGAGGTACAAATCGTAACTGGACTTTCTGGTTCTGGCAGATCGAGGGCGGTTCACTGGTTCGAGGATCAGGGATACTACTGCGTTGATAATATGCCGCCTGCTCTGATTACTAATTTCATCGAGCTCGGTGCTAACGGTAAGAATGCGCCTGACAAGGTAGCTTTCGGCATCGATATCAGAAGCATCAGCTTCTTCTCAGACCTTGAGCTTGTGATTGCAAAGCTCAACGAGATGCAGGGAATAAGATGCAAGGTTCTCTTCCTCGAGGCTTCGACTCAGACTCTCATCAAGAGATATAACGAGACAAGACGTAACCATCCGCTCGGCGACGGTAAGGCGACTGCCAAGGTCATCGATGAGGAGAGAGAACTGCTGCAGCCAATCAAGAAGCACGCTGACCTCGTTATCGACACAACTGGTCTCAAGGTTTCGGAACTCTATCAGATTCTCAACGATAAGATTCTCGGAGGAGTAAGTGAGAGCACCTTCCGAGTAAATATCAGTTCCTTCGGCTTCAAGTATGGACTACCAACAGAGTCGGATATCATTCTCGATATGAGATTTCTGCCTAATCCGTACTACGTACCAAGCCTGAAGAGACTTACAGGTAACAACAAGAAAGTACAGAACTACGTGCTCAAGTCGCCACTTGCGCAGCAGTTCATAGATAACTTCCACGGCGTAATCACAAGCATGATTGCCGGTTACATCAAGGAAGGCAAATATCACGTTAATATTGCATTTGGCTGCACAGGTGGCCACCACAGAAGTGTAACTATGGCGAATAAGATGGCCGAGATTCTGCAGGCTGACGGACTCAGCGTAACAGTCAACCACAGAGACCTCGACCTTATGGCAAAGGGAAGATAGTATGTCTTTTTCACTCGAAGTCAAGAACGAACTGGCTCACCTTGAGCCAAGTAAGAAATGCTGTATGCTTGCTGAGATAGCCGGCTTCCTCAGAGTAGCCGGTTCTATTAGGCTGGCCGGAGGCGGACGCTTCAGCATCGTAGCTTCGACAGAGAATTCTGCAATTGCCAGACATTATAAGAAGCTGATTAAGGACTACTTCGGCAGCAATGCGAGCGTAGATGTAGGTAGTTCGATGATGCCTGGTAAGGCTAATTCGTACAGATATTACCTGAAGATCAGCCCAGATGAGAAAAGTTCTCAGATTCTCCGTGAGTCGGGCATGCTCCTGATTCGCGAGGGTAATGACTACTTCAGTGACGGTATCTACAACCAGATTATCCGTACCAAGTGCTGTAAGAAGGCCTACGTAAGAGGACTCTTCCTCGGATGTGGAACAATCTCTGATCCTAAGAAGAGCTATCACCTCGAGTTCGTCCTTGCCAGCCAGACAACGGCACAGGATCTCAAGAAGATGCTCGGAAGCTTCGTTGATCTTTCGGGTAATCTCACCAAGCGCAAGGACGACTATATCGTGTACGTGAAGAAGGCCAACTACATCAGCGACATTCTCGGAATCATGGGTGCAGATGAAGCCATGCTGACTTTCGAGAATATTAGAGTCGGTAAGAGCGTCAAAGGAGAGACTCAGCGAATACTCAACTGCGATAATGCCAATGTGGACAGAACTCTGACCGCATCTGAAGAGCAGCAGCAGTGGATCAGCATAATCAAGGAAGCGGGAGAGTACGATAGGCTCAATCCGCAGCTCAAGGCCGTTGCAGAACTCAGACTAGCAAGACCTGAGGCATCACTCACTGAGATTGGAGAGGCGCTCGATCCGCCAATCAAGAAGCCGGGAGTGAACAAGCGCTTTGCCAGAATCAAGGCAATCGCTAAGGACATAGAAGATAGAAGAAAGGATGAAGAACTTGAATAAGGGAGACATCATCACAACTAATATTGTAGATATGACAGCGGAGGGTGCGGGACTCGGAAGAGTCGACGGTATGGCTGTATTCGTAGATGGCTGCATTCCGGGAGATAAGGTGCAGGCTGAGATTACAAAGGCTAAGAAGAATTTCGCTCAGGCTAAGTGCCTTGCTGTACTCGAGGGGTCAGAGGATAGAATTGCGCCAGCATGCCCACACAGCTCACGCTGTGGCGGATGCACTTTCCAGGAGATGAATTACAAGGCTCAGCTAGAGCTCAAGCAGAAGCAGGTCAAGGACAAGCTTGAGAGACTCGGCGGACTCGCTGATCCACAGGTCAACGACATCGTAGGCCAGTGGTATACAGATGAGAACGGAGAGGTATATGAGCCGTTCAAATACAGAAATAAGGGAGAGTATCCCGTGTGGAATAATCTCGTAGGTTTCTACGAGCGCAAGTCACACAAGATTGTCGATGTTAAGGAGTGCCTCCTTCAGTCAGAAGCAGCGGACGCAGTAAGTTCAGTTGTGCGCCAGTTCAACAAGGGCCACATCAAGCAACTTACAGTGAAGACAGCATTCGGAACCGGAGAGGTGATGGTCATCTTCGAGAGCAAGGAGATCGAGAAGATGGACTACGCAGAGACTATGATCTACGCAATCGACGAGAGTCTTGCAGAGATTGAGTTCTCGCTTGAGAGTGTATATGCAGTATGGGATGGCAAGTACCGTCTCATCGCAGGTAAGAGAACTATTCTCGACGAGGTGGACTTTGCCGACAGAACGCTACAGTTTGAGATATCGGCAGCGTCATTTTACCAGGTGAATACTGAGCAGATGAAGAAGCTTTACGGCATCGCGGCAGACTACGCAGGTCTCAGTGGGGAGGAGACTGTGCTCGACCTCTACTGCGGTATCGGAACAATCGGCCTTTCGATGGCAACTAAGGCGAAGAATATAGTCGGCATCGAAGTAGTAAAGGATGCGGTGCTCGATGCGAACCGTAATTCAGTTATCAATGGAATTCTTAATTCGAGATACATCTGTGGCAAGGCTGAGGACGTGCTCGCCAAGGTGACTGCAGAGGAATACGAGCCTAAGGCTAATAGTGCTGAGGCGGCACTTGTTGAGGCGCTTGCAAGCGACCAAGCTGTTGCAGTACTCGATCCACCGCGTGCAGGCTGTGACGAGACTGTTCTCAAGGCTATCGCAGATGCGGGAATCGGACGCATCGTGTACATATCCTGTGATCCGGGAACACTCGCAAGAGATATCAAACTGCTTGGAGATATGGGATATGAGTTCAAAGAAGCGACACCAGTGGACATGTTCCCATGGACTGGCCATGTTGAGTGCGTGTGTTTGCTGTCAAAAAAGGACAAATAAACAACTGAAAAGTGTTGAAATTATGAACGCTTTTAAGGTAAATAAAGATATTATTGTTATGGGTGGTGAACCTTCTCCGGATATGACATTGGAAATGGCAGAAATAGCCGCAAAAGAATGTGTGACGGAATCAGGCATTCCTATTTGTAATAGTAGAAAATAAGGCTTGGTGGATTGAAGATGAAGAATATGATTTAGCTGAAGGCACAGTAGAGCATAGACAGGCTGTGGAGAAGACAGAATTGTGGTTTGCATTAGCGGATAAGTTGCGTAAAAGAGTTTTTTGTATTCTTCAATCGGAAGGTGTTGAAATACCTAGCATAGGACAAATTGCTGTGTTGGATCCTTTTATGAAAAGGAATGGTTATAAAAATGGTCAAGGTTGGTGGGTAAAAAATGATTAAGAAATTACTATATGAATTTATGAGCATGATTGAAGATAACCAGATCGAGATATACAATGAATTTAGTCTTCAACATGAACTGGGTATTTTCTTAAGAGAACAGTTGCCAAATTACAAAGTGCAGTTTGAACGAAATACAAAGTACTTCGGTATAAAAGGAACTATAAAACACGAAATTGATATTGTTGTATATAACGATAAAGAAAAATATGCAGTTGAACTTAAGTATCCTGTGAACGGACAGTATCCGGAACAGATGTATTCCTTTATAAAGGACATCCTTTTCATGGAGCAGCTGAAAGATGATGGATTTGATGCCACATATTCTTTGACTATGGTAAATGATAAGAATTTCTATTCTGGTAAAAAGACAGATGGGATTTACGCATACTTCAGAGATGGGGAGATGCTGCAAGGCACTATTGAAAAGCCAACAGGCAAGAAGGCAGAATCTGTTACATTAAAGAAAAGATATAATATTAAATGGGAAGGAAAGACTGACCATTTGAAGTATTATATAGTAGACATTAACGAAGGGAAGTAGGCAGATATGTTCCCTGCAACAGGGAGAGTTGATATGTTCCCGTCAACCATTGACATTAACCTTATTAACTCGTCCCACGTGGAGTGCGTAGTATTGATGTCTAAAGTTAAAGGGTAAGAGGCGCTGAAAGGCTTGAAAACAAGCCGTTTATCGATTTGTCTCTGATAGAGACGGTCACTCGCTCGGCACGAAAAACACTCGACGGAAACATATCTACAGGCCATTTTGCCGGAGGGTTGAGTCGGCCATTTAGATGTCGGGGGTCGAGTGCGCCATTTAGATGTCAGAAACGGTAGGGTTGAGTGGTCTGTTTAGATGTCGTGGGTTGATACGGCTATTTAGATGTCAGGGATTGAAAATGCAGGAATTTCAATGATAATCAGCAATGTTAATTTGCGTTGCTTGATGTTTTCAGATAGTTCCTTTACCTTGGAATCGAAAGGATTCTTGAGGAAAGGAAGGTAAATAATAATGATGCTTAATCAAAATATCAAGACTGTCAGAAAGAACAAGGGATTTACTCAAGAGGATCTTGCTAACAGACTGCACGTGACGAGACAAACGATTTCAAAATGGGAAAAAGGTTATTCAGTTCCGGATGCAGATATGCTTGCAAAACTTGCTGAGGAGATGGAGGTATCTGTAGGTGAGCTTTTAGGTGCAGAAGAAATTTCCTCAGAGAAGAATGATGCACTGGCTGATCAGCTGGCAAGGATCAATGAACAGCTGAGCATCAAAAATCGCCGTTCCAAACGCATTTGGAAAACAGTCATTATCTTAGCTGTCGTTTTCTTTGTGGTTATTCCTTTGGCAGTTTCAATTCCAGGATTCATAATGTATTCTTCACATACAGGTGAATCGACAGGAGATGGAATTACGGAATGGGAATACTCGTTGGACGGGAAAGACTACAAGTATGAAATACGGTATGGCAAGAACTATAACATCGTATCTTATTCAAGTGACGGTGATTCGACCATCGATGAGGAGCTGAATTTAGATTCTTATACGGATGCCAATGAAGTTAAAGAAAGAATCGAATCTTATTTTGAAGATGAAGGCGGCGAATTAATCCACAAAGAGACTAAGGGATTAGAACTTAAAGAATGACATACCAAAGCTCCTCACTGCCAATCACGGCGGCGGGGAGTTCTTATTATGTCGCGATGTCCATTGCGATACGGATTTTTGATAGCCTACTTGTCATTTGTTATATTATGTAATATAATTAGGCTAAATGAACGGAGGGGGCACTGGTTCGTGGAAAAGAAAGTCTGGTACATACCGCCAAAACGTGAGCAGAAACAGAAGACGGCAGGTATATATTGTCGCGTCAGCTCAAATAAGAGAGATCAGTTGAACAGCCTGACGGCACAGATATCCGCCTTGGTGAAGACTGTTTCTGATGCACAGTGGAGTCTGGAAGAAGTATTCATTGATATCGCATCAGCAAACGGAAAAGCGCCCCGCAAGGAATTTGACCGGATGCTCAGAGAATGTGAAAGTGAACACATTGATGTTATTCTGACAAAGAGCATCAGCCGGTTTGGCAGAGATACTGCGGAAACACTGGATGCTGTCAGGCGCCTGAAAAATGCCGGTACCAGAGTCATCTTTATGGAAGAGAACATAGATACAAATGATTACGATAGCGATCTGATGATTTCCGTTCTGGAATCATTTGCACAGGCAGAGAATGAAAGCCGTAGCGAAAATATCAGATGGGGGCTGGCGAAGAGAGCTGCCAGCGGATCTTCCGGGCTTTACAGACGCAGACTGTTCGGGTATGCGAAAGATGAAAAAGGGAATCTCGTTATTGATGAGGAACAGGCCGGAGTCGTACAGAAAATATTTAAGTGGTATATAGAAGGATATAGTGTCCTTGGGATTATTGAGAACCTGCGTAAAGAAGGAATCCCGTCTCCGACTGGGAAGGAAAAATGGAGCAAGCGCACGATAGAGAAAATGCTTGAGAATGAAAAATACACCGGCACGGTAACGCTGCTCGACTCGGCAACACAGGAATACTATTACCAGATGAAGGAAGCACATCCTCAGATCATCAGTGATGAAGACTTCCGGAAGGTCAAATCAGAAAAGAAAAAGCGCAGCAATATCATTACCGAGGAGGATGGCGGCACGCGCAGAAGTAACCGCAAATATAGTTCAAAAAGAGTGTTAAAGGAGAAAACTCCGATGTTGCGGCAGAATATGATTAAAACAAACAAAGAATTGGAATTCGCAGTGTTTTGCATTGAGAATCTTGCGGCGGCACTGCATACAGATGCGAGAACGGTTTACAGAATGCTTTGTGATAAAAGCAGTATCCTGAAGGATTACATTGCCCCGGAGTATGAAGCGCTTCACACACAGAGCAAAGATTATATCATAGGCGACATCATGGATGTCATGAAAGAAAGGGGCGTAAGCATATGATATTGTATCACGGTTCTTATCTCGCAATCGAAGTCCCTGACATTATCCACTCCAGAAATAATGTCGATTTCGGAAAGGGCTTTTACACGACACCGATTTATGATCAGGCAAAGTCATGGTGCGGTAAGTTCCTCAGAAGAAACAGGGATGGCATTATTTCCAGATACCGGTTTGATGAATCAGGCTGCGGCAGCCTTAAGATTCTTCGCTTTGATACCTATTCGGAAGAATGGCTGGATTTCATTCTTTCCTGTAGAAGCGGACAGGATACATCAGATTACGATATCGTCAGCGGCGGTGTGGCCAATGACAGAGTTTTCAATACGGTAGAACTGTATTATGAGCAGTTGATAGACAAGGCAGAAGCCATAAAGAGACTCCGGTTTGAGAAACCCAACCTGCAGATCGCTTTACGCAGCGAAGCGGCGCTGTCCTGCCTGCACTATGAAGGGAGTGAGAAACTATGAATGCCAGTCCTGTATTGATGCAGAAGAAATATGCAAGAATCATAGAATGCTTTGCCGAGAAAATGCAGATGTCGCTGGACGACGCGATGGATTTCTTTTACCGTTCGGAACTGTATGTCTTGATCAGCGAAGGAGTATCGGATCTTCATTGTATGAGCGATCAGTATCTTGCTGATGAACTCGCGGATGAATATATGCAGACACACGGAAAAAAAGTAAAATAGCCTACTTATGTGAGTCGGTCATTTGGATGTTTGAGATTGATCACAAAGTGTGTTAAGACTTGAAAATAATGGTTTTGCCAAGGATTAGCGAAAATATCCCAAAATAGCCTATCTATCACATGTGGAGACGGTAGTTCTTCTGTCACGAAACAAGTAAAAAAGTTCTGAAAAGCCCAGAAATATAGGGATTTCGAGAGATTTGCTGAAATTAGCAGTCTCCCGGAATCCCTTTTTTCGTGTTTTGACAATAGCGTCACAGTCTGCCTTTTGATAGGTTGTGCCAATATCTTTTCTGATTCATTCTCTTGTGTTGACAAGTTCAGGCTTCAGCCATTTTTTAATTTTTTCTTTCATCTCAAACTTCTCCTGCTAAATATTCCTCTGCATAGTGAACAGCAGTTGCCCCATCGGCTACAGCAGTTACGACCTGCCGTAATGCCTTTGTGCGGACATCCCCAACGGCGAACACACCGGGGATGTTGGTGCGGGTACTCTCATCTGCAATAATGTATCCAGCCGGATCAATCTCAATCTGATCTTTCATCAATTCGGTGGAAGGCTT
>JAQXQE010000008.1 GCA_029101005.1 Bacillota bacterium | reverse complement strand
TTAAATAAAAGAAGCCACTTTTAGTGGCCTCTTGTGATAGTGATGCGATGTTAAACCTTCAGTGCCCTCTTTGAGAGGGCGAGCAAGTAATAGGCCCTTCCAGGGCCAGAGCAAACCACTAGTTTACTAGTGGTTATGATTCTTAACCATAATCTTCGCTGCAAGCGAACGCTTGACTTTCATCGCTCCTGTTGGACAGAACTCTTGACAGCAGAAGCAGCGAACACATTTGCTTCTATTAATATGTGCTTTGTCATTACGAATCTTAATCGCATCGGCAGGACATAATTCTTCGCAGTGTCCACAGCCTGTGCAGCCATCATATACCGCTGGCTTAGAGCGGAGCAGTACATACATTCCTTTCTTCAGGAACTTACGAAATGCAGGATCGTTGTCAGTAATGATGAACCAGCTTGATGTAGCGCCTGAGCGCTTGAAGTCTTTAATCCCATATTCCTCAACAAGCTTGTCGAACTCGGGAGATTGATAATCTTCTGATAGAAGGCCACGTGCCTTGGCAGCGACCATATAAGGAACTTCGGATTCACTGACTCCAAGAAGAGCAGCTCCAATTCTGTCGAGTTCGTATGGAGAGGAGCCTGCCATAAGGAGTCCCATATGTCTTGGCTCGCCCATTGTAGGACCATTACCTTCCATAATATCTACAGCATCTACAATAATCAGTCGTGGTTTCTGATGCTCGTCGAGATCGACAAGCAGATTTGCGAAAGCAATAGGATCTGAGAAGCGATAGTGATACTCACTTTTGATGGTTCCCGGAATTGTGCCGTACAGATTCTTGATGGCACCAGTCATGCCCATCATTCCGTGTGACTTGAGCTTGCAGAAATTGATAACCTCATCACACTCGAGTAGCCAGCTGGAGATTGTGTACCCCTTGAGAGTAACTCCATCCGGGAACTCCACATTAGTCGTTCCGAAGTTGTCGTTGAGCTTACCGCCAAGTTCAACACAGCTCGATGTTTGAGTAGCCTCGTATACTCGGTTGATGAACGGCCAATTGAATGGTCCGCCACAGCTATCACCGAGTACTACCTTTGCACCTCTTGCAACAAGCATACGAGTGAGTTCTCTTGCAAGAGCAGGGTGGGTTACTGCAGCGGTATCTGGATGCTTAGCGCCGCAGAGATTGAGCTTGATTCCAATGGTCATTCCAGCTTCAACCCAGTCGAGGCTTCCAGTTGAATCAAGAAGCTCGGCCATAGCTTTGCTCACATTGGCATCCTCATAATCGCGGCATTCACGTACATAGCTGTTATCAAAAATCTTTACTGTCATATCGTACTTCCTGTCAGTTAGATTGATTCTTCGAAAGAATACCTCTCGATTATATCCCAGTTTCTGTTCTCGCACCAGTAGACACTACGACTATTTGATCGGAAGCTGAATCTCGGTGAGCCAGTCTGACACGGACTCCTTGTTCCAGATTCCATCGATGTATGACTCTCTTGCAAGTCCGTTTACCTCGAAGCCGTTCTCTTCTGCATACTTCATAATGAATGCATAAGCTTCTCCAATCTCTTCGTAAGCGCCTCTGTGCAGGATGCTGAGAACCTTAGTGGCAGGAACAGTTCTGAATTTGATTCTGTCACTCTCTACACCAACAGCTTCAACCGCCTCGTTGTGTCTGATAAGGATATCTGATTCCTTGTGCTCCTCGTCGAGATATTCGCAGAACTCGTATGGCGGTTCTGCGCACTTGAAATCTGGGTTGAGCTCTAGGCACTCCTGCCCGATTGCAGGAATGACACTCATCAGATCCTGATAAGAACCAATTCTTGCTTCTGTGTAATATACGATAACCTCAGGTATTTCTTTGATTGTAATCTGATACTTCATATCTTCTCCCTCCAGAATGTGATTGATGATGGAAAGGCGAAGATCGAGTTCCTGCTTCTGGGCCCTTAGAAGCTCGGCTTTTGCTGCAAAGATGAGTTGCCTGTCGGCACCGCCGAGAATCGCTTTGATCTCTTCGATGCTCAGATCCAACTGCCTGTACGACTTGATAGCAGCTGCTTCTTCAAGCTGCGCTGTCTCGTAGTATCGGCGGCCTGTTCACTTGTCTACACTTGCTGGAATCAGCAATCCTTCCTTCTCGTAGAACCTTAGTGCTTTGACAGTCAGGTGAGATAACTTAGAGAAGTCCCCAATCTTGAGCATATGACCTTCCTCCTTTCGTATGTAATTACATTCTGACAGCTCCCCTTAGGGGAGTTGCAAGAGGATTAATAGATTTAATTCAATTGTAGATGCCTACTACCTCGCGCACAAGTTACAATCATTACTCCCATCAGCAGAAACGGTCCCATAGTACGCAGCGCAATCTTGGAGAAGAGGAGGGAAGAGCCACGCAGAGCATAGGCTGATCCGACTAATAATTCTCCTTTTCGCTCATTCATCTCGAATTTCATTAATAGATACATCTCTTTGTCCAAATCCATCTATATTCTAGTACTGATTCTTTGTTAATACAATCAGAGATAATTGTATATTGCATGAGTTATTTTGTGGTAGTAGAATAAAAATGAAAAATATTTTTTTTAACTATGGTGAAAAGGATAATACTAATGGGCGATAGTAAGAGAGTACTGAATGAGAGAATTCTGGCAGCTGACCTCACAACGAGCGAGAGTCAGGCTGTGGAACTCATTCTAAATAATGTAGATAAGGCGGTATTCTTCAGTGCCACACAGGTTGCTGATATGTGCGGTCTATCACCTACATCAATCACACGAATAGTGCAGAAACTTGGATACCAGAAGTATTCTGACTTCAAGAAGGAGATTGAACTACTGTACCGTGAGCAGATTACTCCTAAGGATATGTTCGATAACTTCTTGAATTCCGGAATCAAGAGCGAGGTTATTCAGCAGTCCATCCAGCAGGACTACGAGAATCTCAGAGCAATGGAGGATAATCTTGATGAGGATACACTTAAGGCTGTTGCAGAGAAGATTGCGAAGGCAGACAAGGTGTTCATCATCGGAATGTTCGGAAGTGAGATCGTAGTAAAGTCACTCGAGTTCTACTGCTGGCGTCTCGGTAAGGAACATGAGTGCTTCACTGGCATTGGTCTGTCGAAGAAGTTCATATTCAGTGATGCTGAGCCAGGTGATGTACTGATTGCTATAAGCAACCAGAGAATCCTGAAGGAGATAATGGAGTCAGTAGAGTTTGCGAACGAGAATGGAATTATGACCATTACTATTACTGACAACTTCACTAACCCACTTGCGAACAAGGCAGACTATGCGCTTGTGGCACCTGTAAAGGGTAAGGTGTTCGACTACACTCACACAGCAACACTTGCACTGGTGGACATCTTATGTAATATGATTGCGAGCGAGATGAAGGACGAGGTAAGAGAGAAGCTCAGAGAGTCAAGAGTAACAAAGAGCGACGATCTCTTCTGTGTATAATATCTGAATAATAATAAGAAGAAACAACGTGCGATTTCTATAACGATTCGGTAAGAGAAATTGCACGTTTTTGATATATTGAAAGATTTATAACAAAATACTATTGACCGAACCCAGATACTGTGATTTACTTTTCATTAAGGGTGATGTTACGTAATAACTTTACCAGAAATATAATTGTTGTACTAAATTAATGGTATAGAACGAAACAAATATGTATCGGAGGTATTCTAATGTTAAATCCTAAATTCAGCGCAAAGCCTGCTGCAGGAACAAAGTCCCTCGGAATCAGAGAGCTTTCTGAGCTGTGTGCAGAGAGAGCTAAGGTTGTTGGTGTAGATAACGTATACGACTTCACACTTGGTAACCCAAGTACACCACCTCCACAGGCTGTTCTTGACTGCATGAAGGAGCTTGCTAATGCAGAGGACCAGGTTGCAATCCACGGATATTCAAGCAACCAGGGATTTGATGAGACAAGAGAGGCTATCGCAAAGTCATACAACAGAAGATTCGGTTGCAACATGACAAAGGATAACTTCATCATGGTATCTGGAGCAACAACAGCTCTTCACACAATCAGCATTATCCTCAATATCGATGAGAATTCAGAGATCATCGCTATCGCACCATTCTTCCCTGCATACCACACAGTAGCAGCAGTTGGAGGAAATAAGCTGGTAGTTGTACCACCTGATACAGAGAACTTCCAGATTAACTTTGAGGCTCTTGAGGCAGCAATCAATCCAAATACACAGGGTGTAATCATCAACTCACCTAACAACCCATCAGGAACTATCTACAGCGCTGAGACAATTCAGAAGATTGCAGATCTCCTGACAAAGAAGAGTGAGGAGTACGGACACGCAATCTACATCATCGCTGATGAGCCATACAGAGAGCTCGTATACACAGATGAGGTTGTTCCATACATCCCTGATTACTACAAGAATACAATTATCGCTTACTCATACAGTAAGTCACTTTCATTTGCTGGAGATCGTATCGGATACGTTTGCACAGACAACGACATCGAGGACTTCGAGGGCGTATGGAGAGCAATCAAGAAGGCTGCTCTTAACGCAGGTAACGTATGTGCACCTACATTCTTCCAGAGAGTTATCGAGAAGTGCGTAGATGTAGAGCCTAACATGGACGACTATATCTACAACAGAAACCTCATGATGAACGGACTCCAGGAGATCGGATTCCACACAGCTAACCCAAGTGGAGCATTCTACCTCTTCGTACAGGCTCCATTCGGAATGTCAGCAACAGACTTTGCAGAGCTCTGCACAAAGCACGATGTATACATCGTTCCTGCAGATAGCTTCGGATGCCCAGGTTGGATGCGTCTTTCATACTGCGTATCAAGAAAGACATGTGAGGGATCACTCGCTAAGTTTGCTGAGGCTTATAAGGAAGCTGAGGCAATGGCAGCTGCTAAGTAGTCAATTAACTTATTCTATTTCCTATCGCACAAAGGGGGGTGGCCAGTTTGGGTCTCTCCCCTTTGTGTTTGATGAAATAATTTTTTCGCAGTATGCCCAAGTGTGTTGACAAGTTTTTCATAGAGTGATAAAGTAATAACGAAAAAAATATTTCGTGTTATTGTGATAATGTGCAAAATATTTTTTCCACAATTATAAGACGAAAGCGACAGAGGTAAAATATGTCAATTGAAAATGGAAAGAAGAAGAACAAAATCTTCTATGGATGGTTCTTACTAGTCTCAGTATGGCTTCTTACAGCCGTAGTAACAGGACTCTGTGTTAACTCATTTAACCAGTTCCTTAAGCCAATGTGTGAGGCTTTCAACCTCACAAGAACACAGTTTGCATTTGCAAACTCTCTGATCTCAATCAGTGTTTGCGGATTCTCACCATTCGTAGGACAGGTATTTGAGAAGTTCAATCCTAAGGTTGTTGTAAGATGTGGTATTCTCGCAGTAGTTTGTGGATGGATCGGCTACTCATTCGCTACATCATTACCAATGATCTACGCATCAGCTATAGTTGTAGGTTTTGGATCAAACTTTGCAGGTGCTGTAGTAACTAACATCGTACTCAATAACTGGTTCCATGCTAAGAAGGGATTTGCAATGGGATTCGCTACTACTGGATCTGGATTCGGTAGTGCTATCTTCAATCCACTAGCAAGCTCACTCATCGTAGCAAGCGGCTACCAGGTTGCAATAAGAACACTCGGAATCATCGCTCTTATATGCATGCTTCCAACATTCTTCCTCTTCCGTTACAGACCTGAGGATATCGGTCTCGTAGCTTACGGAGATGAGGATCCTGAGGCAGCTGAGACTAACGCAGCTGCAGCTAAGAAGAAGCTCGAAACATCACAGAAGGGTGGATACACTCGTGCACAGGCTTTCAAGACTCCTAAGTTCTGGGCTGTATGCATCATCGCATTCTCACTCTCATCAGGTGCTATCGGAATCTTCTCACATATTTCTGCTTATCTGACTGACCTTGGATATTCACCAGAGAAGGCAGCTACACTTATCAGTACAATCTCACTGAGCATGGCTGGAGCAAAGATTTTCTTCGGATGGCTCAATGACGTAATTGGAACATATAAGAACTTCCTCGTACTCGTATCAATCGGAGTAGTAGGTATGTATATGCTTCTCAACATCAGCAATGAGAACCTTGCATTCGTAACAGCTGTTCTCTTTGGAATCGCGTTCGCTTGCACAAACCTCCTCTCACCACTGATCACAGTACATGCAATGGGAGGTAAGGACTACGGTAAGATATTTGGAGTAGTATCACTCTGGCTCTACGCAGGTCCTATCCTTGCAGGACTCTTCTCTGGTAAGATCTTCGATGCATTCGGTTCATACGACATCGCATTCCAGATATATGCTGCACTCTATGTACTCTCACTCGTACTCGGTGCAATCTTCCTCAGAAAGCCATATCAGGAAGGCGAGGAGAACAAAGTAGCAAAATAGACTTTTAAAAGAGAGGGTATTTCTCAATGCCTAACAGCAAATTAAGAGAAATCATTAATAAGGCAGATCTCACTGCACGAGAGAAGCAGACCATCGAGAAGCTGATGGCTAATATGAACGAAACCGTATTTCTCAGTGGTCAGCAGATGGCAGCCTTCTGCGATATCTCTGCAACTTCTATGACCAGACTCATTCAGAAGCTTGGTTATGATAAGTTCGGAGACTTCAAAGAGGACTTCAAAGAGGTCTATCGTGCAACAATCACCCCTTACGATATGTTCGAGGATTACCTTAATTCCGAGCATGATAATGAGATCATACAAGAATCATCGGCTAATACATTGAGTAATATGACCGGTTTCGAGAGTATGATTGATGAGAAAACTCTTTATGAGGTAGCTCGCGTTATCGCAAAAGCTCGAAAGGTGTATGTTGTCGGTATGTTCTCAAGCGAAGTTGCTGTCAGAGCAATAGGCTACTATATGTATCGTGTAGGCAAGAACTGCGAAGAGATTACTGGTCTGGGAATGATCAATCGATTTGAATACAGCAATCTCAAACCAGGAGATGTTCTCATCGCTGTCAGCACACAGAGAATCGTCAAAGAAATTATTCAGTGCGTTGATAGAGCGAGAGAAGAACAGATGATATCAGTAGCCCTCACTGATACATATACAAATCCACTTGCGAAAGACGCAGATTATGTTCTTACTGCACCAGTTAAGGGCTTGTCTCTTGACTGTTCGCCAGTAGCACTTATTTCGCTGATTAATATTCTCATGAACCTTGTTGCGTCAGAGATGGGCGAAGAAGCAGAACAGAATCTCTCAGCGTTAGCCGGAAAGTACAAGAACAGAGATATCTTCTGTATCTAGCTTCCCGAATGAGGATAATCTAAACATTGCCAATAAATGTTTATAAATACAAGTTTAAACATTTATACCATTACATTTACCTTCATTTCGCATTCAGCCAAAGCCGTCGGTCAGCCCGACGGCGTTTGGCTTTAGTTGAATACGGGATGAATGAGTAGCAGAAAGGAAGGCATATGATGGCAGTAATCAAGGACATAACACATGCAAATTGGATAGATAAGCAGTCAATTCTTACACTGCATGATGGCGAGAAACTCGGATATATGGAAGCTGGTAATACAGAAGGTGAGCCGCTCATTCTTCTTCATGGTTTCGGCAATTCAGGAAGAAACTGGAAGTCTACTTTCGAGTATCTTGAGGACGATTATCATATCTTCGCTGTAGATGAGATTGGGTCGGGTCAGAGTTCATGTCCTGATGCTTATGCATTCACTATCACAAGACAGGCTCAGAATGTGCTGGAACTTATGGATGCGCTTGGAATCGAGAGCGCATATCTGGCAGGCCATTCTATAGGAAGCTATATTTGTCAGGCTGTGGGGTTTATGGCACCTGAGAGAGTCAAGAAGCTTGCTCTTGTATCAACTTTTGCGAGAATGCAGGAGAAGCCTTCCGACATAGCAAAATCCGCTGCTATGTACGCTTCTATCGAAGAGAACAGACCTAATGAGAACTGGTATTCAGAAAGAGCTGATTATCCTGATCAGGAAGGTTTCAGATATCAGTTAGAAGACCTGCAGAATCTTCCATCGGGATACTTCGCACCAACATGGTGGGGAATGACTATGACAGATCACAGAAACTTCCTTCAGTTCATCGAGGCTCCTGTAATGGTTGTGTGGGGAGGTAATGATATGGGACTTCCTGAAGTGTACAGAGAAGAATTCAAGGCATATATGTCAAATGCAGAGTATCATATATACGAAGGGCTCGGCCACGAGATCGTAAGCCGAGCACCTGAAAGATTAAGTGTCGATATGCGAAATTTCTTCAAGAAGTAATTTTCACAAACAACTATTTTCTGCGATCAAAGATCAGAAGGGCGCGAACCATATACTTCTTCTTGCCCATTCCATAACCTGTGATGAGCATACGAAGCTCATAGGTGATGCCTTCCTCAAGATAAGGCTTCATCTCGAACATCAGTCTTTCTGGGACATAACCGATGTGAACAGGTTCGTCATTGAGATTGTACATGAACATCTCAACCCTGAGGTTGTCTGGATCGGTGTCGTCGAGCTGAATCTCGCCGTCGAATACGTTGTCTGAGAGCATGAACTGCTTGTCGCTCTTGATGTATTCGGTGACAGTGTTGTAGATGCGCTCCTTGCAGGCATCACCGTCATCGCCGCTGTTATCAACGAGGAATTCGAATTCCTTGTGATTTTGATGATAAGCGGCAGATTCTTTCTCGTTAAAATTAGATATGTATTTCATGATAGGCGTCAGCTGTGTAGCGACGTCTTTTCTTTTTGGCTTATAGCCGACGATAAGCTTCTTGCCATCGCTTGTCTCAAGAGAGTACCAGGCATTCATGAAAGCATTGCCCTCATGGAAGGCAGTAACAGTCAGATCCTTATATGGATACTCCTTGTAGTTGATGAACAGGCTTGTATCTGTGAATTTGTAGAGCTGTGACTTTGTCTGAAACTCAAAATGGATGTCGTGTAGCTGTTTCATAGTTGGTACTCCTTTTCCTTTTTTCTTAATTATAACAGAAGAGGAAAGAAAATTCGGAAAAAAATTTCGTGTGAAAAAATTATTTCGGAAATATCTTGACTTAATTCCTGTACATTCTATAATTAAGTTATCACAATATCATCACATTAACACGAAAGAAAATTTTCTTACTTTAATATCTAATGCGTTAAGCATAACAAGGAGGAGTAATGGCTAATAACATTCTTGTTATAAATCCTGGAGCAACTTCAACAAAGATTGCTTGGTTCGAGGATACAAAGTCAGTATTTGAGAAGAACATCATGCATTCAATTGAAGAGCTTGCACAGTATCCAGGCAAGGCAGAGCAGATGGTATACAGAAAGGATCTCATCATCAAGACTCTGGAAGAGGAAGGTATTGATATCAGCACTCTCACAGCCGTAGCTTGCAGAGGCGGCACATTCGGCGGTCTTGTTGGAGGAGCTTATCTGGTAGAGGATGCACTCATTAAGAGATGCATGGAGCCAGAGCAGTCACATCCATCAAGCTGGGCAGCTGTTATCGGTAAGGATATTGCAGATCAGTACGGCAAGAAGGCTTATATCTACGATGCTGTAGGTGCAGACGAGACAACAAGAATCGCGCACTTCACAGGAATCAAAGATCTGTGGAGAAAGAACAGAACACACACTCTCAACACAAGAGCCGTATGCAAGAAGGCTGCTGCTGACATGGGAATCAAGTACCAGGATGGTAATTTTATCGCTGTACACCTCGGTGGTGGATCAAGCATCAACGTACACAGCGGCGGCAAGATCATCGACTGCATCGCTACAGAGGAAGGTCCAATGTCAACTGAGCGTTCAGGAAGCATCATGTACACTGATCTGATTCCAATGTGCTACAGCGGAGAGTACACACAGAGAGAGATGACAAAGAAGCTCATCGGTGGATCTGGACTGAAGTCACATCTTGGAACTAACGATATGAGAGAGGTTGAGAAGATGATCGTTGGCGGCGACGAGTACGCAGCTGAGGTTCTCGAGTTCTGGGCATATCAGATTGGTAAGTATGTTGGCCTTATGGCAACAGTAGTTAAGGGTAAGGTCGACAAGATTGTAGTAACAGGTGGAGCAGCTTACTCAGAGAGACTCACAAAGCTCATCGCAGAGAGAGTTGACTGGATTGCACCAGTACAGGTAATTCCAGGAGCACTCGAGATGGAGGCTCTCGCAACAGGAATCATCGCTGTACTCAACGGTGAAGAGGAAGCTAAGATCTACGGTCAGAACTAATTGTTAATTGCGCACACGCGATTAAATATAACCTGGTAATGTAGCTAGTCAGCCTAGCTGACAACCTATGAAGGAAGGAGACAAATATGGCAACACTTCATATCAATGAAGAGAGATGCAAAGGATGCGGATTCTGTGTACTCTCTTGCCCAAAGCAGGCACTTTCACTCTCCAAGAATCCTAACACTGCTGGTTACTACTATGCAGTAAGTGACGACGAGAAATGCATCAAGTGCGGTATTTGCTACACTGTATGTCCTGACATCGTATTTACAATCACAGAAGAATAATTCACTTAAACGGACATACAACAACTAGTAAAGAAATTTGGAGGAAACCAAAATGAAAGAATTGTGGAAAGGCAATCACGCCATTGCCGAGGCAGCTTTAAGAGCAGGATGTAAGTTCTATGCTGGTTATCCAATCACTCCACAGACTGAGGTAGGTGAGTACCTCTCAGGAAGAATGCCTGAGCTCGGACGTACATTTATCCAGGCTGAGAATGAGATGTCAGCATGTTATATGCTTCAGGGAGCTTCATCAACAGGAATGAGATGTATGACATCATCATCCGGTCCGGGATTCGCACTGAAGCAGGAGGCTATTGGATATCTTTGTTCAAACTGGCTTCCAGCATTATTTGTAAACGTTATCAGATGGGGCCCAGGTCTTGGATCACTCGACTCAGCACAGTCAGATTACTTCCAGGCTACAAGAGGTGGTTCAAACGGAGACTACAGACTGGTTGTTCTTGCTCCAGCAAGCATCCAGGAGACAATCGACCTCATCTATGAGTCATATGAGATCGCAGAGAAGTACAGAAACCCAGTAGAGATCCTTTCTGAGGCTGCTCTTGGACAGATGATGGAGGCTGTAGAGTTCCCAGAGTTCAAGGAAGGTCCTAAGCAGGAAGAGCTGGATTGGGTGTGGAACGGTGTCGGCGACAGACATAAGTTCAACCACGGTACTCCATTATATGCAGACAAGCCAAGAAGAGTAAGGGAGAAGATCGCTCTTATGGAGGCTAACGAGCAGAGATGGGAGAACTACCTCGTAGAGGATGCTGATTATGTAATCGTTGCTTATGGAATCCCATCAAGAACTTCAAGAGAGGCTATCGACAAGCTCAGAGCAAAGGGCGTTAAGATCGGTATGGTAAGACCAATCTCACTCTGGCCATTCCCATGGAAGGCATTCGATGAGGTTAAGTCAGATGTTAAGGCATTCATGTCAGTTGAGACAACAGATGCTGGCCAGCTGGTTGAGGACGTTGCTCTCGCTGCTAAGAAGTCAGGCCGCGGAGCTGCTCCAGTATACGGACTCTTCACAGGTCAGAACTTTGCTAGACCATCAGAGATCGTTGAATTCGTAGAGAGAGTAATGAACGGCGAAGAGAAGGAGGTATTCTAATATGGCAGTTACAAAGAGTGTACCTAAGTTACTTCAGAACCCACATTCTCTTTGTCCAGGATGTGGACACGGAATCGTATTCAGACTCCTCGCAGAGGTTCTCGAAGAAGAAGGTTATGATCAGAAGACTATCCTCACACTTGGTGTAGGATGCTGCTGCAACATGAACCCTCCAGCATGGGGAGGAGATGCTATCCAGACAGCTCACGGCCGTGCAGGAGCTACAGCTACAGGTGTTAAGGTTGGACGTCCAGACCTGCTCTCAATCTCATATCAGGGAGATGGAGACGCTTACGTAATCGGTCTTGCAGAGACACTTAACGCAGCTTACAGAAACGAGCCTATCACAGCTATTACAATCCTGAACAACAACTTCGCTATGACTGGCGGACAGATGTCATGGACAACAATGCCTGGACAGGTTACTGTTACAAGCCCTAACGGAAGAGACTGCGACGTTACAGGTCTTCCTATCAAGGTTCCTGAGATTGTTGCTTCATTCGAGAACGTTAACTACGTTGCTAGAGGAACAACAATCAACGCTCAGGAGATCAACAAGCTCAAGAAGTATATCCAGACTGCTGTTAGAAACCAGATCGAGGGTAAGGGTTACTCACTCGTAGAGGTAGTATCACCATGTCCTACAAACTGGAGAAAGGGAGTCAAGGATTCAACAGATTGGATGAAGGAAGAGGTTATTCCTTACTATCCTCTTGGTGAGCTGAAGAACAACAATAAATAGGAGGGACAGTATGGAAATTGTATTCGCAGGATTCGGTGGACAGGGAGTTCTTACTTCAGGTCTGATTGTAGCTGAGATGGCTATCCACGCTGGAAAGAACGTAACATGGATGCCTGCTTACGGCCCATCAATGCGTGGTGGTAAGGCATACTCAGTAGTAAAGTTTACTGATGGAGTTATCGGTGGACCTGACTGTGACGAGCCAGATGTAGTAGTAGCTATGAATGGCCCATCACTCGAGTTTGCTCAGAAGCTTAAGGACGGCGGTCTCCTTATCGTAAATACTGACGCTGTTGATGAGAAAGTTGACATGGGCGGAAGAGTTAAGGTTGTAGAAGTACCTTGCACAACTCTCGCTCAGGGCGTTAACAACATCAAGGCAGCTAACATCGTAACAATCGGAACAGTTATCAAGGAAACTGGAATGTTCGATATCGAGGACGCAAAGACTGTACTCAAGGAGTACTTCGAGTCACACGGTAAGGGCAAGTTCGCAGCAGCTAACGAGGCTGCGCTGATGGCTGGCTACGACCTCTAGATTTTCAATAGTTCGACTTCAATGGGAGGGTTAAAGCAATGGCTAAGGTATCTATGATTGCACCTAGTGCAAAGATCAAATGCAAGTCCGACAACAGCTTCGGAGCTGCACTTACAGCTAAAGAAGCCATTGAACGATACGGCATAGAGAATGTTACTGAGGTAACACTCGGAGTAGTTAAAGATGAGAACGGCGATTTTGCTACTTTACCAACCGTAGAGGAGATATATCGCAACCTTCCTGGAAATGAACTTTGTGATTATGCAGCAATTCCCGGAATTCCTGAATTCCGGGAAGCTGCAATCGAGTTCACTTTCCAAGGACACCAGCCTAAGGGAACATATGCAAAAGCAATTGCAACTCCTGGTGGTTCCGGAGCAATTCATCACGTTATCTACAACTATGTAGAGAAGGACGAGAAATATCTCATTCCTGACTGGTGCTGGGGTCCATATAGAGAGATGGGTGTTGAGTGCGGTAGAGAATACGTTCAGTACAAGATGTTCAACGAGAACAACGAATTCGACACTGCAGCTATCATCGAGCAGTCCAAAGAACTGCTTAAGACACAGGATGGTCTCGTAACATTCTTCAACACACCTGCACACAATCCTTCAGGTTACACAATGACCAACGAGGATTGGAAAGCCTTAACTGATTACTATCGTGAGGCAGCTGAAGACAAGTCTAAGAGAATTATTGTTCTCTGGGATATGGCTTATACAGATTACGCAGGAGACAAGGATGAGGTGAGAGAGTTCCTCAAGTACTTTGATGATATGCCTGAGAATATGCTCCTTCTGGTTGCATTCTCAATGTCAAAGTCATTCCTCATCTATGGTATGAGATCAGGTGCACTTATCGGTGTATCAAAATCCAAGGAAGTAATTGACGAGTTTGACTGCACAATTACTTATTCAAACAGAGCCACATGGTCAAATGGCTCACGAGGAGCGCAGAAAGTCCTCGCTGAGGTAATGGCTGATCCGGCTCTTAAGGAGAGAACAGACAAGGAGAGACAGGAGTACGCAGACCTCATCGCTAAGAGAGCAAAGATATTCTGCGACGAAGCGAAAGAGGTTGGACTTCCAATTCTTCCTTACACAGCTGGTTTCTTCGTAACCTTGCCTTCAAGTGATACTTTCGGACTTGTGGAAGAGCTCAAGAAGGATCTCATTTTCTCAATTCCGCTTGACTCAGGTGGAGCAAGGTTCGCAATGAGTGCTGTACCTTCAGAGAAGGTACCAGGACTGGCAACTAAGGTTATGAAGCGTTACGTGGAGGGTAACTTCGGTAAATAACGCTTTAACATAACAAATGTATGTATGGTAATTACATTTAAGAAAGGAGTACTACTATGAGTACATCAACAATCATTCTGGTTGTAGCAGGACTCTACCTTTGCGTTCTGCTTGGCATCGGTTTCTGGGCTAAGAATAAGGCTAACAAAGCTGATGACTTCCTCGTAGCTGGTGGACAGGTTGGTCTGATTATGGCTATCTGTACTATCGCTGCTGTACAGATTGGTTCCGGCGTAGTTGTTGGAGGTGCAACAACAGGTATGGAACTCGGTATTTGGCCAGGAATGTACTACTCAATGAGCTGCGGTGTTGGATGCATCATCGCTGGAGTTTTCTTCGCTGGTAAGATGAGAACTGCTGGTTGCGTAGTTCCACTGGACTTCTTCGAGCTCAGATTCGGACCTAACAGACTCGCAAGAATTCTCGCTACAGTTACAAACGTACCTAACCTTGTTGGTATCTACGTTGCTCAGCTTCTCGCTTGCGGAAGCATTCTTTCTGCATTCGGTCTTCCATTCTCATGGGGCGCAATCATCTGTGCTGTAGTAATCATCATATACAGCTCAATGGGTGGTATGCTTTCAGTAGTAGTTGGAGACCTTATCCAGCTCTGCATCCTTGGTGTTGGTGTTCCTCTTGCTGCAGTATTCGCAATCAAGGCAGTTAAGGCTGCTGGACTCGGATCAGCTGCAACAGTATTCGGAACACCATTCATCCCAGATGTTGGACAGTTCGTATACTACATCATCCCATTCCTGCTCTCAATGGCAGTATGCTATGACTGCTTCATGAGATACCAGTCATCAAAGAACGCACAGGTTGCTAAGTGGGGATGCATTGGTGGAGGAATCGTTACAATGTTCATCGGAACAATGGCTTCAGCAGTTGGTGTTGCTGGACACATCCTGTTCCCAGAAGTAACAGACGGAATCTTCGCTTACACAGTAGCTCAGACATGTCCTACATTCATCGCTGCTATCGTAGTAACAGCTGTACTCTCAGCTGCTATGTCATCAGGTAACTGCCTGCTCATCGGAACAGCTGGATGTGTCACAAAGGACTTCTACAGATCAGTTCTTCACCCAGATAAGGAGCTCTCAGAGCTGCCATTCGCTAACAAGCTGAACAGACTGACTGTAATCGTTGCAGGAATCCTCGGAATCCTCATCACTTTCTACATGACAAACATTCTGGACGCTATCATCTCTTCAACATACCCATACACAGGAGCAATGACAGTAGCTCTGATCTGCTCAGTATACTACAAGGGTGCTACAATGAAGGGTGTAACAACACAGATGATCCTTGGACTTATCGGAGGAATCTTCCTCTACGCTTGCTGCATGGTTCCACCTCTTGGAGCTATGATGGGTAACATCCTCGGAGCTCACTGGAGTGATTGGGGTCTCTTCTCACTCTACCTCTTCGACTTCGCAGTAATCATTCTCGTATCAACACTCGACAAGAATGGCGAGAAGTTCCCAATGGTAGACCTCAAGGAGATCGTTGCTTCAAGATAGTCACAGACTTTAAAGGTTTAAGCCACATTTTAAAAGAAGCAGAAGGAACGAAAGTTCCTTCTGCTTTTTCTTGGCGCTTTAGCTAGACTTAAACCCCTGGTTCTACCAGGGGTGAGTAAATAAAACTTTAGTAAATGTTCGAGAATTAAAAAACCTCTGTTACAATAGTGACGGTTTGGCGACCGCATCACTATCAAAAGTAACAGGAGGT
>JAQXQE010000007.1 GCA_029101005.1 Bacillota bacterium | reverse complement strand
TTAAATAAAAGAAGCCACTTTTAGTGGCCTCTTGTGATAGTGATGCGATGTTAAACCTTCAGTGCCCTCTTTGAGAGGGCGAGCAAGTAATAGGCCCTTCCAGGGCCAGAGCAAACCACTAGTTTACTAGTGGTTATGATTTGTATGGGAGAAGGAGAAGAGCCGCAGGCGGCTGCGACTCTTGTCGCTTCGCGATTGCACGCACTGATTCGCGTATTGCGCATAGCTTCGATTGCGTAGGTTTGCGGATTGTGGCTGGATTCGCTGTAAGCATTGGAATTAACTGATGGTAACCACAAGGCGATTTTTTTGTTTTGCGAAATTGTGGCTGGATTTACTGAACCACTTGATAATTGATTAATGTAACCACACTTGTTTAATGGTGTGGTGGGAGTCAAACGTCAATGATGATTCTTTTGATTGATCGGTTGTGGTCATATTGCCAGATGTGTTGATTGCAGCCACAAACTGGTGAATGAATTCCCATGTGCTAATGCCAGAAACGTCCTTTTTCAAGGAGGAATCGCTGAATTTGCTGTTACAGCTTTTTTGAGTCGTGGTCAGATTTCTTAACATCAATGGGTACAGCAAATCTAACCACAAAATAACGAAACAAGGTCGAACGCGTAATGTTGGACAGGCGGATTGTGTACTCAACTGCTTGATTTTGCAAGTTTGTACACAAGACATTTTTCTGTATCACGAAATTGTGTATAAACTGGCTCATAGTCAGCAATTTGTACACACAGATTTGCTTGAGAATGAAGTCAAACTAGTCTACTTGAGTTATGTCCATATAATGGTGTAAATTCAATTTAAAAAAATGAGTCGAAAGCGCCGCCGCAAACGGCCAACGGCCCAATCCGAACGCCAACTGCGCCGCCGCAAACGGCCAACGGCCCAATCCGCGCAACGGACCCTCGGCGCAACTGCCGCGCCTCCGCAAAAAAAGACAAAGAAAAAAGCCTCACCCGTCGTCCGAGTGAGGCTTTAAAGAACTGTCCTTATTGTATTCATTTCCTCCTTCTCCTTTCTCCCTTCTACATCTCCCGATGAGATCACCTAATACGATAGCTGTTACTGGTTTTGACTCATTTATTTCTTCCCTTTAACTTGTCTACATAATAATCCCGATAATCAAGCTTTGCAATACTTTCAAATGTTCTATTAAAGAACTTGCAACTCAGTTCTCGTGAGAGTAAAATGTAACTGTTGTGAGATCAACAGATTTCGCAAAGTGAGGTCAACTGATTCTCGCAGTGCAAATTGCGGCGATCTGCGGTGATGCGTAGGGGCCGCCACAAACAATCAACAATTCAATATAAGTCTTCAGGGCAGGGTGCAAGTCCCTACCGGCGGTAAAGCCCGCGAGCCGTAAGGCCGATTCGGTGAGATTCCGAAGCCGACAGTATAGTCTGGATGGAAGAAGATGGAAGAAGATGGAAGTGCGTACGCGCATAGAACTGCTCTGGAATGATTAGTCATTTCAGTTTTTTTGTAGGTCGAAGCGAAGCTGCGAGCCTTAAGAAGGGCATAGCGCAAGGAGCGTAGGCGGAACCAAAGAGAGATCAAACCCTGGAGTCGAAAGGCTGCAGGGTTTTTGTTGTGGGGAGAGAGCGATGAACGATAGAGATTATATGCTGAGGGCGATTGAGCTGGCTAAGAAGGGTGCGGGCTGGACGAGTCCGAATCCGCTGGTGGGAGCGGTGATCGTCAAGGATGGCAGAGTGATTGGCGAGGGCTACCATGAGAGATATGGAGAGCTTCATGCTGAGAGGAATGCAATCAAGTCGCTGACAGAGTCGGCGGAGGGAGCGACTATATATGTTACGCTTGAGCCGTGTTGTCATTATGGCAAGACACCGCCGTGCACTGAGGCAATAATTGAGAATAAGCTGGCGAAGGTAGTGATTGGATCGGCGGATCCGAATCCGAAGGTTGCAGGCAAGGGTGTGCAGCAGCTGAGAGAGGCCGGCATTGAGGTAGTGGAGGACTATATGAGAGAAGAGTGCGATGAACTCAATCCGGTTTTCCTGCATTACATAACTGAGAAGAGACCGTATGTTGTTGCGAAGTATGCGATGACGGCGGATGGCAAGATAGCTTGTGCGACTGGGCTTTCGAAGTGGATTACTGGTGAGATGGCTCGCTCGCATGTGCAGCAGCTGAGACATAGATATCGCGGCATAATGGTCGGAATAGGAACAGTTCTGGCGGACGATCCGATGCTCAATGTGAGGTTCGAGGGCGGCAGAAGTCCGGTGAGAATCATCTGCGATAGCAGGCTGAGAATTTCGATGGAGAGCCAGATTGTGAGAACTGCGAAGGAATATGAGACCATCGTGGTGTGCGCAGGCGCTGAGGTTGCGAATTCGAAGAAGGCAGCGAAGCTGAGAGAGGCTGGAGTTGAGGTCATCGAGTGTGGTAAGCCTGCAGTTCTGAGAGAGCAGAGTGGATGCGGATGCGATGGAATCAGAAGTTCAGTCTGCGGAATCGACCTAGATGAGCTGATGGAAACTCTCGGCGAGCGCAAGATTGACAGCGTGCTGATAGAGGGCGGTGGAACACTGATGTACAGTGCTTTCGAGGCTGGAATTGTCAATGAGGTTAAGGCATATATCGCACCGAAAATTGTGGGAGGAAGAGATGCGAAGACGCCTGTTGAAGGCGAAGGTTTCAAGAGTCCAGATGAGGGCGTGCAGCTGGAATATGAGGGAACAGAGATGTTCGGAGAGGATATCCTGATCTCGTATAGGGTAAAGGAGTAGGAGATGTTCACAGGAATAGTTGAAGAGAAGGGAAGAATCAAGCATATGCAGACTTCCGGAACATCTGGAAGCATAGCGATACAGGCTCGTAAGGTGCTTGAAGGAACCAAGATAGGAGACAGTATCGCAGTAAATGGCATCTGCCTGACGGTAACGAGTCTGCAGGCAGATGGTTTTACCGCTGATGTTATGGCAGAGACGATGAGACGCTCGAGCCTGGGCAAACTCAATGCAGGCGCTGAGGTCAATCTTGAGAGGGCGATGGCAGCGGATGGCAGATTCGGCGGACACATCGTTAGCGGACACATCGATGGCGTTGGAACAATCGAGTCGATGACACGAGAAGAGAACGCGGTATGGGTGCGAATCAGCACTAAGTCTGAGATTCTCAGACTAATCGTTGAGAAGGGTTCGATAACGATCGACGGAATCTCGCTGACAGTTGCGAAGGTTGATGAGAGTTGCTTCGAGGTGTCGGTAATTCCGCACACTGGTGAGGAGACGACTCTGCTCGGTAAGAAAGCTGGAGATCTCGTTAATCTCGAGAATGATGTTATAGGCAAGTACGTCGAGAGGTTGCTCGGTCTCGGCGGTGCATCAGGTGGCGGCCAGTCGGGGAATGCGGCTAACGCCAAGCAGGAGAGTAAACTAAGTATGGAATTCCTCATGGAGTATGGGTTCTAGAAGGAGGATTAAGTATATGGGAAGACAATACAACACTATTGAAGAGGCAATTGAGGCGCTGCGTGCGGGCAAGGTGATTCTGTGCACAGATGATCCGGACCGCGAGAACGAGGGAGATATGATCTGCGCGGCAAGGTTTGCGACAACAGAGAATATTAATCTGATGGCAAGCCGTGCGAAGGGACTTATCTGCACACCAATGAGCAGAGAAGTTGCGAAGAGACTCAATCTGCCACAGATGGTTGAGGAGAATACAGATAACCATAGCACAGCTTTTACAGTATCAATCGACCACGTTGAGACAACAACAGGAATCTCAGCTGGCGAGAGAGGATTCACGATGAGAGCGCTCTGCGACGAGGCGACTAAGCCGGAAGAGCTGCGCAGACCTGGACATGTTTTCCCTCTCGTAGCGAGACAAGGCGGAGTTCTTGTGCGTAATGGTCACACCGAGGCGACTGTTGATCTCATGAGAATCGCTGGCCTTGAGGAGTGCGGAGTATGCTGCGAGGTTATGAAGGACGACGGAACTATGGCGAGAACACCGGAACTCTGGGAGATGGCCGACGAACTCGGAATGGTTTTCATCACTATCCATGATCTGCAGAATTACCTGAGAAGCAACGAGAAGCACGTGGTAAGGGAGGCTGTTGCAAAGCTGCCAACTAAGCACGGTGATTTCGAGGCTTACGGATACATCAACGACATCACAGGCGAGCACCATATCGCGCTAGTTAAGGGTGATATCAGCGATGGTGCGGATGTGCTCTGCAGAGTGCACTCTGAGTGCCTGACTGGAGATGTCTTTGGTTCAAAGAGATGTGATTGCGGTGATCAGCTCGATAGAGCGATGAAGCAGATCGCAGAAGAGGGAAGAGGCGTTCTTCTCTATATGAGACAGGAGGGCCGTGGAATCGGACTCATCAACAAGCTCAAGGCATACGAACTTCAGGAGCGGGGCTACGACACAGTTGAGGCGAACATCAAGCTCGGTTTCGAGCCGGATCTCAGAGAGTACTGGGTCGGAGCACAGATTCTCAAGGATCTCGGAATCAAGTCGCTGAGACTGCTGACGAATAATCCTGAGAAGGTATACGGACTCTCAGATTTCGGCATCGAGATCAAGGAGAGAGTTGCGATTGAGATCGAGCCACAAGAGTTTGACCGCAAGTACCTGATGATTAAGAAGAGCAAAATGGGACATATTTTCAACGAGATCAAATTAGACTAATATATGGGAGGAAACAGATATGATTAATAAGCTTGAGGGTAAGGTTGTCGCTAGAGAAGGAATGAAAGTCGGAATCATCGGCGCTCGTTTCAACGAGATCATCGTTAACAAGCTCGTTGGCGGTGCAATCGACGGACTAGTAAGACACGGCGTTGAGGAGGCTAACATCACAGAGGCATGGGTTCCGGGCGCATTCGAGATTCCACTCGCAGCTAAGAAAATGGCTGAGTCAGGCAAGTACGATGCTGTTATCTGCTGTGGCGCTGTAATCCGTGGAGATACTTCACACTACGACCTCGTATGCAATGAGGCTGCTAAGGGCATTGCTCAGGTTCAGCTCTCAACAGGAGTTCCTGTACTCTTCGGAATCATCACAACAGAGAACATCGAGCAGGCTATCGCAAGAGCTGGAAGCAAGGCTGGTAACAAGGGTTACGACTGTGCACTGTCAGCAATCGAGATGGTTAACCTCTTTGAGCAGATGTAGAAGCTATGAAGCCAATTCTGATTTTTGATTACGACGGCACAATTCACAACACACTTGGCATATATGAGCCTGCATTTTTAGCGGCGAAAAGCTGGCTTGAGAGCCGAGCTCTTCTGGAGCCGCAGGATGTCAGCACTTCGCGCATTGCTGGTTGGTTGGGGGTCAATTCCATCGATATGTGGAACGACTTCGCACCTGAACTCGATGAGGAGAACAAGCAACTCGCTTCCAAGATGGTAGGAGTTCATATGGCTCAGAGTGTTGAGGCCGGTAAGGCCTGCTGGTATGAGGGGGCGGCAGAGGTTCTGTCAGAACTTAGAAATGAAGGATATACTATGCTCGTTCTTTCGAACTGCAAGCAGAGATACAGAGAAGTGCATATGAAGCACTTTGATATGGGGTGCTACTTCGACGAGTTCTACGATTGTGAGCGCTATGGTTTCATTCCGAAGACTGAGATCATCGCTGAGATTCAGAAGGAGTATCCAGGCGAGTACGTCATGATAGGAGACAGAGCCAGCGATATGGCCGCGGGCCTGCTGCCTGGCGGCAAGTTCATTGGCTGTCTCTACGGCTTCGGAAGTGATGGCGAGCTCGACAAGGCTCATGCTCTGATTAAGAACATACGCGAACTCCCGGAAGCAGTACACAAGCTCGAGGGAAATGGCAGGTAACGAACTGCAGAGGACCGCTTCGGCGGTCCTTTTAGCGTAGCGTTAAACAGCAGTTTTGTAGTATAATGAATATGGCAAAATATGCGAAACAGAAAGAGGTAAAGATGAGCGAGAACACGATAATCAGAATGTGCGGAGTAGAACCAGAATCAATAGTTGACGGACCGGGTTTCAGATACGTGGTTTTCGTTCAGGGATGTCCACATCACTGTCCAGGATGCCACAATCCGCAGTCTCATCCATTTGACGCAGGATATGAGCTGAGTGTGCAGGAGCTCTACGACGATATCAGAAGCAATCCTCATATTAAGGGTGTTACACTTTCGGGTGGCGAGCCATTCTGTCAGGTTGAGGGTCTGCTCGAGCTGACACGCAAGCTCAAGGCAGATGGTGTCAATGTGATGAGTTTCACAGGATACACTCTCGAGGAACTTCAGGCGAGAGGCGATGCAGCTACTGATGAACTCCTTGGACTTCTGGATATTCTTGTTGACGGAAGATATATTGACGAGCAGCGCAATCTGACACTGCTCTACAGAGGTTCTGAGAATCAGCGCCTCATTGATATGAACAAGACAAGAGCTCAGGGAGAGATTGTAGAGTGGAGTTCTAACTACGATATTCAAATCGGATAGTGAAGGAATAAGAAAATGAAATTAGAGTTAATAGCAACAGCCACTTTCGGTCTTGAGGCAGTTGTCAGAAGAGAGGTTGAAGATCTCGGATACAAGGTTATTAAGACGGAGGACGGCAGAATCACCTTCCTCGGCGATGAGAGAGCGATTGTGAGATCTAATCTCTGGCTCAGAGCGGCGGACAGAGTGTATATCAAGATGGGAGAGTTCAGGGCAAAGACTTTCGAGGAACTTTTCCAGCAGACAAAGGCGATTGCCTGGGAGGAGCTTATTCCTGTTGAGGGAGCCTTTCCTGTAGTAGGAACGAGCGTAAAGTCCGAGCTTCACAGCGTGCCTGCCTGCCAGAGTATCATCAAGAAAGCTGTCGTTCAGAGACTGGGCGAGTTCTACTTCGAGAGTAAGATGCCTGAGACTGGAGCGGAGTACAGAATCCGCTTTGCAGCTCTCAAGGACAATTTCATTCTCATGATGGACACAAGTGGCATCGGTCTTCACAAGAGAGGATACAGAGTCAAGGATGTTGCAGCTCCTATGAAGGAGACACTTGCAGCGGCTCTGGTGCAGCTGTCCTTCTGGAGAAGCGGCAAGGATCTAGTAGATATCTGCTGCGGCTCGGGAACTATTCCTATCGAGGCAGCAATGATTGAGCGCAATATCGCACCAGGTCTTGGTCGAAGCTTTGCAGCAGAGGGATGGGACTGGATCGATAAGGATATCTGGAAGGAAGAGAGACGAGCTGCATACGCAGCGGCAGACTACGATAAGGAGCTTTCTATCAAGGGCTTTGACATTGATCGCAAGGCAATCGAAGCAGCTAATGTCAATGCCGACGAGGCTGGAGTACTCGACGATATGGAGTTCCTGAGAATGAACATGCTCAAGTTCAATCCGAGTAGCGAGTACGGAGTAGTAATATCCAACCTGCCTTACGGTAAGAGAGTTGGAACAGATGAGGGTATTCTGGAGATATATGAGAAGATCAGAAGCCTGATGGAAGAGAACCCAACATGGTCATTCTTCCTCATCACTTCAGATAAGAACATAGAGAACGCTATCGGCCGCAAGGCGGATAGAAGACGCAAACTGTACAATGGTAATCTCGAGACTCAGTTCTACCAGTACCATGGAGCTAAGCCACCGAAGAAGAACGATTAAGGAGGGCACTATGAACAAGAGAGAATTCTACTACCCATCTGTAGACGGAATGACCAAGATTCATTCAATCATCTGGGAGCCAGAAGGCGAGCCTAAGGCAGTCCTTCAAATCATCCACGGAATGATTGAGTACATCGACAGATATGATGACTTCGCTAAGTTCCTTGCAGATAAGGGCTATGTAGTAGTTGGAGAGGACCACCTCGGACACGGAGCTTCAGTAGTCAACGATTCATATCACGGATATTTCGGAGAGAACGGAAATCAGATGGTAATCGACGATATTCACCAGCTTCGCACTAAGATGCAGGCTGAATATGAAGGTATCCCATACATCATGATGGGACACAGTATGGGTTCATTCCTGATCAGACAGTACATCACAGAGAAGGACAGTGCCTATGCGGATGAGCTCGCAGGAGTAATCGTTATGGGAACAGGCTGGCAGCCAGGTCCGGTGCTCGCGATGGGCAAGGCAGTTGCTGCTGCACAGATGAAGCTCAAGGGCGCAAGAGCGACAAGCAAGATGATTGAGGCTATGGCTTTCGGAAGCTACCTCAAACGCATCAAGAAGCCTAACACTGTAAGTGATTGGCTGACTAAGGATACGGATATCGTAAGAGCCTACAGAAGAGATCCTTGGTGCACATTCCATTTCACAACTAATGGATTCTACAATATGTTCCTCGGAATGCAGAAGGCTCAGGACACAAAGAGAATACAGACACTCCCAGCAGGTCTTCCAATTCTCTTTGTTGCGGGAACAGAGGACCCAGTAGGTAATTACGGTGAGGGTGTTCGCAAGACATTCATGGTATATAAGGACAACACCGAGTGCCAGATTGATATCAAGTTATATGAAGGGGATAGACACGAGATTATCAATGAGCTCGACAGAGACGTAGTATATGCGGATCTGCTTGAGTGGCTGGATGCTTGTGTGGAGGACAGAAGATAATGACATACGAATTCGAATACAGACAGAAATTAAAGACAGCTGAAGAAGCGGTTAAACTCGTTAAGAGCGGAGACTGGGTTGACTATTCAACACATACAGGATTCCCAGTGCTCCTCGATGCAGCACTCGCAAAGAGACGTGACGAACTCACAGACGTTAAGCTCAGAGGTCTTCTGATCTCAAACAGAATGGAGACAGTAGAGAGCGATCCTGAGAGAGAGCATTTCGTATACAATTCATGGCATATGTCAGGCTATGAGCGTAAGCTCAGCGACAGGGGTCTTTGTACATACATTCCAATGCTCTTTAGAAATATCGCTTCATACTACAGAAACTATCTCAAGGTTAACGTAGCTATGATGTGCGTAACACCTATGGACAAGAATGGTTATTTCACATTCTCATATAACGTAGGATATGCAAGATCCGTAATGGACGCAGCAGACATCATCATTCTCGAGGTTAATGAGAGACTCCCAAGAGTTCCAGGACTCCAGAATATGATTCATATCTCAGAGGTTGACGCTGTAGTTGAGGGCGAGCACCCAGAGGTTCCTCAGGCTGACATGAGCCCTGCGACAGAGACAGACCTCAAGGTAGCAGAGCTTATTGTAAGCAATATGAGAGATGGCTCAGTAATCCAGCTTGGAGTAGGATCGATGCCCGACACAATCGGAGCAGTAATCGCACAGTCAGACCTCAAGGATCTCGGCGTACACTCAGAGCTTCTCGTTAATTCAAACCTCGAGATGTGGAAGGCGGGCAAGCTGACTAATAAGAGCAAGAGTGGCCTCTTCTACGGTAAGTCACTCTTTGGAATCGCATACGGTAATGACGAGCTCTACGACTGGATTGAGGACAATCCATCAATGCTCGCTACACACATGGACTATATCAACGATCCATACGTAGTTGCAGGTATCGAGAACTTCGTATCAATCAACAACTGCATCAATGTTGACCTCTACGGCCAGATAAGCTCAGAGTCAGTTGGAAGCAGACAGATCAGCGGAACAGGCGGACAACTCGACTTCCTCGAGGGTGGCTATCTCGGCAAGACAGCCAACAGTTTCATCGCCTTCACATCAACATATACTGATAAAAAGGGCGAGATGCACTCAAGAATCGTTCCATCACTGAACGGTTCAATCGTAACAGACCCAAGAAGTGCGGTATACAATCTCGTAACTGAGTACGGAATCGAGTGCTTCGCAGGCTGCTCGCTCTGGGAGAGAACTCAGAAGCTTGTGAACCTCGCACATCCTGACTTCAGAGATGAGCTCATCGCAGAGGCGGAGAAGCTCGGAATCTGGAGAAATTCAAACAAGAGATAATGTACACATTCTCGGTTCTGATCAAAGTAATGATATCGCTGGCACTTGCCGTTATCCTTGGTAACGGCAGTGTTGTTGCGTTCAATCATTTCCCAGTCCGCTGGTTCGAAGATGAGAATGAGGACGGAGGCCGCGATCTTCCGGATGCTCTTCTTCAGAGTATAGAGAGCGGCAGACAGAGGCTTCCTAGCACCCCGTGGAAAATCGGCTTCACAGCCTTCTTCTGCATCTCGGGGGTCTTCCTCTCTGCGCGAGAGCCTGTGCAGTTTGTCGTGGCTGCCCTTATTGTAATGGCGATTGTCCTCGAGATGGCAATCTCAGATGCTCTTTACACAAGAGTGCCTGACCAGCTCCAGATTCTGCTCGCAGTATCTGCCCTCGGATTCATCGGCTTCTTCGATTACTGGTGGGAGCCGCTTGCGGGAGCCGTGCTCGGACTGATTCTCTCGCTTGCAGTCTACGGACTTGGAAGAATGATATATCACAGAACCACAATAGGTGGGGCTGATATAAAGTTCTATATCGGAATAGGACTTGTCACAGGTCGTTCGGGAGTGATTATAGTTTTCGTTCTCACGAGCGTCCTCACAGCGCTTCAGGCCCTCATCAATGGAATCAGAACGAGGGACACTGTGGGAAGCACGATGAAACAGTCTCTGCCGATGATGCCTTGCGCATTCGTGGCAGTAGCTGTGTATCTGCTCTTCCTCTGGAGCGTGTTAGATGTAATTGTACTGTAGGGATATAGCAAATGAGTGATAATTCAAAGGCACAGAATGTGCTGATAACAATTCAATATGACGGAACGGGATTCTACGGCTGGCAGATTCAGCCTGAACAGAGAACAGTTCAGGGTGAGATCGAATACGTACTCAAGTATATAGCCGGAGAAGACATTCACATACACGGAACGAGCAGAACTGATACGGGAGTTCATGCTCTCGGACAGTGCGCTAGCTTCGACTGGAACTGCAGCATGCCTGTCGAGAAGCTGCCAATGGTTATGAATCGCCGCTTCGGTGCAGCAGGTCAGGGAAGACCTGGCAAGGAGGGCGATATCAAGATTGTATCTGCCAAGGTGATGCCTGAGGGCTTCCATGCGAGATACAACTGCAAGGGTAAGACTTACAGATATATTATCGACAGAAGTGGAGATATCTTCAGAAGACATCATGCTTATCTGATGCAGGATGAGCTTGACATCGAGGCTATGAGAGAGGCGGCAGCCTACATTGTCGGAACGCACGACTTCAAGTGCTTCGAGGCTGCAGGCAGCACTCCAAGAGAATCAACGGTCAGAACGATAAGTAATCTGACCGTGCAGGAAGAAGCAGAAAGAGTAATTATTGAGGTTACAGGCGATGGCTTCCTCTATAACATGGTGCGCATCATAGTGGGCACTCTGGTGGAGGTCGGTAAGGGTATGAAGAAGCCCTCCGATCTGCCGGGAATTATCGAGGGACGGAACCGCTCGCAGGCGGGTTTTACCGCGCCACCGCAGGGACTTTATCTTAAAGAGATATACTTCGACGAGGAGGAAGAGTAATGGGAAACATGTTCAACACAATTGAGATCAAAGACGGCGTTATCACTGTTCTTGACCAGACAAGACTGCCACGCGAGGAGGTATATCTCGAGGCGAGAACTACTGAGGATGTGTGGGATTACATCAAGAGACTCGTCGTTAGAGGTGCTACTCTGATTGGAGTTACAGCGGGCTATGGTATGTGGCTCGCGATGAAAGAGGTTCTGAGTGGCGCACAGGAGAATCGCGAGCTCGAGGCTGAGGAGATCATGGTTATCGATATGGCATTCCGTGAGAAGGCTAAGTATCTCGATTCAGCTAGACCAACTGCGGTTAATCTTTCATATGCGGTTAAGAGAATGCTCGGACGCTGGGAGAGAATTATGGACAGCCTGGTTTCTGATGATCCATCATGTGCTGTTCCTTATATCACACCACTTGAGATTCTTGATGCTCTCTTCGAGGAGGCTCAGGCTATCCGTGACGAGGATGAGTACAGCTCAAAGAAGAAGGGTGAGTATGGAATGGAGATTCTGAAGCCTGGTATGACTATTCTGACACACTGCAATGCTGGTGCTCTTGCTAGTGTTGGTTGCGGCGGAATCCTCGCAAGTGTATATATGGCTAATGAACAGGGCTACGGTATCAAGGTATATGCTGATGAGACTAGACCTCTGCTTCAGGGTGCGAGACTCACTGCTTGGGAGCTTCACAAGAACAATGTAGATGTTACTCTGATCTGTGATAATATGGCTTCGACTGTTATGAAGCAGGGCAAGATTGATGCTGTGATCGTAGGCTGCGACAGAATGGCGGCGAATGGAGATGCGGCTAACAAGATTGGTACATCTGGAGTTGCTATTCTCGCAAAGGAGTATGGAATTCCTTTCTACTTCTCACTTCCTACTTCAACAATCGATATGAAGACTGCAACTGGTGACGATATCGAGATTGAGGAGAGAGATCCGGATGAGGTTACTGAGAAGTGGTATGCTGAGAGAATGGCACCGGAATGTATTAATGTATACAATCCGGCTTTCGATGTAACCGACCACAAGTACATCACAGGAATCATCACTGAGAAGGGTATCGTATATCCACCTTATGATGTGAACCTTCCTAAGATTATGGGAGTAGAGGAGTAGGCTTTTGTATAAAGTAAGAATAGACAGATTTGAGGGACCGTTTGACCTTCTGGTGTATCTCATTGAGAGTGCCAAGATGGACATATACGATATCAAGGTCTCGGAGATCACTGAACAATATATTGAATACCTTAAGGAGATGGAGGCTCTCGACGTAGAGGTTGCGAGTGAATTTATCGTACTTGCGGCTATGCTCATCAGACTGAAGTCACACATGCTCCTGCCGCGAATCAACGACGAGGGCGAGCTGGTTTTCGAGGAGGATCCTCGTACCGACCTCGCGTCAAAACTTGCGGAATATATTATGACCAAGCGCATAGCAGAGATGCTCAAGGACAGGGAAGAACTCTACATGGCAGTGCACGAGAAGCCTGCTGAGGATATGTCGAGCTATGTCAATGATCCGGATGAGATTCTCATGGCGAGCGAGGAGCAGATGGTCAAGGCCTTCAGACTCTTCCTTCAGAAGAAGCAGAAGGTTACAGAGGTTACCAAGCGTTACCAGAGAGTGCGTAAGGAGAAGGAGTCTGTTGAGGCTCGCATACGCATTATGACTCAGAAGCTTGAGGAAAAATTCAAAGAGAAGGACGTGGTCAGCTTCAATGAACTTCTGCCTGCAGGGGCGGACAGATACGATGTGACCGTGTCATTTATGTCACTGCTCTCTATGCTTAAGGAGCAGAATATCGATGCCGAACAGAACGAGGTCTACGGCAAAATTCTTGTTAGGAGGAAGACAGATGTACAGCAATAGAACAATGAAGTCCGCACTTGAATCAATGATGTTCATGTGGGGTGAGCCTCTCGAGGTCAAGGATGCTGCGCAGGTTCTTGAGGCTGACAAGAACGACGTAAGAGCGCTGCTGCTCGAGCTTCAGGCCGAGTATGAGAATGAGGGAAGAGGAATCAGAATCAGACAGGTCGAGGATTCTTTCGGTTTCGTGACACATATCGAGAACGAGATATTTATCAGCAAGCTCTGCACTCCAGTCAGAGTCAAGAGACTCTCGCAGGCAGCTCTCGAGGTTCTCGCCATCATCGCTTATCGCCAGCCGGTAACACGTGGAGAGATCGACTCGATCAGAGGAATCAAGAGTGAGAGAGTTATCGATGGTCTAGTGGACAAGAACCTCGTTGAGGTTGTCGGCAGATCGGAAGGTGTCGGCAGACCGCTTGTATACGGTACTACGAAGGAGTTTCTCAAGAAGTTCGGCTTCACATCGCTGAAGGATCTTCCTGAGATTACGGAGTTTGAGGATATGAAGAAAAACAGCGACGATGTTGAGATGCACGAGCAGATTGCACTGAACTTCGAGGCTGATGAAGAGGAAGGTGGAAATGAGAATTAACAAATATATTGCAGCATCAGGTGTTACGAGCAGACGTAAGGCTGATGAGCTGATCGAGGCGGGTAAGGTCAAGGTTAACGGAGCCGTGATGACAAGCCTCGGATATCACGTACAGGATGACGATGTTGTTGAGGTCAACGGATCAAGAATCAAGCCGGCTACTAAGATGGTATACTACCTGCTTAATAAGCCAACTGGCTATGTGACTTCAACTTATGATAAGGAGGGAAGACCTCTGGTAACAGAACTCGTACCAGACGAGGTAAGAGTATTCCCTGTTGGAAGACTTGACTACAACACTTCTGGTCTTCTGATTCTCACTAATGACGGTGAGCTTTCGAATAAGCTCATGCACCCTAAACACGAGTTTGACAAGACTTATGTTGCTAGAGTAATTGGTATAGTGACAAGAGCAAAGGCTGCTCGACTTGCAAAAGGTGTTGACATCGGCGGATTCAAGACTTCACCTGCAGAGGTTAAGCTTCTGAGACACGATAGGAACTCAACACTGGTTGAGATTACAATCCACGAGGGTAAGAATCGCCAGGTAAGAAGAATGTTCGATGCGATTGGACACGAGGTAGTAGAGCTCGAGAGAGTGGGCCTCGGCAATCTGAAGATCGGAAAGCTCTCAACAGGAATGTGCAGAAAACTCTCACCTGCAGAGGTTGAGTACCTCAAGAGAGTATAGAGAAAGTAAAAAAACGGTGCCCACTGGGCACCGTTTTCGTAGTTTTGGGGTTATTGTGTTCACAATAAACAAAATATGAAGCGTTAATTACAATTAGTATTATATTAATCAATTAGACATTATGCAAATTACTAGTTATAATGTTTACATTAATATTTCTTATGTTATCTTGACAAATAATAGACAAAGGAGTAGCGAATGAATCTTCAGCAGATCAAGCTGTTTATTACCGTAAGCGAATGTGGAACATATACTAAGGCGGGCGAGAAGGAGGGTTACACACAGTCTCGCGTAACGCAGATGATGAAGAGTCTCGAGGAAGAGGTGGGCTTTGCCCTTTTCTCGAGGAGCCATATGGGAGTTGAACTGACACATGCGGGCAAGCAGCTTCTCCCTCGAATGAGACAGATTGTTCTCGATATGGATAAGCTCGAGAGTGAGATTGAAGACATTAAGGGGCTTACAAGTGGAACACTTCGAATTGCTTCGCATATGAGCTGTTCTATTAAGTGGCTTCCTCCAGTTCTCAAGTACTTCAGGGATAATTATCCGAATGTATATATCGAAATATCTGAGGCGGGACAGAAGCATGCTGTTGAGCTTCTTCACGACAGAAGTGCGGATATCGCACTAGTATCAGGACCTTTCGAGGAAGATAAGATTGACTTCATGCCTATATACACGGATCCGCTGGTAGTTGTTTTCCCTAAGGGTCATACGTTCGAGAAGTATGATAGAGTACCGGTGGCTGAACTCAATGGCAAGAATTTCATCATCTCAAGTGATGACTTTGATGCTGACTCGGCGCGAAACCTTAAAGCGATGAATCTCGACATCAATATCGATTTTACATCGCATAATGACTTCTCAATTATCTCCATGGTTGCTCAGCACATGGGAATCAGCATTCTGCCTAAGCTCATCATCGACTGTGCGAATAATGACTCAATCAGCTGGAGAGAACTCGATAAGCCTAGATACAGAACTCTAGGAATCGGAGCGACATCACTCAATGAGCTCGGTCCCGTTGAGAATGCATTTATCTCAGCTCTTAAGAAGGTTCTGGACTTGAAATAGTGCTTGTTCCCACTTGCATTTGAATGTTATTATTAAAATTGCGTTAAGAAATAAACAATCAAATGACTAAAGGGGTATTACTTAATATGAACGAGAACAATCGCGGATACGTACAGGTATTCTTCGCTGGATTCCTGTGGGGAACTATCGGCATCTTCGCAACTCTGCTCGGTGATATGGGACTGAGTTCATCTGAGATATCTTTCTTCAGACTGCTCTCGGCATCAAGCTTACTTGCATTAGTTCTGCTTGTTAAGGGCAAGGGTCTGTCTCTCTTCAGAATCAGCAAGAAGGGACTTATCTCATGTATGCTCATCGGTTTCATATCACAGGCAATCTACAACATCTTCTATATGGGAGCTGTTAATATGACTGGTATGTCAACAGCTGCAGTTTTGCTCTACACATCACCGGTCTTCGTAATGCTGCTCTCAAGAATCTTCTTCAAGGAGAAGATCACATTTCTTAAGTTCTTCGCAATCATCCTCAACATCCTCGGATGTGTGCTGGTTGTAACTGGCGGAGACTTCAGTGGCATTAAAGTTGCTTTCATCGGAATAGTATTCGGAGTTATGGCTGGCTTCACGTATGGACTTATGCCAATATTCAGCAGACTCGGTGCTGACGACGAGAATGCTTTCACTTCAGCATTCTACGGACTCTTCTTCGGTATGGTAGCACTCTTCTTCATAGCAAGACCATATCAGGGCGTAAGCGCGCCGTTCACAATGAATATGCTTCTTGTAATCATTGGCTTCGGTCTGATTCCATCAGCAATCGCATACATCATCTACTTCGGCGGACTGAGCAAGGTCAAGGAGACATCAATCATTCCGGTTCTCTGCTCAGTTGAGAATGTAGCAGCATCAATATTCGGCTTCCTGGTATTCCATGAGAGCTTCACCTTCCTCAAGGTAGTGGGTGTAGCGTTGGTATTCATCTCAATCATGGTTATCAATCTCAAGAAGAAAGCATAACGACAAACAAAGACCGCATTGCGTAATGCAATGCGGTCTTCTCTTGCTTGTATTAAATTAGTCTGAAAGCAGGTTCTTGTCCTTGCACTCGAGGATGTATGTCTCAATGATCTTAGCTGCTCCATCGATACCTGTGCGGCTTGTGTTGATGAGAAGGTCGTAAGTGTCTCTTGCTCCCCATCTGAAGTCGGTGTAGAACTCGTAGTACTTGCGGCGCTGCTTGTCCATTGTCTTGATTGACTTGAGGATTGCTGCATCGCTGTGAGCCTTGTTCTCGTCAATCATATATGTTGAAGCCTGCTGCTTAACACGCTCAAGTCTGTCGTTGATAGGCGCGAAGAGGAAAACGCTCACGTGCTGAATGTCATTAAGAATATAGTCAGCACCACGTCCTACGATAACGCAACCACCCTTCTCGCCAAGTTCCTTGATGAACTTGTGCTCCTCAATCTGAATCTTGTCAGAAGGAAGTGACTGGAATGTATCAACTGGTGAGAACATTGAGCTTGCGAAGCTTGGTGCCTTCTCCTCGTTCTCTCTTACATAATCCTCGTGGTATCCGGAACGGCTAGCTGCCTCCTTGATAATCTCACCATCATAGAAGTCGAGTCCGAGATCCTTTGCGATGATCTGACCAATCTCATGTCCACCGCTTCCGAACTCTCTGGCGATAGTAACAACCATATGTTTCTTGCTATTCATCTCTTTTTCTCCTTACCTCTGTATACATATATTATAACAGATTTCGTACAATCAATTAATATGCATTTGCCAGATGCTCTGCGAAGGCTCTCGCGTCAGCTATATCAGCGAAAGCTGCTCTAGCATTGTCTGGTCGTCCGCCGCCTCTTCCATTGAATGAAGCAGCCTCTGCTTTGACGATATCTCCGCACTTGAGAGCGCTTCCGTCGGAGTAGAGGAGAACGGTAGCAGTGTTACTGTCTGTCATAAGGAGGAGTTCGCCAGGTCGGAGCTTAGCTGCGAGGCTGAATCCGAGCTTGAGAAGGTCGTTAGTGTTAAGCACTTCATCTGTAAAATTGTATACATGTTCTCCGCCAACTCTCTTCTCGTCGATGCTTGCCTGCATTGCCTCAGCTTCTTTCTCCTTGTAGTAAGCTGTCAGTGATGCGAGCTGTGCCTTGAGTCCTGCCTCGTGCTCAGCCTGAAGCTCGAGCTTGCGAGGAAGCTCATCGATTGAAGTTGAGAGGCTGTTTGATACAGCATATGCAGTATTGTAATCAGCCTTGAGCTTGTCGAGCGCTGGTTTGCCGCAGTCAAAGATGATTCTCGTGTTGCCCTTGTTAGGCTCAAATCTGTATACAGCGAGAAGTCCTACTTCTGATGATGTAGCAGGGTGAGTTCCGCAGCAGGCGATACAGTCGTATGGTGCATCCAGATCTCCGATTGTAACTACAGATACGCGACCATCGTGTGGAACATCCTTGCGCACTGGTCTGATCTTCGACTCCTCGTAGCTGTCGAAATAAGTAACATCTACAGGCAGATTAGCACGGATTGCAGCATTGACCATATTCTCCGCAGCAGCTACCTCAGCAGCTGTGAGAATTCTGCCATCACACTCGATGTCGATAGCGATATAGCCGTTACCGATATGGAAGCCTCTGTTGATTCCGCTATAGAGATTGTGGAAAGCACCTGAGAGCATATGCTCACCGCAGTGTCTCTGCATATTGATGAAGCGAGCATCCCAGTCGAGAGTGAGTTCTACCTCATCTCCCTCTTTGAAGGTACCTGCTGGAGCATCCGTCACATGGAATACAGCTCCTTCCTGCTCCTCGTCATATACATATGTGATATTGAATTCTCTGTTTCCTGATTTGATAATTCCAGTGTCAGCTGGCTGGCCTCCTCCCTCAGGGAAGAAGGGGGATTTGTCAGGAATTACTATATCGAAACCGTCTTTCTGTGAGATTCCGACAATATTAGCACTGCAGTTCTTGCAGTAGGTATTAGTCTGGTAGATACGTTCTGTTCTCATGCTGATTTCTCCTTAATACCGTCAATCCTTGTCATTTCAAGGGGTTCAGGACTATTCCTTATAAAAGAACAAACTATGTGGGAAAATTCCCCAAAAATCTGTGGAAAAAATCCGTTGACAACTTCCAGAAGAGCCTAGTACCCTTGCAATTACTGGGGTTGAGCGTTTTGACTTATCCACAAGGGGATGTGGACAAAAAAGTATACAGTTTATGAAAACTATATGGATAAACGCTGTAATCCGCATTCTAAAGGCTTTTTCGCTCTGTTGATAAAAAGTTCTGCAAAAAAGAACAAGAGTTGACAGTAAGTTTTATTTTCTCTTATTTAGAAAGTAAATTTCTATAAATATCGACATTATTCTTCCGGTGGCTCAATAGCATCATCGAACATGATGCCAGTGTTGTTGCAAACCGTACTGAAGACCTGATTATTAACCTCATATCTTCCCTTGAGATGCATATGAGCCGCCAGCGGGATGCTCGCAAGATCCGCTTCGAGCAAGCTGATGTTCATCAGCTTGTAACTCATCACTATGAACTCACCGGCAAGCGTGAGTACAGCTGAGCCGTATACATCTCCATTCAGATAATACTCCGCCTTATCCACGTGCGAGTTATCCGGATTATACTTCAGGAAAAGCCATCCGTTCTCACAAATCTTAGGATCCACTCCATTCAGCAGGTTCGAAGCCGAAAGGTCGAAGCCGTACATAGCGCTGTCATCTACATCGTATACAGTTATGTACTCCGATCTTCTCAGCAGCAGATCCGCCTCATACTGCGACAACTTCTTGTGATAGCCGACTTCGAAAGCCGTAACCTTGCGGTCCTTCTGCAGTGGTCCGCCGCTCAGTGTGAGTTCGAGGCTTCCGTAGTAGTAATTGAAGCCCATCGACAGATACTTGCAGTAGTAGGGGAAGCTATCATCTCGATTAAGGTAGATGCCACTTTTACCCGCAGATATAGAATTATGCATAAGTGTCTGTAGCTCCGTAGCCAGAAGCTCCGACTGCGCTAGCTCTTCCTTGCTGAATGTCGAGAGAAAAGCCGCTGCCGCGAGGTCGTGGTCGACCAGCCTCATCACGAAGTAGTTAATCGTCTCGTAGCTGGTGAGTTTCTTCTTCGCTGTGACTCTGATGCACTCCTCCTCGGTGACTATCTCCGAATAAGCCTCCGGTATGCGTCCCTGCTCAATCAGAGTGCTGCGCATAATGTCAACTCGCTTCATAGCCGCGCGTCTGAATTCCACATTGTCATCGCGACCAGACTTAAGCAGCTGGCTGCCCAGCCATATCTCGTTGGCTATGTCTATGAGTCTCATAGCAACTTCCGGATGGATGGTAATCACCTTGCCGCCCATCACGTCGGTAAAACTCTTCCACTTCCATTCCATATTCTCCTTCATGTCGTGGAAGTCCTCGCTCTCCGGCAGGCACTCGTATTCGAAATAGTCGTCGATGCCGTACTCCGAGAAGTCGAGGTGGATTATCTGATAGAAGGCCGCTTTGCTCTCGCTGGACTTCCAGCTGAGCTTGAGTGCGACCACTCCCATGAGTCTAGTTTCTGTTGCTTCAACCTCCTCGAGAGAGTAGAGACTGAAGTGATTGAAATCAGCAGATTGTCTGCCGTCTACAACTGTGAACATTCAAGTTCCTCCTTTGTGTACTGCTATGTATTATAGCACGCAAATATATATTGATAAATCAATAACTACAGTTGACATAGAGGCATTTCGATATATAATTGTTGGGTACTAACCTTATTAAGAGCGAGGGAGGGAATGGGCCCTGTGATCTCGCGGCAACCTCACTCGGGGGTGAAGGTGCCAAATCCCACGGGATTCGCCATGTCCCGGCAGATGAGGAGAGTAAGGGGTCTCCTTGCATATGGCAAGGGGATTTTTTTAATGGCGTAATAGAACCGAAAGGAAGAAATATGATGAGAAAACTTTTTACTTCAGAGTCAGTTACAGAGGGACATCCAGATAAGGTATGCGACCAGGTGTCAGATGCTATTCTCGACGCTATCATCGCACAGGACCCGGATGCACACGTTGCATGTGAGACATGCACAAAGACAGGATTCATAATGATCTTCGGAGAGGTTACAACTACAGCCGAGGTTGATTATGAGGCAGTTATCAGAGATGTTGTTAAGGGCATTGGATACGACTGCGAGGAGGCTTGCTTCGACGGTAACACTTGTAAGGTGGTTATCAGACTTGAGGAGCAGTCACCTGATATCGCTATGGGAGTTGACGAGTCACTCGAGGTTAAGGAAGGCTCTGAGAGAGATGAGCTCGAGCTCATCGGGGCTGGAGACCAGGGTATGATGTTCGGATACGCTTGCAGCGAGACAGAGGAGCTTATGCCACTCTCACTCGAGCTTTCACACAAGCTTGCTAAGCAGCTCGCTAAGGTAAGAAAAGACGGCACAGTTGACTACCTCGAGCCAGACGGTAAGACTCAGGTTACTGTAGACATCGAGGACGGCAAGATCATCAGAATCGATACTATCCTCATCTCAACTCAGCACAAGGCTTCAGCTACACTCGCACAGATCAGAGCTGACCTCATGGAGCACGTAATCAAGCCAATCGTTCCAGCTGCGTTCATCGACGAGAACACTAAGTTCCTCGTTAATCCAACAGGAAGATTCGTAATCGGTGGTCCAATGGGAGATTCAGGTCTCACAGGAAGAAAAATCATCGTAGACACATACGGCGGACGTTCAAGCCACGGCGGCGGAGCATTCAGCGGCAAGGATCCAACGAAGGTTGACAGATCAGCTGCTTATATGGCTCGTTACATCGCTAAGAACATCGTCGCTGCCGGTATCGCAGAGAGATGTGAGGTTGAGCTCGCATACGCTATCGGTGTAGCTCACCCGGTATCTGTATACTGCGACACATTCGGTTCAGGTAAGATTGATGATGAGCAGATCGTTGAGCTCATCAAGGCTCACTTCGACATGAGACCTGCTGCTATCATCAAGACACTCGACCTCAGAAAGCCTATCTACAGAAAGCTTGCTGCATACGGTCACTTCGGAAGCAATGCTGCTGACATGAAGTGGGAGCAGACAGATAGAGCTGAGGAGCTCAGAGAGGCTGCTGGACTCTAATGCGCAGTTTCTATGATCTTGCAGTAATCGGCGCAGGTCCTGCCGGTATAACAGCCGCTATCGAGTGCATCTCCAATGCACCCGCACTTAATGTGCTCATTATCGACAGGAATCAGGCTCCCGGCAAGAAGCTCAGAGCAACTGGCAACGGTCGCTGCAATATCACCAACATCAACGCGGACGGATACGATGAGGCTGCTGCCTTCCTCGGCAGAATGGGCATTCCGCTGAGAACCTGCGCAAGCGGTCTTGTCTATCCTTATTCAGAATCAGCTGCGGATGTCGTAGACATCCTTTCCGATAGAATCACGGAGTACGGCATAGACACAAGCTACGGCGTAGCTGTAAGAAGTATCGACAGAACTTCATTTGGTTTTACCATCAACTTCGAAGACGGAGAGCGCGTAGACGCAGCGAGAGTAGTTCTCGCCCTCGGAGGCAAAGCCGGCCCTGCTTTCGGCACCATCGGCGACGGCTACAGAATGGCCAGAGAACTCGGCCACAGCGTCGTTGGCACAATTCCTGTCCTCACGGGCATCGAGTGCGACGGCCAGGACTGCAAGCTCATCGCGGGCAACAGAGCACACGGCAATGTCAAACTCTTCCGTAATGGCGAACTCGTATACGAGGAGTCAGGCGAGATTCAGTTCACCAACTACGGGCTGAGTGGCATCTGCATCTTCAACACAACAAGACATATGCGCTACGACAGAAGCGAGGGCATCGGTATCTTTGAGATCAAGCTCGACCTCTGCCCAGGCTGGGACGTTGCGTCCTACCTCTTCGAGAGAAGGGCAAGTGAGCAGAAACTCGCTTCAAACTGGGATCGAACAGAGACTGCAGACAGCGTCCTCCGCGGTCTTCTCAAGTCAAACCTCGCATCCTTCGTAATCGACATTGCAGGCATCGAGCGCGACTGCCTAGTTGCCGATCTCAGCGACTTCTACATCGAACTCCTCGCGGATGTAATCCACAGCCTTGAGTTCCAGCCAAGCGGAATCAGGGGTTGGAAGGATGCGCAGTGCACTTCCGGTGGAGTATCTCTCGACGAGATTAATGCCGAGACCTGCGAGTCGAAGCTGGTTCCAGGTCTATACATCATCGGTGAACTTGCTGACTACGACGGCCCATGTGGTGGATACAATCTCACATATGCATGGTGCACTGGCCTCAAGGCCGGCCGTGCAATTGCATTAGGACAATAATGAATCATTATAGAATTAACGAGATCAAATTAAGAATAGGCGCGTCCCACGACAGACTCCCAGGCCTCATCGAGCGCAAGCTCAAGCTCAAGCCTGGCACCATCAAGTCGTGGGAGCTCAGAAGGGAATCCATAGATGCGAGAAACAAGGACGAAATCCGCCTTGTCTACACTGTGGATTTCTATTGTGATAAGCAAATTAAGTCGAAGTTCGTAACTCTGGTCGACGACGCCAAGGAGAATCCAGTCGAGCCCGCTATCGGCACTGAGGCTATACATGGCAGGGTCGTGGTGGTCGGCTTCGGCCCATGCGGAATCTTCGCGGCTCTTGAGCTCGCACGTCGCGGCTATCGCCCTCTCGTAATCGAGCGCGGTTCCGCAATGGCAGAGCGTATTGCCGACGTCGAGAGTTTCCGCAATGGAGGCGCTCTCAAAACTGAATCAAATATGCTCTACGGTGAGGGTGGCGCTGGCACTTTCTCGGATGGCAAGCTGACAAGTGGCATCAAGAACAGCCACATTCGCCAGGTCCTCCGAGACTTCACCGACGCCGGTGCAGGCGAGGACATCATGTACCTTCACCGCCCACACATCGGCACCGACGTACTAAGAGAAGTCATCGTGAACCTCCGCCATCAGATTATCGAGCTCGGCGGTGAGATCCGCTTCGGCACCAAGCTCGAAGAACTAGACATCCAGGACGGACAGCTACACGGAATCACAGTAAGTAGCAGAGCCTGCTCGGATGGCGAAAGAGCGACTGAGTATATAGAGACGAATGCACTGATTCTTGCAATCGGACACAGTGCTAGAGATACATTTGCGCTGATTAATGACAAAGGCATCGAGATGCAACAGAAGCCATTCTCAATTGGCGTAAGAATGGAGCATCCTCAGGAGATCATCGACCGTGCTCAGTACGGTGACGAGGACAGACTTCCACCAGCTGATTACAAGCTGGCTTACCACGCATCTAACGGCAGAGGGGTATATTCATTCTGCATGTGCCCTGGTGGTGAGGTTGTGGTATGCACAACTCGCGAGGGCGAACTCTGCGTAAATGGTATGAGCAACCGTCTCCGTGATAGTGGCACTGCGAACAGTGGAATTCTCTGTGATGTTTGCACTTCGGACTTCGATGGGGAGGACGCACTTGCTGGTGTTCGCTTCCAGGAGAAGTATGAGAGACTTGCTTTCGAGAATGGTGGAAGGCAGTATCTGCCACCAACCTGCAGTATGGAGGAGTTCCTTGCTGGCAATGGTGCTGCAGAGGCCGTGATTGATTCACTCCCATCTTGGGCATCTGAGGCAATTCGCGAAGCTGTTCCGCATTTCGCTCGCAAGATCAAGGGCTACGATATGCCAACTGCAGTCATCAAGGCAACTGAAACTCGCAGTTCATCACCAGTTAGAATCACTCGTGATGAGAATTGTGAGAGCAATATCCGTGGAATCTACCCTGCTGGAGAGGGTGCCGGATATGCAGGTGGAATCACATCGGCAGCCTGCGATGGAATTCGCGCAGCACAGAATATCATTTCAAAGTTCAGTAATTAGAATTTGGAAGAGCAGACCGCTTGCGGTCTGCTCTTTGGTTTGTGAAGTTGCGCGGATCGTGTACGAATTGCGCCAATTCACCTTGTTTGTACACAATCAAATTGGCATCGAAGCGGTTGCGGTGCGGAAATTTGGCGACGCGGCGGGTGATGGCGGGGTGGCGTACAGAACTCGCGAAACAAGGTTGAATGTACACAAAATCGTGATACAAAGTAAGATGCGCACCGCTCGAAAAAAGCTGTATCACGAAATTGTGGATAGATTTGCTGAACCACTTGATAAATAAACAATGTGACCACATGGATTGAGAGTGCCGATGTGCGACAGCGGACAATTTGATCGATCGATTGTGGCCATATTGGCTAGGATGCTGGTTGTGACCACGAATTGGGGAAGGAATTACCCTGCATTAACGTCTGAAGCAGGGATTTTCAAGGGGGAATAGCGGAAGTGGCTGTCTGTGCTGTGGCTAGATTTCTAAATATCAACGGGTATAGGGAATCTAACCACAAAATCGCGAAACAGCCCTCTCGTACGCAAGGGCGAAGCCCCATAATCTAAGGCGAAGCTTCTCGAACCAAGGCGAAGTCCACCAAACAAACAGGCCCGCGCACGAAACGCGGACCTTGGAAATAATATTATTAGAGTTCGATGCAGTCGCTGATTACGTAACTGCCTTTTGGCTGGTTGACGATCCACTGACCGGCGTCTACTGCGCCGCTTGCGAAGCATTTCCAGTTGATGGAGTGGTGGGCAATCTCGAGGCGCTCGCCGTTGCCCATGAAGTATACGATGTGGCTTGATGGAGTGTCTCCGCCGCGGAGTGAGTGGTGGCCGATCTCGATCTCATCACGTGGATCTCTTCCTGGGCCACGTCCGAACTTCGCCTCGCGCTCCTCTCCGATTGCCTTGATTATTGTCTCGCGCATCTCACCAGCAGTGCCACTTGGCGAATCAAGCTTCTTTGCATCGTGCATGTCGACAATCTCAATATCGCAAGTCTCACCGAGAGCTTTTGCGGCCAGCTCGAGCAGTTTGCTCATTACATTAACCATTCTGGATGTGTTAGCAGCGAGCATAACTGGAATCTCTGAACCTGCATCTACGAATGCCTGTCTCTGCTCAGCACTGAAGCCAGTGCTTCCGCATACGAGAGCCTTGCCTTTTGACTTGCAGACATCGAGGATGTGCATTGCTTCCTCGACAGTTGAGAAGTCAATTACGCAATCGCAGGCATCAATGATGTCCTCGATTGAATCATAGACAGGGGCGCCTACTTTACGGCCGATGCCTGCAACTTCTCCGATGTCCTGACCGATGTAGTCTCTTCCCTTAGGGCCGAGACCTCCAACTATTTCAATTTCCTCACGCTCAGCAGCGATGAGAGTGATGAGTTTACCCATTTTGCCTCTAGGGGCTGTAATTACAAGCTTCATATTTATTCCTCCAATCGATTCGTTAATTCGCTATTTCGTAGCTGCCTCGGCACCCGCAGAGTATTTCCCGGGATCCACAATCAGCATAGTGCAAACAGATTATTCCTAGATCCAACTTCTATCTAAACTCGAGTGTGATGCTGTCTGATTCTGGCTCGAACTGCTTGAGGCTTACGCCGGCTGCTCTGAGCATGTTCTTGGAAGCGATGGTCATCGGATCGCTAGCATACTTGTCAGAGAGGTAGATCACCTCTTTGATGCCAGCCTGGATGATGGCCTTGGCACACTCGTTGCATGGGAAGAGGGCTACGTAGATGCGTGAACCTCTGAGAGATTTGCCACCAGCGTTGAGGATGGCATTGAGCTCAGCGTGAACAACGTAAGGGTACTTGGTGTCCTCTCTGTTCTCAGCTGAACGATCCCATGGGAATACATCGTCAGAGCATCCGATTGGGAAGCCGTTGTAACCTGTCGAAAGGATAACGTTGTTGGCATCAACGATGCATGCGCCGACCTGAGTGTTAGGGTCCTTGCTTCGCTTAGCAGCGAGCACCGAAACACCCATAAAGTACTCATCCCAGCTTATATAGTCTTGTCTTTTCATTTCATTCTCCTATGCTTATGGTAATCACAAAACTGTGTTCTGAACACAATTTTACACTTTGCTAAGATGGCTTTCAACACCAAAACTCCACACTACTCACATTGAAAAAAAGACCTCTCTGTTGTATAATATCTTGGATTATGGCTTAATGGCAAAATGTTGCCTGAACCAAATTTGACGAAAGAGTTTTGAAGATGAAGAATAGCAGAATATCTGTCAAAAAGTTAATGATACGAGGCTTTGTGTCGCTCGCGCTTGTCCTTTCTCTCGTGGCTGTTCCAGTAGTTGCAAGCCTGCAGACAGCAGCTGCTGCAAGCAAGACTGACAAAGAGCAGAACGAGGAAGTGAAGAAGGAGAATATTGCGTATGAACTCGTAAGCTACAAGATCAGAACAACAGTCAACAAGGACCACAGCTTTGATGTGAAGGCGACTATCGAAGTAAATCTGTCAGACGACACAGATTCACTCGTTTTCGTGCTGCCAAGCGGTAACTTCCTCGTTCAGGATTTCGAATTCGAGGATATGACAGCGAAGGTAAGCACAGAGTCCGGACGAAGATATCTTAATATCTTGGGTGCGGATGATCTAAGCAAGGGTTCACATACATATAAGTTTGGATTCACCATCAATGAGTTCGCAGAGCGTAATGATGAGTATGATATGTTCTACTATGATGCGCTTCTGCCTGAGTGGAAGGTGCCAATCGGCAAGATTGATATCAAGGTAAGCTTCCCAGCTGATTTCCCATGGGAGGACATGCAGTATTACGGTGGACAGTTCGGAATCGGAGGCAAGAATACCAAGCTCAAGTACAAGGCTAATGAAGCAGCTAAGACAGTAGAGATTACAGGAGAGAGAATTCCTGAGAACTACTCAGTAACTGTTAAGGCGCAGCTTCCAGATGGTTACTGGCAGGGGGCACTGGACAGCAGCTCGCTCGGATATCTCATCGCAGGAATTATGTTGCTGGTTGTAGTGGCGAGCTTCATACTCTGGCTCATCGGAGGTAAGGATCCTAAGTTCAGAAAGACAAAGGAGAGAAGACCGATTGAGGGAGTTGCTCCTTCAGATATCACATATATCTACGAGGGTAAGGTTAGATTCAAAGATATTATCGCTCTTATTCTCTATATGGCTACTAAGGGATATATCAGAATCTCGGAGTATGAGCCTAAGAAGTATAAGCTCTACAGAGTAGAGGATCCGAAGAACGAAGAGAGATATATCAGATCAGCATTCAATACACTTTTCGAGGGAGTATATCAGGATCGTGCCATCGATATGGACGATATGGGAACAAGACTCAGAAGAGTAGTGAATAATGCCAAGTACGATATTGAGGCTGGATATGCTGATAAGAGCATGGCCTCAAGAACAACTAAGTCAAAGTATTTCAGAATTGCCTGCATCGCGATGATCTCACTTGCAGTTGCAGCAATTCCGGTGCTGACAAGCTTATATCAGTATCTGGGTCTTGTTCTTACAAGCCCACTGATTGCAGGCGTGCTTACAGCATTCGTACTGACTCTGATCTGTTTGAGAGAGGATTCGAAGTACGATATCGACAGCACACACTATGCTGTAACAATGGCTATGGGCATTGCGCTGTATGCATCTGTTGTAGGAGGACAGCTGTGGCGCTTCTTCACAGTTAGCGGACTCTGGCATATGTGCGTTGCGACTTTCCTGCTCGCAATGCTTGCAATGTTCCTCTGTGTAATTATGACAGCAAGAGGTAGGGGCAATGCGGAGCTGACAATGAGACTCAATCAGCTCAGAAAGTTCATCTACCATGCAAAGCCGGCAGATGTAGAGCCACTGTACAGAGAAGACAAGAACTATTACTATGAGATGCTGCCTTATGCATTCATTTTCCTTGGAATGGAGTCATGGGCTAAGGCATTCACATGGCTCGATGTACCAGCCCCTGAGTGGTACAGCAATGATATGGAGGGATATGCAGTTGCAAATCTCAACAGAACCCCAACAGCCGTGGACTATGCGAGAAATGTAAAATCTTTCGCTAGAACCATGGAAGATTCATATAATGCGATGATTCGTCATCACAGACGCGGATAAGGATAAAGGGAGTATATGGCAGAGAAGAATAAGATTATTAACATTGCAGTTATTGCACACGTAGACGCCGGCAAGTCAACGCTGGTAGACGCGCTTCTTAACCAGTCACATGTCTTCAGAGACAATGAGGAGGTTGTTGAGTGCGTAATGGACAGCGACGCGATTGAGAGAGAAAGAGGAATTACAATCTATTCAAAAAACTGCTCAATCATGTACGGTGACTACAAGATCAATATCGTAGATACACCAGGTCACGCGGACTTCAGCTCAGAAGTAGAGCGTATTATGAAGACCGTAGACACAGTAATCCTCCTTGTTGACTCAAGCGAGGGACCAATGCCTCAGACAAGATTCGTACTTAACAAGTCACTTGAGCAGGGCATCAACCCGATCCTCTTCATCAACAAGATTGATAAGAAGGATGCGAGAATCGATGAGGTTATCGACGAGGTGTATGAGCTCTTCATGGACCTTGAGGCTAATGACGAGCAGCTCGACTTCCCAATTCTCTACGGAATTGCAAGACAGGGTATTGCAGTAAGAGATCCTAAGGAGGTTGAGAACATCACAATCGGAGAGGGTGCAGCGAAGATTAAGAAGAGCCCTAAGGGCTTCGGTGGACTCAATATCAATCCGCTGCTCGAGACAATCGTAGAGCACTGCGATCCGTATGCAGATAGAGATGAGGAGCCACTTCAGCTTCAGGTTTCATCACTCGCATATGACGAGTACATCGGAAGACTCGGAATCGGAAGAATCACAAGAGGTGTTCTCAAGGCAGCGCAGCAGGTAGCTGTAACTAAGGCTGACGGAAGCGTTGCGAAGAATAAGATCAACCAGATTTTCGTATATAAGGGACTCAGCAGAGTATCTGTTGAGGAGGCAGAGTGCGGAGATATCGTAGTAGTATCTGGAATTCCAGATATCTCAATCGGAGAGACAATCTGCGCGCCTGACTGCCCAGAGGCTATGGAGATGATTCAGATTGAGGAGCCAACACTCTCGATGAACTTCATGGTCAACTCATCGCCTTTCGCTGGTAAGGTTGGTAAGTACGTAACAAGTAGACATATCAAGGAGAGACTTGAGAAAGAGCTTGAAGTTAACGTAGGACTTCTCGTTGAGCCTACTGACTCAACTGATGCATTCAAGGTATCGGGAAGAGGAGAACTTCACCTCTCAATCCTCATTGAGAATATGAGAAGAGAAGGCTACGAACTTGCGGTTTCAAAGCCTGAGGTTGTAGTCAAGAGAGATGAGAACGGAGAGAAGCTCGAGCCAGTTGAGGAGGTTGTTGTAAGCGTTCCGGATGAGTATTCAGGATCAGTAATCTCCAAGCTCAATCTGCGTAAGGGAATGATGAAGCAGATGATGAGCGAGGGCAACGGCTACTCGAAGATCATATACACAGCACCAACAAGAGGTCTGATGGGCTACAGATCAGAGTTCATCAATGATACTCACGGTGAGGGAACAATGGTAAGACGCTTCGAGGGCTTCGAGCCTTGGAAGGGTGAGATTCCTGACAGAATCAACGGAGTTGCTGTCGCACAGGAGGAAGGTAACTGCACTCCATATGCAATCTTCAACATCCAGGAGAGAGTTCAGATGTTCGTTGAGCCAGGAACTCACGTATATGAAGGTATGATTGTCGGCATGAATGTCAGAAGTGATGACATGGTTGTTAATCCTTGTAAGGCAAAGCGTGCTACAAATATGAGAGCGGCGGGCTCAGATGATACCATCAAGCTTACACCGCCAAGGGTATTCACGCTGGAGGAGGCTCTCGAGTTCATCAATGCAGACGAGCTCGTAGAGGTAACACCAGAGGACATCAGGCTCAGAAAGAAACTCCTGCATGAGCTGGAGAGAAGAAGAGCCGGAAGAGATTAGGATTTGGAGGACAATATGGGAGAAATCAGAAAGTTCAGAAAAGTTCTGGTAGCCAACAGAGGCGAGATTGCTATCAGAATCATCAGAGCTTGCAAAGAGCTCGGAATCAGAACAGTAGCTATCTATTCTGAGGAAGACAAGAACTCACTCTTCAGAACAAAGGCTGATGAGGCTTATGAGATCGGTGTTGGCAAGAGCCCAATCGATGCATACCTCGGATTCGATGAGATCATCAGACTTGCTAAGAGCAAGGGCTGCGATGCAATCCATCCGGGATACGGCTTCCTCGCAGAGAACGCTATGTTCGCTAAGGCTTGTGAGGAAGAGGGCCTCGCATTCATCGGTCCAACACATGTAATGATGAACAAGCTCGGCGACAAGATTCAGTCAAAGCTCGTTGCTGAGAGCGTAGGCGTTCCAACAATTCCTGGCGTTGATGCTGCTATCCAGTCAGAGAAGGACGCCATTGAGATCGCTAACAAGACAGGCTACCCAGTAATGCTCAAGGCAGCTAACGGTGGTGGCGGAAGAGGTATGAGAATCGTAAGAAGCGAGGAGGACCTCCTTCCACAGTTCAGAAGTGCTCAGAGTGAGTCGGTTAAGGCTTTCGGAAGCGATCTGATTTTCATTGAGAAATACATCGAGGAGCCTAAGCACATCGAGGTTCAGCTCCTTGGAGATAACTATGGTAATGTAGTACATCTCTTCGATAGAGATTGTTCTGTTCAGAGAAGACACCAGAAGGTAATCGAGTTCACACCATCACTCTGCATCAACGACGAGCAGAGAGAGGCAATCTGCCAGGATGCAATCAAGATTGCTAAGGCGGTTGACTACAGAAGTGCCGGAACTGCAGAGTTCCTTCTCGACAAAGACGGTAACCACTATTTTATCGAGATGAACACAAGAATCCAGGTAGAGCACACAGTAACTGAGCTCGTAACTGGCGTTGACCTCGTTCAGGCTATGGTACTCGTTGCAGAGGGATATGCTCTCGATTCTGACGAGATTAACATCAAGAGCCAGGACGATATCAAGCTGAACGGATATGCTATTCAGTGCCGTGTAACTACTGAGGACCCTGCGAATAACTTCGCACCTGACACAGGTACAATCACAGAGTATCGAAGTGCTGCTGGTTTCGGTATCAGACTTGATGGTGGTAACGGATTCACAGGATCAGTTATCTCACCATACTACGACAGCCTTCTTGTTAAGATCTGCGCACACGGCAGAACTTTCAAGGAGACAGTTCAGAAGGCATCAAGAGCTCTCAAGGAGATGAAGATTGAGGGTGTTAAGACTAACATCGGCTTCCTCCTGAACGTGCTCAACCACCCAACATTCGTTAGCGGTAACTGCAACACTGGTTTCATCTCAGACAATCCTGAGCTCCTAAACATCAGAAAGGTTGCTAACAGAGAGGCACAGGTTCTCGAGTTCCTCGGTAACAAGGTTGTTAACGAGACAAAGGGCAACGTTCCAAGCTTCAACGTTCCTGTTATTCCAGACGTTGACAAGAGTGTAATTCCTGGACTTAAGGGAACAAAGCAGATTTTCGAGGAGAGGGGTGCTAAGGGTCTGGCTGACTGGGCTCTCGCACAGAAGAAGCTCCTCATCACAGACACATCACTCAGAGATGCTCAGCAGTCACTGATTGCAACTAGAGTGAGAACAAAGGATATGGAGCAGATTGCACCGGCAATGGCTGTATACGGACAGGATATGTTCTCATATGAGATGTGGGGTGGTGCTACATTCGACGTTGCTATGAGATTCCTCAACGAGGATCCATGGGAGAGACTCGAGACACTCCGCGAGGAGATTCCAAACGTACTCATGCAGATGCTCATCAGAGGAGCTAATGCTGTAGGATATAAGAACTACCCTGATAACACTATCAGAAAGTTCGTTAAGGATTCAGCTGAGGCGGGAATCGATGTATTCAGAATCTTCGATTCACTCAACTGGATGAAGGGCATCGAGGTTTCACTCGACGAGGTTCTCAACCAGGGCAAGATTGCTGAGGTTGCAATGTGCTACACAGGAGACATCCTCGACGAGGGAAGAGAGAAGTACAACCTCAAGTACTATGTAAATCTCGCTAAGGAGATTGAGAGAAGAGGTTCACACATCCTCGGTATCAAGGATATGACAGGTCTTCTCAAGCCAATGGCTGCTCACAAGCTCATCAAGGCTCTTAAGGATGAGATTTCAATTCCTATCCACCTGCACACACACGATACATCAGGTAACGGTGTTGCTACTATCCTGATGGCTGCAGAGGCAGGCCTTGATATCGCAGATGCTGCACTCAACAGTATGTCAGGACTCACATCACAGCCTGCTCTCAACTCTGTTGTTGCTGCTCTTGAGAACAGCAGCAGAGACACAGGTCTCGATGCAAGAGGACTGCAGAGAGTATCTGACTACTGGGTAGACGTAAGACCTATCTACAGCGGATTCGAGTCAGACCTCAAGTCAACAACTGCTGAGATCTACAGACTCGAGATTCCTGGCGGACAGTACTCAAACCTCAAGCCTCAGGTAGAGAGCTTCGGTATGGGTCACAAGTTCGACGCTGTTAAGGATATGTACGTTGAAGTTAACAAGATGCTCGGAGATATCATCAAGGTTACTCCATCATCAAAGGTTGTTGGAGACCTCGCTATCTTCATGGTTCAGAATGATCTGACACCAGAGAACATCGTAGAGAAAGGTGCTAACTTCGACTTCCCAGATTCAGCTGTTACATACTTCGAGGGTATGATGGGTCAGCCTGAGGGCGGATTCCCAGAGGATCTCCAGAAGGTAGTTCTGAAGGGCAAGACACCTATCACATGCAGACCTGGAGAGCTCCTCCCACCAGATGACTTCGATGCTATCAAGAAGCACATCGTAGAGGATCTCAACCTAGAGGGAACAGAGCAGGAGCAGAGCTCATATGCTATGTACGGTAAGGTATTCGACGATTACATCAAGAAGGTTCAGGAGAACGGAGACTTCCGCAACATGGGCTCAGATGTATTCTTCCACGGTATCGGCGTAGGACAGACTGCTGAGATCACTCTCAAGGAGGGCCAGACAATGGTAATCACTCTCGAGAGCATCAGCGAGCCAGACGCAGCTGGTAACAGAGACCTTACATTCACTGTTGACGGTAACAGAAGAGTAGTAAGTATCAAGGATAAGCAGGCTCTCACAAGATCAGTAGATGCTGCTGAGATTCAGTATGCAAACACTGAGGATACTTCTGAGATCGGTGCTAACATCCCTGGTACTATCATCAAGGTTCTCGTTGGCAAGGGCGATGCTGTTAAGGCAGGTCAGCCTGTAGCTATCATAGAGGCTATGAAGATGGAGACTAATGTAATTGCAACAAGAGACGGTGTTGTCGAGAAGGTATACGTTAAGGAAGGCGACAGCGTTAAGTCAGGACAGCTCGTTGCAAGACTTGAGGACGAAGAGTAGTCCTCGTAACGACGAAGTAAGAGGGGCATTCCCCGATGCCCCTTTTACCCATATAACTTCGGTGCAGAAATCACGAAACTGGCCGGAGGAATCTACAAATCTTAATATGCGAAATGTGAAAGGAGAAATTTCGGCATGAAAATTCTTGTAATTAACCCAGGCGCAACTTCTACAAAGATTGCAGTGTATGAGGACGAGAAGGAACTCATGAAGGTTGGTATCGACCATGATGCTGCTGAGCTCGCGAAGTACGACAACGTAGTTGATCAGCACGAGTTCCGTACAGAGGCAGTTCTCGCTATCGTTAAGGAGAACGGCTACAAGCTCGAGGACTTCGATGCAATCGTTGGAAGAGGCGGACTTTTCAAGCACATCCCATCAGGCACTTATAAGGTAAATGATGCTGTAATCGAGGACATCAAGCACCCACCTTACGGTGAGCACGCTGCTAACCTCGGTGCTTATATCTCAAAGGAGCTTGCTGACCAGGTAGGCATCCCTGCATTCTTCGTAGACCCTGTTTGCGTAGATGAGTTCGAGGATCTCGCTAGATATTCAGGACTTGATCTTCCTGGATTCGAGAGACAGAGTTTCTTCCACGCACTCAACCAGAAGGCTGTAGCTCGTAAGGCCGCTGAGGCAATCGGCAAGGATTACGAGGACCTCAACCTCATCGTTGTTCACCTCGGTGGTGGAGTATCAGTAGCTGCTCACAAGAAGGGCAGAGTTGTTGATGTTAACAACGTTAAGGACGAGGGAGCTATGGGAATGGACAGAGCTGGTACACTCCCTGCTAACGCACTTGTTAACCTCTGCTTCCAGGAGGGTATGACAAAGGCTAAGGTTAAGAAGATTATCGGTCAGGAGGCTGGAGTTTTCTCATACACAGGCACTAAGGACTTCAGAACAGTTGAGAATGCTGCGTTCGACGGCGACGAGAAGATGATGGGCGCATTCAAGGCAATCGCTTATCAGCTCGCTAAGGACATCGGCGGAATGGCTGCAGTTCTCTCATTCGACGTTGACGGTATCGCATTCACAGGTGGAATGGCATACAGCGACAAGTTCTGCGCAGAGATCTCAAGCTATGTGGAGAAGATTGCTCCAATCTACAGATTCCCAGGTGAGGCTGAGATGGACGCTCTCGCACTCGGTGCACTCAGAGCCCTCAGATCAGGCCACTACGAGGAGTACAAATAAAGATTGTATATTAAGATAAAAGAACGAGCATCGCGCTCGTTCTTTTTGTTTGTCGCAAGGTTACGGCTGTTGTATAATAACTTGTAAGACTTTGTAAGAGAGGTTATTATCGAATGTTTGATAAGAGTTTCATCGTAACAATCAAGATGCTCTGTGACAGCCTCGATGAGAGTGGACTCGGAGTGAGAGCCCTCGTGCCAACATCGAGAAAGTCGACTTACGATATCTTCAGATCTGATACATTGAAGCTTCTTGCGTATCTTGCGACAATCGATGGCAATTGCAATGAGAAGGAGCTGCAGTTCATCAATGAGTATCTCAGTTACGATTACAGCATCAAGGATCTTGAGAGACTCATCAAGAATGATGCGAGCATAAAGAATATAGAAGAATCTGTACCTGTCTTTATGAAGATAGTTGTCAATGCCGACAATATCAGATTCAAGAGGAATGTACCTCACGGCGAAGCGAGCTGCATCACTATGCACTCTTTCTTCAATATGATAGGAAGAGAATTCCTAAGCTGTGATGATTACATAAGCGAGATAGAGGAGAAGAGCCTCAATACTATTCTCGCAACAATGCAGAGCTACTACGAGCAGAACGATGAAGAGTTCAAGGCAAGCGTACAGCCAGCTGGTACAGGAGGAGCTTCAAGCCAGCCTGCAGGACAGACTTCCGTTCAGGGAGCTGGAGATGACAAGCCAGAGGATTTCGGAACACTGGAAGAACTGCTCGAGGAACTCAATTCTCTTATCGGACTCGAGAAGGTTAAGAAGGATGTCAACTCTCTTATCAATCTCGTCAAGGTAATGAAGATGAGAGAAGAGAGAGGAATGAAGGAAGTAGATGTATCACTGCATCTCGTTTTCTCAGGCAATCCTGGAACTGGTAAGACTACCGTTGCTCGTCTTCTGTCCAGGCTCTATTGCAGAATTGGAGTTCTCTCGAAGGGCCACCTCGTTGAGGTTGACCGTTCAGGACTGGTAAGTGGATATGTAGGACAGACGGCTCTTAAGACTCAGGAAGTAATCCAGAAGTCAATCGGTGGTGTGCTCTTCATTGATGAGGCATACGCACTGACTGCTAACAAAGATGGCAATGACTTCGGAATGGAAGCTGTAGATACTCTTCTCAAGGGGATGGAGGACCACAGGGATGATCTCGCGGTCATCGTAGCTGGATACCCACAACTTATGGAAGACTTCCTCGGATCTAATCCAGGATTAAGATCAAGATTCAACAAATTCATATACTTCGATGATTACACACCAGAGGAACTCTTCGGCATCTTCAAGATGCAGTGTAAGAAGAACGGCTATGCAGCCGATGATGAGGCTCTGGAGTATGCGAAGGAATTCTTCACCGAAAGGTATAACAACAGAGATGAGAAGTACGCTAACGCAAGAGATGTGCGTAACTTCTTCGAGAAGGCTGTTGTAGAACAAGCTAACAGGATTGCAAAGGAGGAAGCTCCTACAGATGAGGAACTGGCTGCACTGAAGCTGTCAGATCTCACGGGAATTGAGCTTTAGGGAGGTACAGATGGCACGATCAGTAGGCAAGAGAGCAAAGAAAGAAAGATCTTTAGGGGGCAAGATGCTTAAAGTATTCTTCAGTATCCTGATGGTTCTCGTTCTCGTAGTTGGCGCTTATGTTGCATATGCAATGATAAGCTATCACAGAATTGAGGACTATCAGCAGTGTAAGATTAATAATGCGAAAGAGATTGCAGAACGAGTTCCTGTAGATAGGGAACTTTCTCTGCAGAGCTGGAATATCGGATTCGCCGCATACCAGCAGGATTACTCATTCTTCATGGATGGTGGTAAGGAGTCGAGAGCCAGATCGAAGGAAGCAGTATATGAGAGTATGGGTCACATCGTAGATGGACTCAAGGACACAAAGTCTGACTTCTATACAGTTCAGGAGGTTGACTTCGATTCAACAAGAACATATCACGTTGACGAGGCTCAGATTATCAGAGACAGCTTCACAACATATTCGAATACATTTGCACAGAATTACGATTCGCCATATCTGATGTGGCCTCTCATCAAGCCACATGGTGCATCCAAGTCTGGAATTCTCACAATGTCGAAATTCGAGATGCAGTCGAGCATCAGAAGAAGTCTTCCAATTCAGACAGATCTGGCCAAGTTCATCGATCTCGATAGATGCTATGATGTAGTTAGATACGAGGTTGAGGATGGACACGAGCTTGTGCTGATTAATCTGCATCTCTCAGCATACACAACAGATCCGACTATTGCAGATCAGCAGGTTGAAATGCTCTGCAAGGAGATTGAGAAAGAGTATGCTAAAGGCAATTATGTAATCTGTGCAGGAGATTACAACAAGGATATGCTCGGCAACTCAAGCGAGGTCTTCGAGAATGAGGGAGAGAGAGGCTGGGCTAAGGCATTCAAGAAGGATATGCTGCCAGAGGGCTTCTCTGTAGTTAATACACTAGATTCAAAGAACCCAGTAGCAAGCTGCAGAGACTGCGATACTGGATACGTTAAGGGTGAGACATTTGTAGTTACAGTCGATGGCTTCATCGTTTCGGATAATATTGAGGTAGTTAAGGCTGAGACCTTGGATTACGAATTCATGTGGTCAGATCATAACCCAGTAAGAATGGTATTCAAGCTTCTGGGTGGTAAGTTCGATATAGAGCAGTCTGCGCTGAACGAGCACTAATATAGAAGCGTTCAGTTGCAAGTTCTAACATTCTTCAATAATGGCAAAAAAGAAAAGCCTCTCGATAGTCGAGGGGTTTTTCTGTTGGTTCCTAAAGCAATGGTTAGGTGATGCTTTTAAGAAAGAAGTATATATGTATGGAATGTAACCAGCTCTTGCTCAAACTGATTACATCTTTAGTATATTCAAAAATTCGTAAAAGTCAACGATATTTTGCTGTTTTTTTGAAATATTTACATATACTTGCGATAATTTTCACAAAATCTTAGCAATTTGTATTAATAGTAGAGTTGCCGTATACTTATGCAAGTGTTCAGAAATGTATTGACTTTATCACGCTAAAGCGATAAAGTAAGAGGGTGCCAAGGATGGCACTTTATTTGTGATAATTCAGTATTATTCATATATAGGGAGGACCAGGGATTGAAGTACAGAGATGTTATGAACAATACAGAAAGAATGATATTCGAACTGAGAATACTCTATGCACAGTTCGGATATCTTCCATATAAAATGAGCAAGTTCGAGGAGTACGACCTCTACGGCAAGAACCGCGACTTCCTGATCTCGGACAGAGTAATCACTTTTACCGACACTAACGGCAAGCTCATGGCCCTCAAGCCAGACGTTACACTGTCAATTATCAAGAACTTCGCTGCAGGCAAGAACAGTAGCAAGGAAGAACTCGAGGCTGTTCAGAAACTCTACTATAATGAGAATGTATACAGAGTTGATAAGGGAACTGATTCATTCAAGGAGATTATGCAGGTCGGAGCCGAGTGTATCGGAGAGCTCGGATCTGATGAAATTGCTGAGATGCTGAAGATGGCCGCACTCAGCCTTGCACTTTGCGACAGAGAGTACGTGCTCGAAGTATCAGACCTCGATATTCTCTCGGCAGCTCTCAATAAGCTCAGTGAGTCAAGGCGCGTACAGTCCGAGGTTATCAAGTGCGTAGAGGAGAAGAACGTACACGGAATTATCAGCATCTGCAAGAATAATGAGATTGCAGAAGAGGACTACATGCCGCTGGTAAGACTGGTTGGTCTCTACGGTAAGGCGGACGATATACTGCCAGCACTGGCCGAGCTCGCAGCGGAGATCGGACTTGATGACAATGCAGCTTTCTGCGATATTATCAATGGACTCGACGAAGAGATCAGAGAGCGCATAATCGTAGACTTCTCGGTAGTTGGAGATATGAACTACTATAACGGAATAGTTTTCAAGGGATTCGTGGAGGGCATTCCTAACAGCGTGCTCTCAGGCGGAACCTACGATAAGCTTCTCGCCAAGATGAAGCGCAAGGGTAGAGGAATCGGCTTCGCCATCAATATGGATGTGCTCGACAGAGTGACAGGCAAGGCAGATTATGAGAGTCTAGAGTATGCGGAGCTCATCGCTGCAAGAGATGCTGAGCGCAAGATGCTCAACGTTGCTCTCCCTAAGGGTCGACTCGGCGAGAAGGTATATAATATGTTCGAGAAGGCAGGCTACGAGTGTCCTTCGATTAAGGAAGACAACCGCAAGCTCATCTTCGAGAACGAGGAGGCAGGTGTTAGATATTTCTGGGTTAAACCTTCTGATGTTGCAATCTACGTTGAGCGAGGTGCGGCAGATATCGGTGTTGCGGGCAAGGATATTCTGCTCGAGTATGAGCCAGAGATCTACGAACTGCTCGATATGAAGATCGGCAAGTGCAGAATGGCAGTTGCCGGACCTAAGGATTACGAAGATAACCCTGATAGAACACTCAGAGTCGCAACCAAATTTGCAAAGACTGCTAGGGAGTATTACTCTTCTATTGGTAGGGATATCGACATCATCCACCTCAACGGATCTATCGAAATCGCACCGATACTGGGACTGTCGGATGTAATTGTGGACATAGTTGAGACTGGAACAACACTGAGAGAGAATAATCTTGAAGTTAAGCGAGAGATATTCCCTATCAGTGCAAGACTCATCTCGAACAAGACAAGTTTCAAGTTCAAGAATGGGCAAATTGAGAAGCTCCTGGTAGAGATCAGAGAGCTGGTAGAAGCGGAGTAGAGATTATGATTAAGATTATGAAGTACGGCGAGCTGCCTAACAGTGAGATTTTCGCTAGAGCGGAGCAGAAGATCGATGTTGAGGCAATTGTCGCAGATATCATCGCTGATGTAAGAGAGAACGGCGATGAGGCACTTAGAAGATATGCAGCTAAGTTCGATGGAGCTGAGCTCGAGGCGCTCGAGGTAAGCCAGGCTGAGATCGACGAGGCTCTCGATCTCGTAGAGCCTGAGTTCATTGAGGTTCTCAAGAAGGCAGCCGCTAATATCAGACGCTTCCACGAGAAGCAGCTAAGAGAGGGCTTCAGAATTGAGGAGAAGAATGGTGTTGTAGTCGGACAGAGATTCACTCCTGTAGACAGAGCCGGCCTCTATGTACCAGGTGGTACAGCGGCATATCCTTCAACAGTTCTGATGGATTCGATTCCTGCGCTTATCGCAGGCTGCAAGGAGGTTGTAATCACAACTCCTCCAGGCAAGGACGGCAAGATTAATCCAGCAATTCTCGCAGCTGCATCAATCGCTGGAGTAACTAGAATAATCAAGAGCGGCGGAGCACAGTCAGTAGCTGCTCTCGCATATGGAACTGAGACCGTTCCTAAGGTAGACAAGATCGTAGGGCCTGGAAATGCCTTCGTTGCTGAGGCTAAGAAGCAGGTCTTCGGTGTTGTTTCCATTGATATGATTGCTGGACCAAGCGAGATTCTCGTAGTGTCAGATGGTGAGTCAAATCCAAGATACGTTGCTGCGGATATGCTCTCACAGGCTGAGCACGATAAGATGGCGAGTGCGGTTCTCGTAACTGATTCGATGAAGCTCGCTCTTGGAGTTCAAGCTGAGATTGAGAAGCAGCTTTGCGAGCTCGAAAGAGAAGAGATTGCAAGAGCATCAATCGAGAATAACGGCAAGATCATCGTAGCTGAGAATCTTGAGACCGTTATCGACATCGCAAATGAGATTGCACCGGAGCACCTTGAGCTCTGCGTAGATAATCCATTTGAGTATCTCGATAGCATCAGACACGCTGGTTCAGTCTTCCTCGGAAGAAATTGTCCTGAGGCAATAGGCGATTACTTCGCCGGACCTAACCACGCTCTGCCAACAAGTGGAACAGCTAAGTTCTCGAATCCGCTGTCGGTTGACGATTTCATCAAGAAAACCCAGTATATCTACTATACAAAGGAAGCTCTCGCTGAGGTGGCTGATGATGTAGCATACTTCGCGAGAAAGGAAGGCCTTACCGGCCACGCAAGAAGTGCGGTAATCCGAATGGAGGAAGAGTAAGATGAGCAAATTCATGAGTAGTAAGTACAGCAATCTCGTACCATATACACCGGGCGAGCAGCCTAAGGATATGAAGTACATCAAGCTGAACACAAATGAGTCGCCATTTGCTCCATCGGAGAAGGTTCTCGAGGCTACACTCGAGGAGGCTAAGAAGCTCCAACTGTATTCAGATCCTGACTGCACAGAGCTGGTCAAAGCCTTCACTGAGGTGTACGGAGTAGCAAAGGACGAGGTCATCTTCACTAACGGCTCGGACGAGATACTCAACTTCGCATTCATGGCATACTGCGACGACGAGACACCAGCGGTTTTCCCTAAGACAACTTACGGATTCTACTCAGTATTCGCTGAGCTGAATCACGTGCCATATATAGAGATCGAGCTCAACGATGACTGGAGCATCAACATTGAGGATTACTTCAACGCGGGAGGAACGGTTTTCCTTGCAAATCCGAATGCGCCTACAGGTATCGCTCTTAGTCTCGATGAGATCAGAGCCGTAATCGAGAATAATCCTGACAATATGGTCATCATCGATGAGGCATATGTCGACTTCGGTGCTGAGAGTGCGGTTAAGCTGATTGGTGAATATGACAATCTGATGGTTACACAGACTTTCTCGAAGTCGAGATCGATGGCTGGTGCAAGACTTGGCTTCGGTGTTGCAAATGCGGCGCTGATCCAGGACATCAACACCATCAAGTATTCGACTAATCCATATAACGTCAATAGAATGTCGATGGCAGCTGGTGTGGGCGTTCTCAGAGATGAGGAGTACACACGCAAGAATTGCCAGACTATCATAGAGAACAGGGAGTACACAGTGCAGGAACTCAAGAAGCAAGGCTTCGAGATGACTGATTCCAAAGCGAATTTCATCTTCGTCAAGCACCCTGAGTACAGCGGTTCGAAGCTTCAGGCGGAGCTGAAGAAGAAGGGAATTCTAATCAGACACTGGTCTAAACCTGAGCTTGAGGAATATAACAGAATCACAATCGGAACCAGAGAGCAGATGCAGGCTCTGATTGATGCAGTGGGTGAACTCCTTGCGGAGAGATAGGAGACTGAGATGAGAACAGCAGAGATTATTAGAGAAACGAAGGAAACTAAGATTAAGGTTTTCCTGAATATTGATGGAACAGGCAAGAGCGTCATCGACACTGGAGTCGGCTTCCTCGACCACATGCTGACATTGCTCGCAAAGCACGCTAGATTCGATATGAATGTTGTGTGCAAGGGCGATGTTGACGTGGACGATCACCACACCACAGAGGATGTTGGTATCGCACTTGGCGAGGCTCTGTGTAGAACTCTTGGAGACAAGAGGGGCATCTGTCGCTACGGTAACATGGCACTTCCTATGGACGAGGCACTCATCTTAAGTGCGGTAGATCTCGGTGGAAGAGCTTGCCTCGGCTACCAGCTTTACATTCCAACTGAGAAGGTTGGAACATTCGACACTGAGCTTGTTAAGGAGTTCTGGCTCGCATTCGTAAGAGAAGCGAAGTGCAATATCCACCTCGTTCAGCTCGCTGGTGAGAATTCACACCACATCATCGAGGGAGCATTCAAGTCAGTGGCACGCAGCCTGAGACAGGCGGTTGCAATCGACGAGGCATGCGCTGACGACATACCATCAACTAAAGGAGTACTGTAAATGATAGCAATAATTGATTACGGAGTAGGCAATCTTTTCTCCCTTAGGAGCTCACTTGCGGCTATCGGTTATGATGCCGTTGTGACTTCAGATGTGGAGACTATTGAAGCCTGCGACAGAATTATACTGCCGGGTGTTGGAGCATTCGGTGATGCATCCGATAAGCTGCAGTCAAGCGGAATGGCGGATGTGGTTAAGGCTGAGGCTGCGAAGGGCAAGCCTGTTATGGGTATATGTCTCGGAATGCAGCTGCTTTTCGATAAGGGCTACGAGTATGGTGAGTACGATGGACTTGGCCTCATAAAGGGCAATATCGTCCCAATCGCGGACGTAATTCCGGCTTCCTATAAGATACCTCAGATTGGCTGGAACGCGCTTGATTTCAAGCAGGAGAGCCCTCTCTTCAAGTACATCAAGGAGGGTGACCACGTGTACTTCGTGCACTCATACTATGCAGCTGACTGCGATGAATCTGTTATCGCAACTACTGAATACGGAGCAGATCTGACAGCGGCTGTTGCTAACGGCAATGTGTACGGCTGCCAGTTCCACCCAGAGAAGAGCGGTGAGGTTGGTCTCAATATTCTGAGAGCCTTCTGCGAGCTGGAGGTGTAGCATGCAGGTGTATCCAGCAATCGACCTCTTTGAGGGCAAGGCGGTAAGACTCTATAAGGGCGACTATGCTCAGATGACTGTGTACAGCGAGAACCCTGCAGAGATTGCAGAGGATTTCGTAGCTAAGGGTGCGTCTCACATCCATATCGTTGATCTCGAGGGCGCGAAAAGCGGCGAGACGCCGAATCTCGATACGGTACTCAGCATCAAGGCGGCAGGTAAGTGTTTCTGCGAGATCGGCGGAGGAATCCGTTCGATGGATGTGATTGAGAAGTATATTGAGGCTGGCGTTGACAGAGTAATCCTCGGAACTGCTGCTGTTCAGAATGAGCAGCTCGTAAGAGATGCAGTTGAGCGCTTCGGCGAGGCAATCGCCGTTGGCGTAGACATCAAGGACGGCTTCGTTGCAATCAAGGGTTGGACTGAGAAGTCTGAGCTCGATGCATTTGACTTCTGTAAGAAGATGCAGGACATCGGTGTGAGAACTATCATCTGCACAGATATCTCCAAGGACGGAGCTATGCAGGGAACAAACAGCGCGCTGTACAAGGAGCTCTCTGAGCGTTTCGACATTCAGATTATCGCATCAGGCGGAGTTTCTTCAATTGACGATATCAAGGCACTTGCTGAGATGAATCTCTACGGAGCAATCATCGGCAAGGCATATTATACTGGAGCGATTGACCTCGCTGAGGCAGTGGCTCTGGCTGAATAGGAGGCAGTATGATTACAAAACGTATTATTCCCTGTCTCGATGTTAAGGACGGAAGGGTAGTTAAGGGAATCAAATTCGACAATCTCGGAGATGTCAATTCACCAGTTGAGCTCGCGAAGTACTACAGCAGCTGCGGAGCGGACGAGCTGGTATTCTACGACATTACGGCGTCGTCAGACGGCCGTAAGCTTTTCACCGAGATTCTCACAGAGACAGCTAAGAATGTGTTCATTCCACTGACTGTAGGTGGAGGAATCAGCACGATCGAAGATTTCGACAGAGTTCTCAAGTGCGGTGCTGACAAGGTCAGTGTCAACTCGGGTGCAATCAGAAATCCGGAGATTATCAGAGAGGCGTCGCAGCTCTACGGAGATCAGTGCGTTGTTATCTCTGTTGATGTCAAAAGGGTAGACGGTGAATTCAGGGTTTTCGCTAAGGGTGGAAGAGAAGATACAGGCATGGAGGCTATCTCCTGGATTAAGCACTGTGTTGAGCTCGGCGCTGGAGAGGTTGTTGTCAACTCCATCGATACTGACGGTGTGAAGGAAGGCTTCGACCTGGAGCTTCTCAAGCAGGTATGTGAGGCGGTTCAGGTACCTGTTATCGCATCTGGTGGAGCTGGCTGCATCGAGGATTTCATCGCTCTCTTCAAGGAGATTCCTGATATCGATGCGGGACTTGCAGCTTCAGTATTCCACTTCGGAGAGGTGGAGATCAGCGAGCTCAAGAAGGTTATGGCTGAGAACGGTATCACAGCAAGACTGTAGGACGAAGGAGATTAGAAGTGGTAGATATTAAAGAACTCAAATTTGATGATAAGGGACTGATTCCTGCGATTGTTGTGGATTCAGTTACAAAGAAGGTGCTGACTCTCGCGTATATGAATGAGGAGAGTCTCAGAATCTCTATGGAGAAGGGACTGACCTGTTTCTGGAGTCGCTCAAGACAGGAACTCTGGCTTAAGGGTGAGACAAGTGGCAATTATCAGCACATAGTTTCAATCACAGCTGACTGTGACAAGGACGCGCTTGTTGTGATAGTTGAGCCTGATGGCCCAGCATGTCACACAGGAAGCTTCTCCTGCTTCGAGAATCCTGTATGGCAGAGCGAGGAGCGTCAGGAGTTCTCGTATCAGGGACTATATGAGCTTCTTGAGAGACGCAAGGCAGACATGCCTGAGGGTTCATACACAACTTACCTCTTCGAGAAAGGAATTGATAAGATTCTCAAGAAGGTAGGAGAGGAGTGCACTGAGGTTATCATCGCATCCAAGGACAATGACATTGCTGAGACTAAGTACGAGATTGCTGACCTCGCATACCACGTTATGGTAATGATGGTTGAGATGGGCATCACTGTAGAGGACATCCACAAGGAACTCGCATCACGTCACGTTATCGACCACAAGGTTAAGCAGGAGAAGATGACAGGAGATAAGAAGTAATGGTTCTCACAGATCTTCACTCACACACTAATTACTGCGATGGTAACAATACGCCAGAGGAGATGGTGCTCTCAGCAATCGAGAAGGGTATGGAGTGTATCGGCCTCTCAGGCCACGGACACACAAGCTTCGACGAGTCGTTCTGTATGTCTGTAGAAGGACAGAGGGAGTATATCGCAGAGGTTAAGCGTCTCAAGGAGAAGTATGCTGATCAGATAGAGCTTCGTCTCGGTGTGGAGCTCGATTCATTCTCTGATGAAGGCTTCGCGGATTTCGATTATGCAATTGCTTCGACTCATTACATCTTTGTGGGAGATGAGTTCTTCTCAGTTGACGATACTCCAGAGCTTCTGGCAGAAGCTTGTGATAAGTATTTCGGTGGAGACTACTACGCACTCTGCGAAGCATACTTCGAAGCGGAAGCTCAAGCTATCACAAAAACTAATGGAGATATAATAGGACATTTTGACCTAGTATCGAAGTTCAATGAGAAATGCAAGTTCTGGGATGAGAATGATCCTCGCTATGTTGCAGCGTGGCAGAAGGCCGCAAACGCTCTGATTGCAAGTGGTAGACCGTTTGAGATCAACACAGGAGCCATTTCCAGAGGCTGGAGAACACAGCCATATCCAAGCCTGGAGATGATAGAATACATCAAAGAGAGAGGCGGCAAATTCATACTTTCGAGTGATTCTCACAACACAGAGAATCTGCTGTACGAGTTTGAAACCTATCAGAAATACTTATCTAACCCGTCGAATTTGTAATAATAGTTAAAAAAGCGGCTCAAATGCCGCTTTTTTGATGCCAAAACAGAGAAATATTAGAAAGTTTAATATTACTATCATTTAGTCTTGCTTCAAAAGGTCTTGTACTGGCATTATTATGAGCTTGCAAAGGAGAGAGAAAGACACTCTCGAAGAAAGAACAACAAATTGGCGAAAGAACAAACAAAAGCGTAAGGTTAGATTAAAGGGGGAAACGACAATGAAGAAGACAATGAAGTTTGACTGCAATGACAAGAACGAGCTGATGAGAGCATTCGTACTCAACGAGCACCTGCTGAAGCCAGAGACGTCAATTCTCAGATTCGGCACAAAGTTTGAGACACTCGTAACACGTAAGAACAGAGCTAAGGTTCCTGCATCATCAGTAATCGCGCTCGCAACAGGAAGAGCTAAGCTGTCAAAGGCTGGCGGATCAATCGGCATCAGAGTAGCTGATGACGGAGATTGCGCAAAGGTTACACTCGACATCAAGAACAAGCTCGAGGATCTTACAGCTGAGCAGTGGGAGGCTGTTAACTGCTTCCTTGATGACCTTGAGAACAGAGGATACCACTTCGACAGAAAGTGGGCGTAAGCAGACGATCTCATTCGTAATATAACCTAAAGGGCCTGGGGCATTGCACCAGGTTCTTTGCGTATATGTCCGCAAAATGTTAGAATCTGTCCCTAGGAGGATAGAAATATGCCAATTCATATCGTACTAGTTAATCCAGAGATACCGCCTAATACGGGCAATATAGCCCGTTCTATAGCAGCAACAGACAGCGTGCTTCACCTCGTCAAGCCTCTCGGCTTCAGTCTCGACGAGAAAAGCCTGCGCCGCGCAGGCCTCGACTACTGGCCATACGTGTCCCTTGAGGTGCACGAGAGTCTCGATGCGTTCATGGAGAAATACGGAGACCGCAGGATGTACCTTGCGACGACGAAAGGCGGCAGAAGATACTCCGACGTGGAGTTCCGTGACGAGGATATGATACTCTTCGGCAGAGAGACCGCGGGACTTCCCCGCGATTTTATCGAGGAACACAAGGAGTCAGCGATAAGAATTCCTATGAGTGAGGATACGCGGCTCAGATCGCTGAACCTCTCGAATGCGGTGAACATCGTGCTCTTCGAAGCTCTCAGACAGCTCGGATTTCCAGGTCTTGAATAGGAAGTATTTGCTAAACTAATTCAATGAGTGTGTTGTATTGCGATAGTCAATTAGTCAAATTCCGAATAATGGTTTATTATATAGATACACGGAAATCCTACATGTAATAAGTAAATCTTCACATATACAAGCCGACGCCGAGAGGCGTCCGTTTTGTTTTTTTGAGGGGATTATGATACAATCTGTCGGTAAATATTGGAGGGTAGAGATGGATTTTCTTATTGGAGTAATACTATTTCTCGCTGCCATGATCGGCTGCCTGGTGGCGAAGCTTACAATGATATATGGACTGCTCTTCGGTCTCGCAGTCTTCCTGGTGCTCGGCGTCAGAAGGGGCTTCACGCTCAAGGCCATGCTCGGCTGGGGCCTCGATTCGGTCAAGGAGTCACTGATAGTCATCGAGGTAATGATGATCATCGGCCTCATCACCGCATCATGGCGAATCTCTGGCACAATCACAGTCTTCGTCTACTACGGTATGAAGATCATTACACCGCCGCTCTTCCTGCTGATCACATTCCTGCTTGCCTGCATCCTGAGCTATGCGCTCGGCACATCATTCGGCGTATCTGGAACCATGGGCGTCATCTTCGTCGCACTCGCTAGAAGCGGTGGCGTTGACCCAGTGATTACAGCTGGTGTTGTTCTTTCAGGTGTATACTTCGGTGACAGATGCTCACCGGTTGCATCGGCAGCTCATCTCGTAGCAGGTTGTACTGGTACGAACATCTTTGATAATGTAAAACTGATGCTTCGCACAGGTCTCCTCCCGCTGCTTCTCGCTATTGCGGGCTACACCTTTGTGTCGATACGAAACCCAATCAGTCAGGTTGACCCTGCAATCATCCAGTCATTCGAGGACACTTTCTCACTGTCAGTTGTTGCATTCATTCCTGCAGTAATCATGTTCATTCTGCCACTTCTCAAGCTTCAGGTTACTATCTCAATCTTGATTAGTGCAATCTCAGGATTCATCGTAGCATTCATCGTGCAGGGCGCGAGCCTTGGAACTATTCTGAACACAGCCATCTTCGGCTACGTGTCACCAGACACTGGCCTCGGCTCCATCCTCAACGGAGGAGGAATGATGTCGATGATCGAGGTTGTATTGATTCTGATCATCTCTTGCGCATACTCTGGAATCTTCAACGGAACAGGTATGCTCAAGAGAATTCACAGCGTAGTTGCAGCAAGTTGTAGACGTTTCAACAGATTCGTAACATGTACAATCACAAGTCTGCTCGTAACTGCTATGTTCTGCAATCAGACTATCGCAACTCTGCTTGTAACAGATCTTCTGAGGAAACCTTACGAGGAGACGGGCGGCAGCGACCAGGAACTGGCGATAGACCTCGAGAACACGAGTATACTTTTCGCTGGACTCGTTCCATGGTGCCTCGGGTGCTATGTAATCCTCGGCTTCCTCGGCGTAGGCACAGAAGCAGTGCCATGGGCATTCTACATATACCTCGTGCCACTCTGTTACCTCTTCACAAAGGGCAGATGGTTTGAGGACAAGTTCGGTACAACTGATAAGAGATAAGGAGAGAATAGATGCAGTTCATATGTTACCCGAAATGCTCTACCTGCCAGAAGGCTCGCAAATGGCTCGATGCAAACGGCATCGAATACACAGAACGCCACATCGTAGATGACAATCCGCGATATGTCGAGCTCAGAAGCTGGTACGAGAAGAGTGGACTTCCACTCAAGAAGTTCTTCAACACAAGCGGCATGCTGTACCGCGAGCTCGAACTCAAGGACAAGCTGCCTGGAATGAACGAAGAGGAGCAGCTGAAGCTCCTTGCTACTAACGGCATGCTCGTCAAGAGACCACTGCTCATCGGCGACGGCCACGTGCTCGTCGGCTTCAGAGAAGCAGAGTGGGAAGCGAAACTTAAATAGTAAATATTAAAAGAGCGACGGATTAATCCGTCGCTCATATATTACCGTTTATTCTGGCAGGCTGTACTTCTCTGAGTATGATTCGTAGAGTGCCATGAATTCTTCGCTTCTGTGGTCCTTTACTTCGTTGAGGTACTCATGTGCGTTGAACTGCTCGTACTGTGTCTCGATGATTGCTACTGCGATGTTGGAGCAGTGGTCAGCGATTCTCTCGTAGCAGTTGAGGAGGTCGTTGAAAACGAATCCGTTGAGGAGTGTGCACTCGTTGGTCTTGATTCTGTCGATGTGGTGGAACTTCATCGCATCGCAGATGCCGTCGATTACTTCCTCGATTGGCTCAACGTGAGTAGCGAGCTCCTTGTCGTTCTCAATGAATGCCTTGACTGTGAGGTCGACAATCTCGGATACTGCACCCTCGAGGATGTTGAGCTCTTGCTTTGCTGCGTTTGAGAGAACGATCTTCTTCTCATAGATCTCCTGAGCAGCTCTTCCGATATGGAGTGAGTGGTCTGAGATTCTCTCGAAGTCTGTCAGTGAGTGAAGGAACTCTGTAACCTGCTTTGTCTGATCTGAGTTGAGTCTCTGTGAAGTTACCTGTACGAGGTATGAACCGAGCTTGTCCTCGTAGCGGTCGATGATACCTTCAAGGTCGATTACCTTCTTGAGACCCTTCATATTGAAATCTTTACGGATGCTAATCGCATCTGTGAGATTCTGCTTAGTCTTATCTGCCATAGATGTGATAACAAGTCTTACCTGCTCGATCGCAAGGGCCGGGTGAGCAATGAATCTTGACTCGAGTCTATCCATATCAGCCTGCTCCTCGAGAGCCTCTGGATCATCTGGAAGCATCTTGCAGATGACTTTCTCGAGCAGCTTGATGGCAGGAGTGAGAACAACTACAGTCACGAATCTGTAGGCTGTGTTAGTGAAAGCGATTCCAACCATTCCCATTACTGAGCCCATGAAGCTGAAATGCACGAATGCATTGATAAGGTAGAAGAGGGAACCGCAGATTACGGCACCGAGGACATCTATGATGAGATAGATGAACGCAGTTCTTTTACCATTAACGCTAGCTCCAAGAGCGGAGAGGAGAACTGGAACTGATGCTCCGATACCGATACCCATAAGGATTGGGAATGCGATGTCGAAGGTGATTGCGCCAGTTACCGCGAGTGCCTGAAGAATACCTACAGCAGCACTTGCGCTCTGGAGGATACTTGTGAAAACAAGTCCAACGATGATACCGATGATTGGATTGGAGAACTTTGTCAGCAAGCTGATGAACTCAGGGCTCTCTCTGAGAGGTGACACAGCACCTGACATTGCTGACATTCCGTACATCAGTACTGCGAAACCGAGCATGATCTCGCCGATATGCTTTGTGCTGGCCTTCTTCGATGACATTCTCATAACGATACCGATGACGGCAACAACGCCAGTAATCATTGCTGTGCTGAAGTACTGAGCAATGCTTGCGCCGCTTCCACCGAGGCTGTTAAGACAGAGAATCCATCCTGTTACTGAAGTTCCGAGGATGGCTCCCATGATGATACCGATGGCCTGATCAACCTTCATCATGCCGGAGTTAACGAATCCGACAACCATTACTGATGTTGCTGAAGATGACTGAATTACGGCTGTAACTCCTGTTCCAAGCAGAATACCCTTGATAGGTGTGCTTGACAGTCTGTACAGCACGAGTTCGAGCTTGTTACCAGCTACTTTCTTGAGTGAGTCTCCCATGATCGACATTCCGAATAGGAAAAGTGCGACACCGCCAAGGAGAGCCACAATATTCGTGATATTCAATGTTCTGTCTCCTGTAAATTACACAAAATTTTACAAATATAATATAGCAATTTCGCACGTTCTTTACCATATGGAAAGCCAACAAATTTGGAGTTTTTGACGAGAGATAAAAGCCTCTCACGTAATTCGGAAGTCTTCCGACACCGCGCTCAGCGAGGCGCGGAGCGCAACGCTGTTTTTATCAATATAAGAAAAACTCGTATAGCAATATTCAATTGGTAAGAAAGCTTGCCAGTCTATAGAATGGATGTGAAAATGGTTCAGTGCGAGCCGACCCGTTTATTACTGAAGTAAGATGGAGGAGTATGTATTATGGCAGATAATTATGCAATGTGGAAAGAGCTTGGAATGGACATCGAGACTCATGATATGCTTTGTGAGGTTCTCCCTGGAGCAATCGGTGATGTATTCATGTCACAGGAGAACAGACCTGAGAAGATGGATTTCTTCGATATGGTTCTTGCTGATGTACACGGAATCAGACCAGCTGAGCTCGTAGAGTTTAGAAAGAACGGCGGTAAGGTTTTTGGAACTTTCTGTGCATACGTTCCAGATGAGGTTATCTTCGCTGCTGGCGGAATCGCTACAGGTCTCTGTGCTGGTTCACAGTTCTGGGTACCAGGTGGTGAGAGATATCTCCCAGCTAACACATGCCCGCTGATTAAGGCTATGCTTGGAGCAAGATTCGACAAGACTTGCCCATTCTACAGACTTGCAGATATGTATATCGGTGAGAACACATGTGATGGTAAGAAGAAGGCATATGAGATTCTCGGCACAGACGTTCCAATGCACGTAATGGATCTCCCACAGATGAAGAGAGACAAGGACATCGTTAAGTGGGCAGACGAGATTAAGGAACTCATCGCAGTTGTTGAGGAGGTTACAGGTAACAAGGTAACTCCAGAGGCACTCTCTGAGGAGATCAAGGTTATCAACGCAAAGAGACAGGCACTTCAGAGACTCTATGATCTCAGAAAGAATGCAAAGGCTCCAATCAGCGGAACTGACACACTTCTTATCTCACAGATTGCATATTATGATGATCCAAAGAGATTCACACAGATGGTTAATGTTCTCTGCGACGAGCTTGACCAGAGAGTTGCTGACGGCGTAGATGTAGCTCCAGGAGCTAAGAGAATTCTCATCTCAGGAACGCCTATGGCAATTCCTAACTGGAAGATGCACAACATCATCGAGACATCAGGCGGAGTAGTTGTTTGCGAGGAGACTTGCACAGGAACAAGATACTTCGAGGGTCAGGTTGATGAGTCAGGTGAGACACTCGACGAGATGGTAATGAACATCGCTGAGAGATACATGGGAATCAACTGCGCTTGCTTCACACCTAACGAGGGAAGATTCGATGATGTAATCAGACTCGCTAAGGAGTATAATGTTGACGGAGTTATCGACGTTAACCTGAAGTTCTGCACAACATACGATATCGAGGGATACACACTCGAGCAGAGACTCAACGAGGCAGGAATCAAGGTTCTCGGAATTGAGACAGACTACACAGATAACGATGCTCAGCAGATCAAGACAAGAGTAGAGGCGTTCATCGAGACTCTCGCGTAGTAATAGAGAATTAGGCAATGGAACACTATTACGTATTATTTCAGAACCATACTGATAGCATGGCAATGTACAGGGCACTGAAGGCAGAGAAACTCAATGTTAGAATCTCGCCTACTCCACGTGAACTCAGTGTGTGCTGTGGAGTATCACTTCTCGTATTAGAAGAAGATGTAGATACAATCAAAAACATTGCGGCTGAACAGAATTTGGCTTATATTAGTATAGAAGGTTTAAACAATACCTTTGATAATACGAGGCACAGGTACGGATAATGAATTACATTGGAATCGATATAGGGTCCACTGCATCAAAGGTCTGCATCCTCAAAGAGGGTGCAGACCCTATTTATGAAGTGCTCCCTACAGGCTGGAACAGCAAAATCACAGCAGGAATCATCAGAGAGAACCTCGAGGAGATGCTCGGATCTATTGATGAATGCAAAATCGTAGCTACTGGCTACGGAAGAATCAGCGTTGAGTACGCTGACAAGGTTATCACTGAGATTAGCTGCCACGGAAGAGGTGGCTACGAGCTCGCAGGCACTGACTGCACAATCATCGATGTTGGCGGACAGGACACTAAGTACATCCAGGTTCAGGACGGCAAGGCTGTCGACTTCCTGATGAACGACAAGTGCGCTGCCGGAACGGGTAAGTTCGTCGAGGTTATGGCGAACCGACTCGGCCTCACAATCGAGGAGCTCTTCGATCTCGCTAAGGTAGGAACACCAATTCCTATCAGTTCACTCTGCACGGTTTTCGCTGAGTCAGAGGTCATCAATTATATGGGCGAGGGTAAGAGCCGTGAGGATCTTGCAGCTGGCGTTGTAGACTCAGTAGCTCTCAAGGTTGCTACACTCGTTCAGAGGAAACAGCTTGCTGACACTATCGTAATCACTGGTGGTCTCAGCTCCAACGAGTTCTTCGCAGAGAGACTTACACAGAAGCTCGGCAAGAAGGCTCTGCCAACTCCAGACGGCAGATTTGCCGGTGCACTTGGAGCAGCACTGCTCGCTAAGGAGAAGCTCTAAACAAAGCTTCTGACAATCAATAAGCACGAAACAAAACTCCTTTGACTGAACTATGGGATGTTATATAATGTCCTTGCAGGTATTCACTAGGTGAAACCTGACAGTCAGTCAAAGGAGTATTTAATATGAACAAACTCACTAAGCAAGAGAAACACGATCAGTGTATGCGTGAGATAAAGGCGACTCTCATAGTTGTATGCATCTGTGCTGTATGGCACATTGCTACAGCCTTTATTCTTAACGGCACTGGTCTTTGTTTCTTAGGAATGCCAGCGTGGTTCAGCGTATCCGTATTCGGCACAATTATTCTGGCTCTCATCGGAGTCCGCTTCCTTCTGAAGCGCGTATTCATCGACTTCGAATACGATGACGAGGAGGTGGAGTAATGAATAGAAATCAGACTATCATTCTCGCCATCTTCGTCGGCTATCTGCTAATCAACGCAGTAATCGGCATCCTTTTCAGCAGACGCCAGGCGAGAGAAAGCAAACTCTCATCCGAGAAAAACTATTTTATCGGCGGCCGTAACATGAATGGTCTCCTGCTTGCTATGACCACCATGGCGACTTACACTTCCGTAAGCTCATTCATCTCCGGCCCTGGTGCAGCCGGCCTGACTTACGGCTACGCCCAAACATGGGTTGCGGCTGTTCAGGTTCCGGTAACCTTCCTCGTGCTCGGAGTTCTCGGCAACAAGCTTGCTATGGTCTCAAGAAGAACCGGTGCAGTAACGGTTGTTGGCTACCTCAAGGCACGCTATAAGAATGACGCACTTGTCATCATCACAAGCCTTCTGATGGTTGCCTTCTTCATCGCTCAGATGATCGGCCAGTTCACAGGTGGCGCAACTCTGATTTCGTCCATCACTGGACTCGACCACGTGACGGCTCTGATTATCTTTGGTGCTGTTGTTATTGCGTACACTGCCTTCGGTGGCTTCTCAGCTGTTGCAATCACGGACACAATTCAGGGAATTGTTATGTGCATCGGAACTTTCCTCTTCCTGTTCTTCGTACTCAGAGCAGGCGGTGGACTTGCTAACATTGATGCAGGTCTTCAGGGCAATCTCCCAGATGTATACGACAATCTGACAGCTATCTACAAGCCAGGTACTCTCCTGAGCTTCTGGATTCTGGTTGGCTTCGGTACAATCGGTCTCCCTCAGACTGCTGTTCGTTCAATGGGATTTAAGGATACTAAGACACTCCACCAGGCTATGTGGATTGGCGCACTCACATGCAGCTTCGTAATCGTTGGAATGCACCTCGCAGGAACATGGGCTGGTGCCCTTGTGACAACTGAGGAATTCATATCCTCTGACTACTTCATCCCATACATAATCCAGCAGATTATGCCTGTCGGCTTCGCGGGAATCTTCCTCGCAGCCCCAATGGCAGCTGTAATGTCCACTGTTGATTCGCTGCTTATCCTCGCATCAGCAGCCATCATCAAGGACCTCTGGAGAACCTATGTAGTAAAAAACAATCCAGCTCGCATCGCGAGCTACAACAAGCATGTCAAGCTCGCCAGCATGATTTTCACTTTCGTCTTCGGAATTGTTGTAATCCTGCTGACAATCAATCCGCCTGATATCATCTTCTTCCTTAATCTCTTCGCTCTTGGCGGTCTAGAATGCACATTCTTCTGGCCACTTGTCGGCGGCCTTTTCTGGAAGAAGGGCACAGGGGCAGCAGCTGTAGCCAGCTCTCTCGGAGCAGCTACAAGCTACGTCTTCTGCTACTACAATGTATCAATCGCTGGCATCAACGCCGTAGTCTGGGGACTGCTGGTTGGCGGCATCCTGTACTTCGCAGTTGGCGCCGCAACATCACGTGGCAAGTCGCTTGATGAGGATATATTAGATAAATGCTTCTAGCCTGTGGGTTGGATGGGCTAGTGGGAGAGCAAGCGCGGTGCGCTTGCTCTTTGTTGTATATGAGGCAATGGTCACATACACCTGGCCAATCAAAATCTTTCAATCATCACAGTCGCCTCAATTAACCTAAAAAATAATTTGCAGTAATATCTCGAAATTTGGCGAAGTTGAGTGAGGAATGTCGAAATCTCTCGATTGTGTAAGAGATTACTCGACACTTCTCGACATTTCACGAGATTAAGGAATGGATTTTTGCAGTATGAGTAATGGATAATAGAGATACGAGAATCGGTTAGTGAACAGGGGGTGTCAAATGCATATGAAGGCGATGGAGACAAAAGCGTATCTAGTTAGGCGCCGAACTGATGTGAATAAGCTTTTGGCGAAATTGCCAGAAGGGAAGCTTAAGTGCCACAAATCAGCTGGAATATTTAAGTGGTACAAGGTGGAACGTACAAATGAGGGGGGGGTGAAGTACAGGTATATTCTGAGGAGTATAAGGAGAAGAATCTTGCCAAACTGGGGGATTATCGAGTACTTCTTCATGTAGAGTCGATGAGTCAGCATATGCAAAAGGGGCGCTGCACAAGCGCCCTTTGCATTTATGTCGTAAGTCGTTCGCCCTCCAACGTAAGTCGTCTAGCCACAGTCGTGTGTCGTCCAACAACTGCTAGCGATTCTCAAGTCGATCATGAAGTATGCGGTTGAAGTCTGCGAAGTGTTTGTGAGTGAGACCTCTGTTTCTCATGCGGCGAGATGGGCGGAAACTTCTGACACGGCGGAGTGCGCCTCGTGATGATGCGGAACGTCGCTCGACCATATCGTCGACGAGTTCGGTCATGTGTGATTGGAAGGACTCGTCGAATTGCTCGAGTTCCTTAAGGAAGTCGGTCAGATGGTTGATGGTCAGAGTGAGGTCTGAGCCGAGGACTGCCATGAGGGCAAGAGCACCAATTTCGGCTAGCACTGGGTTCATATTGTTCATCACATCAATGCTGAATGGAGCGATGACGTACATCACTAAGAGGCCGCCAAGGCCGAAGCCGCAGGCTGTTGGGAGACTGACTCTGCCGTTGATGTTGAGAGGAACGTCGCTGTAGTCCCACCATCTTGCGTGGAAGAGCTCCTCAAGAGTATATGAGATTATGTATTCGAGGACTGCGCTGACCACGACGGAGAGAAGGAAGATCTTCCACCAGTCGAGCATTGGGATATTTTGCGCCTCGAGATACTCGAGAAGAGCGACACCCATGATGCATGCAGTACCGTAGATTGGGCATAATGGACCGAAGAGGAAGCCTCGGTTGCACCATTTCTTATGGGCGAATGCGCAGTAGATGGACTCCCATATCCAGCCGAGAATGCTGAACTCAATGAATAGAATAAAGTATTTGCAAACCAAATGTCGAATCCTCCGTTTGTGCTGTGTTCTTGTGTGTTCTTGTGCGTTCGTGCAAGCGCGGTAGCGTGGAGCGCTGGTGTTTTACTAATTGTAGGAAAAAAGCCGGCAGGGGCATGCCGGCTTTCTCCTTCAGGATAGTTATTGCATTTGTATATGTATGGTTGATGAATTCTGTATCGTTGTCCTTCTGTTGACATTATAATAGCGTGTCAATGTGAACAAATGAGTGTGATTATATGTAGATATTGTGTCGAATTATGTTCTATAATGTATTTGTTCACAATACTAGGCGTGGGAATGAGTCCATGGGGAGGGCTCGGGAAGAATGCCTAGTCGAAATATAGAAGAAATGAAGAGGTGATTATATGCACAGATTAACAGAGCTTATTCACAGCGATATGAAGCCAGCATTCGGAGTAACTGAGCCGGGTGCAATCGCTTTTGCAGTTGCTACTGCTAGATCATACACTGAGGGAGAGATAAAGAGCGTCGACGTGTCGCTGAACTCCGGAATGTATAAGAATGCTTTTACCTGCGGAATTCCTAACTCGGATTACTTCGGTAATCTGTATGCGGCTGCGCTTGGTGCAGTTGCGGCAGAGGCAGAGCTTGAGCTTGAGTCACTGACAAATGTCAAGCCAGAGGACGATGCTGTTGCAGCAAAGATGGTTGAGGATGGCAAGGTTAAGGTTACAATGAGCCACATCGCATCGGAGATATCAATCGAGGCGACAGTAATAACAACAGAGGACGAGTGTACGGTTAGCATCAAGCACAGTCACACACACATCGTTAGTATCGTGCTCAACGGCAAGCAGATCATGTCAGATGAGAAGGATGCAGTGGTAGGTGAGACTGCAGAGGAAGAGAAGCCGGTTATTCACGAGTACACACTGCACGAAATCTATGAGTATGCGAAGAACGTGGATGCAGAGGAGATTGCTTTTATCAGGGATGCATTCAAGATGAATCTCGAGCTGCTCGATGAGGGCCTTAAGTCGGGAAAAGCGCCTATCGCGGCGCAGCTCTACGAGGAGAACGGTAGCGAGCTTATCTCGGCGAACGCTATCAAGACTGCGCAGCTTCTGTGCAATGGAGCGATTGAGGCGAGAGTACTTGGACTGTCAAAGCCAGCGATGAGCATCACGGGAAGTGGATCGCACGGAATCATTGCGACAATGCCACTTTATGCTTATCACAGAATCAAGTTCGGAGCAGAGGCGGACGATGCGGAGCTTCTGAGAGCGACAGCGCTTTCGTACCTGATTACAATGTTCATCAAGGAGTACTCAGGTAAGCTTAGCGCATTCTGCGGATGCGGAATTGCGGCTGGAACTGGAATGGCATGCGGTCTTGCGCTGATGATGGGTGCGAGCGAGGAGCAGATTGAGAAGGTAATTCTCAATATGTCAGCAGGAATCGTTGGAATGGTATGTGACGGCGGTAACCACGGCTGTGCAATGAAGGGAATCGTTGCGACAGATGCGGCATTTAGATCGGCGGCACTGGCTATGAAGGGTGTGTGCATCGCTGGTATCCACGGTATCAACGGCCTGACTCCAGAGGACACAATGAGAAATATGGGAATCATCGCATCAGAGGGAATGGTTCAGACAGAGGAAGTAATCCTCAAGATTATGGAGAACAAGTAAGCTAGATAATAGCGAGAAGGGAGCACCGCAGGTGCTCCCTATTTTGTTTCTATTCGTGATTGAGTGCTGCGCCGCATTCCATGCAGTATGGCATGTTAGGGTTCCAGTCATTGGCTACTCCACAGCCTGGGCAGATTACGGAGTCATCGTCATCCTTTGCGTCGACGATGCGGAGCTCGACTCCGATGCGGAGCTTCTCGGCAACGCTATTCGCGTAGGAATTGAGCTTGTTGTTCTGCGAGCTGATAGTGAGGGATGAGCAGCTGGAACGGATGGTGTCAAGAAGGCTCTCATAGTCGCTCTGAGCGTCGCAATAGAGGGTGAGGACCCTTGAGTCGCTTCCGGCAGTTACTATGCTTATATAGCGGATATCGTCGCTGTACATGCAGGCGTAGATTCCGTCGGCTACGTTGATTACGCCGTGGTCGAGCACGGACTTTGGGCCCTTGAGGATGATTGCTCTAGGCGAAATCATAGCCTCAGATACAATCTGAGGCTTCTTATCACGGATATATACACATCTCTGATTGAAATTCATCTTGATACTATACCTTCCATTGGAATTCTTCGAGGGCTACCTTGTAATTGATGACTTCGATGCCGTCTTCTTCGAGGCGGCGTCTCTGCTCGGCCATACCGCCGAAGCCGAAGTTTGAAGCGAGCTTACCGCTGGCGTTGACTATGCGAAAGCATGGTGTGAAGTCAGGGTCTGGATTGACGTGCAGGGCATTGCCAACAGCACGTGCGGCACCAGGGTAGCCTGCTAGGCGGGCGACCTGACCGTATGTTGCTACGCAGCCCTCCGGGATCTGACGCACAACGTCGTATACAGCTTCAGCGAAAGCGCTTTTGTCGTTAAGTAAACCTTTCATGACTGCTATTATACAGTATTTGGCAGAAGAAAAGAACCGCTGATTGAGCGGTTCTTTCTCCTGAACGGTATTTGTATGAATGAAGAGAAAAACTACTTTCTTCCGTACTCAAGGCCCTTCTCGAAAGCTGCCTTGTTGAGAGGGAGAAGCTCAACCTTCTTGCCGAGCTTAGCCTCAATTGTCTTCCACATTACGTCTACAGGGAATACCTCTGTGTAGCCGATGTATGCTCCGAGCATAATTACGTTCAGAACCTTTGTGTTACCAAGCTCGAGTGCGATCTCTGTTCCTGGTACTCTGATGATGTTGATATCATCTCTCTTAATCTCGTCAGTTACGATAGTCTCGTTGATGAAGAGGTTGCCGCCTGGCTTAAGAGAGTTGATGAACTTGTTAAGTGATGGATTGTTGAGGATGATAAGGTCATCCATAAGGTCAGCTCTTGGAGTTCCAACCTCGCCATCGGAAATTACTACGAAGCAGTTAGCTGTACCACCACGCTGCTCAGCACCGTATGTTGGGAAGAAAACAGTGTTGAGGTCAGTTGACTCTGTAACAGCCTGCGCGAGGAATTTACCGATGGTCATAACGCCCTGGCCACCGAAGCCCGCGATACAAATATTAGTTTCCATTATTTCTCCTCCTGTGACTTGTCTCTGTATACTCCGAGAGGGAACTCTGGGAGCATCTTCTGCTCAAGGAAATCAAGTGAATCGAGGGCTGACAGTCCCCAGTTTGTTGGGCAGCTTGTTACGATCTCAACGAGTGAGTAACCTTTGCCGTCAATCTGGTTCTGGAATGCCTTCTTGATAGCCTTCTTTGTCTTGATAACGTTTGCAGGAGTGTTGCAGCTTACTCTCTCAAGATAGTAAGGTGCTGTGAGTGTGTTCAGGAGCTCACAGATGTGCATTGGGTAACCGTGCTGCTCTGGGTCACGACCCTTAGGAGCAGTAGTAGCCTTCATTCCTACGAGTGTTGTAGGAGCCATCTGTCCACCTGTCATTCCATAGATACCATTGTTGATGAAGATAACAGTGATGTTCTCGCCTCTGTTTGCTGCGTGTACTGACTCAGCAAATCCGATTGATGCGAAATCTCCGTCTCCCTGATAAGCGTATACGATCTTGTCAGGATCTCCTCTCTTAACTCCAGTTGCTACAGCAGAAGCTCTTCCGTGTGCGCACTGGATGTAGTCATAGTCAATATACTCCATGAAGAGTCCGCAGCATCCTACTCCTGTGCAGGAGATAGTCTTATCTGCGATGTTGAGCTCCTCGAGAACCTCTCCGATGAGCTTGATTACTGTATCGTGCATGCAGCCTGGGCAGAATCCGGAGGACTTACCTGGCTGTATTGTTTTTGTTTTGGTATAAATCAATTCTTCCATTGTCCGTTCCTCCTTATTTACTTGAGCATTGCCTTTGCAGCCTCAATCATCTCAGCCTTGCTGAGCATGATTCCAGCTGATCTGCCGTATGTAGCGATAGGGCATCTGCCATCTACAGCAACCTTAACGTCCTCAACGAACTGAGCAGGGATACTCATCTCTACATCGAGGATACCCTTACATACATCGTAGTTAATCTCGTCATAAGCAGCATAAGGGAATGGGAATACAGTCTTAGCTCTTACGAGACCAGCCTTGATTCCTTCCTCTCTGAGTGCGTTAACTGCTGACTTAGCGATTCTTGCTGAGATTCCGTATCCTGTGATAACAACCTCTGCATCCTCAACCATGTACAGCTCGTACTCAGCCTCAGCCTGCCATGCCTTATACATTTCATCTGCATCCTTGTTGCACTGCTCGTAGTGAACGTTGTCCCAGCCGCCTGGATTGATCCATGCTCTCTGTCCGAGAGGATGTCCTACTGCTGCCCACTCTCTCTTAGCGTCCTTGATAGCAGCAACTTCCTCATCTGACTTCTGCTCAGGGAGAACAACTGGCTCAAGAATACTTCCGATTACACCGTCAGCAAGAACGAGAACGGGGTTTCTGTCCTTGTCTGCATAATCGAATGCCTTGTAAGTCATATCTACAGCTTCCTGAACGGTTGCAGGAGCGAAAACTCTCATTCTGAATCCACCGTTACCTGAAGCCTTTGTAGCCTGGAGGTAATCCTGCTGTGCAGGCTGGATTGTTCCTACACCAGGGCCTCCTCTTGAAACGTTAACGTAAACCATTGGAATTCTTGCCATAGCGCAGTATGAAACTCCCTCTGACTTAAGCGCGATTCCGCAGCTTGATGAAGAAGTCATTGATCTAACGCCTGCAGCACCATTTCCGTAAACCATGTTGATAGCCGCTACTTCACTCTCGGACTGGATGAAGTTTCCGCCTACCTCAGGGAGTCTTCTTGACATATACTCAGGAATCTCGTTCTGAGGAGTGATAGGGTAGCCGGCAAAGAATCTGCAGCCTGCTCTTACAGCAGCCTCTGAGATGGCCTCACAGCCTTTCATAAGTACTCTTTCCATTTGACCCTCCTACTTGTATACGTTGATAGCTCCAGCTGGGCACATACGTGCACAGGAGCAGCATGCTACACAACCGTCATTAACGGCTTCAACATACTCGTATCCTTTAGAATTAACTTTCTTGCCGTAATCAAGAACCTTCTTAGGGCAGAACTTGATACAGTATCCACAGCTCTTGCACAGCTCTGAAACGATCTCTACTCTTGCCATAGATTTTCCTCCATTCATTTCATCTTACGTAAGCCATTGCCTACTAGCCACTATAAATTTACTGCCATAATTGACAGCAGGGTAGCGGGTAAATATAATTACTCATAAGAGATTCTTGACACGGGATAAAAGATGTTCGTTTGTACAAAACAACGTCCAATTTTTGGAGGTTTTTATCAATATGGATATAAATAAATTCAGAATTTTCCTTGCTGTTGCAGATGCAGGTAGTTTTGGTAAGGCCTCTGAGAAGACTGGCTATACTCAGGCGGGAATATCTTATGTAATCAAGAGTCTCGAAGATGAGATCGGTGTAAGACTTTTCTCTAGAACTTCTACTGGAGTAAGACTTACTGACAGCGGCAAGGTACTCCTGCCAGAGATCAGAAGAGTAGTAGGTTCTTTCGGAAGTTTCGAGTCGACACTGGTTGCGCAGAAGACGGGCAACATGGTTACTATCCATGTTGGTGTTGTAGATACTGTAGCAATCAAGTGGCTTCCAAGGGCTGTTGAGCTGTTTCGAAAGAGATATCCGGATGTGCTCGTAGACGCAAATACTGGAGATCCGTTTGAGATGAAGGAGTGGCTTGAGCGAGGAGAGGCTGATCTTGGAATATGTGAGCGCGCCTGGGAGGACCGACGCTTCAGATGGATTCATCTCGCTGATGATCCATACGTAGTAGTTTTCCCTCCGGGAACTAATGCTCCGTCGCCTTGTCCATTTGATTATTTAGATGGCAAGGCTATGTACATCTCTGACTACGGCAGAGAGAGAATCATTCCAGAGGCATTCCAGTCTATCGACGTAACTACTGTTCCGCTGAACGACAAGATTTGCAACCCTGCGCTTGTCAATATGATTGCACACGGTAAGGGATGCACAATTATGTCAGCACTGTCTATGGAAGCATGTGGAGGTGGACTTGAGGGCGATTTGAAGCCTGAGATTGTGCCTCTCGGCTCCGAGATTAAGAGAGATATCAATATCGCCGTTAGAGAAGAGAATGTTTCGAAACCTGTGCTGAAGAATTTCATCAATTGTTTCAAAGAAGCAGTTGCAGAAGCACCGATAAAGAAGTACGATTAGTAAGTATGATTAATTCGCCCCGTGAAGGCGTTTTAATAGATGAAGGTAAATGTGGTGGTATATCCATCGAGAAATGGAAAGGAAACTATAGGACATGGAAAGAATTCTTGTAATGAACATGGGTTCAACATCATCAAAGATTGCTGTTTATGATGACAACAAGGAGCTGTTCACAAAGACTCTCAGACACACAGCTGAGGAGATGGCTCAGTTCGACGGAGTAATCGACCAGCTCGAGTTCAGAAAGGCTAAGATTTTCGAGGCACTCGAGGAGAACGGCGTAACAGTTGACTCACTCACAGCTGCTTGCTCAAGAGGTGGTAACATTATCGCTTGCCCACACGGCGCAATCGAGATCGACCAGGAGATGGTTGACTACCTCACAAGACCAGAGGATACATTCCCACATGCTTCACTTCTCGGAAGCCTTATCGCTTGGGAGATCAAGAAGGAGCATGACGTTCTCGCTTGCATCTATGATGCTATCGGAACAGACGAGATGCAGCCAGTTGCAAGAGTAACAGGAGTTCCTGAGATTCCAAGATATACAGTAGGACACACTCTTAACACAAGAGCTATGGGAATCAAGGTTGCAGAGGAGAAGCTCGGCAAGAAGTTCGACGACTGCAATATGATCGTTGCTCACCTCGGTGGCGGAAGCTCAGTAAGACTCTTCGAGCAGGGTGTTAACATCGACTGCGTTAACGACGACGAGGGTAACTTCACACCAGAGAGAGGCGGCGGAGTTTCATCAAAGGAGCTCGTTAAGTACTGCTTCAAGAAGTTCAATGAGGGACTCACAGACAAGCAGGTTACAAAGGCGTTCCACGGTCAGGGTGGACTCATGGCATGGTTCGGAACAACAGACGCTAGAGACGTTGAGGCTATGGTAGAGGCTGGCGACGAGAAGGCAAAGGTTGTATACGAGGCAATGGGATACACAGTTGCTAAGGACATCGCTAAGCTCTCAGCAGTAGTTTGCGGTAAGGTTGATGCTATCGTTCTCACAGGTGGAATCGCTTACTCAAAGTCACTCACAGCTCAGATCGAGAAGATGGTTGGATTCATCGCTCCAGTATATGTAATGGCTGGCGAGTACGAGATGGAGGCTCTCTCATCAGGTGCTCTCAGAGTACTCAGAGGCGAGGAGAAGCTCCAGAACTTCGGCGAGATCAAGGCTTCAGCAGCAGACAGAATCAAGATCTACTAATATCTGCGACGCGCTGGAATACTTACAGAGATAAAATCAAGCGCCCGATTAACTTCGGGCGCTGTTTTTTTGCGTGAGATATCGCGGTGCAGCCTTGTTTCGCGGGCTTTGTGAATGTATAATAAATTGTTTATTTCGGTATTAATTTGATAATAGAAAGGGTAATAAAGTAATGGAGAGAATTCTTGTAATGAACCTCGGTTCAACATCATCAAAGATTGCTGTATACGAGGACGATAAGGAGCTGTTCACAGAAACTCTTAGACACAGCCAGGAGGAGATGGCTCAGTTCGACGACGTTCTTGATCAGTTCGAGTTCAGAAATGCTAAGATCAGAGAGGCGCTTGCTAAGCACGACATCGCTGCTGACAGCATCACAGTTGCTTGCTCAAGAGGTGGTAACATCTGCGCTTGCCCACACGGGGCTATCGGCATCGACCAGGCTATGATTGACTACCTCACAAGACCAGAGGACACAGCTAAGCACGCATCACTTCTCGGAAGCATGGTTGCGTTCGACTTCGCTAAGGAGTATGGCAGCCTCGCTTGCATCTACGATGCAATCGGAACAGATGAGAAGCAGCCTATCGCTAGAGTTTCTGGAGTTCCAGAGCTCCCACACTTCACAGTAGGTCACACACTCAACACAAGAGCTATGGCTATCAAGTGCGCTGAGGAGAAGCTCGGCAAGTCATTCGACGAGTGCACATTCATCGTTGCTCACCTCGGTGGCGGAAGCTCAATCAGACTCTACAAGAACGGAGTTAACATCGACTCAGTTAATGACGATGAGGGTAACTTCACACCAGAGAGAGGTGGCGGAGTTGGCGCTAAGGGTCTCATCGACCTCTGCTACTCAGGCAAGTACACAGCTAAGGAGGCTATGAAGCTCATCCACGGTAACGGTGGACTCAAGGCTCACCTCGGAACAACAGATGCTATCGCTATTGAGAAGATGATCGAGGCTGGCGATGAGTACGCTAAGATCGTATACGAGGCAATGGCTTACAATGTTGGTAAGGACATCGCAAAGCTCTCAGCTGTAGTAAGCGGTAAGGTTGACAGAATCATACTCACAGGTGGAATCTCATACGGTAAGATGATCACAGACTATGTAACAAACATGGTAGAGTTCATTGCTCCAGTTGAGGTAATGCCAGGTGAGTACGAGATGGAGGCTCTCGCTGCTGGAGCACTTAGAGTTGCTCAGGGCAAGGAGGAGCTTCAGGATTTCGCAGAGATCAAGGCTTCATCAATCGACAGAATCAGCATCGTACCAGGAGTTGCTCCAGGAACAGTACCTGCTAGATAATAGCGACATAACGAGACACGAACGGATCCGATCGCGGGTCCGTTTTACATTGCTATTGTTTAGTAATAAGAGTATAATAAAACAGTTAATATACAATACAAAAATTATATATAAAAGGGGTAAAAGATATGTTTGAGATGGATGTTCTGATGAATGCTCCAGTTGCTGTCCTCGGTGGCGGTAACGTTGGAAAGACATGTGCTGCTGACTGCGTTCTCAGTGGCAAGAACAAGGACGTGAGAATTTTTGATTTCCCTGCTTTCTACGACAAGACTCTTAAGAGTGTTGAGAAGTCAGGAATTACACTCGGCGGTATCCAGAAGAACCAGTACAGCTGGACAAGATATGGCAAGGCTGAGTTCAGCATGCTGACATCAGATATGGCTGAGGCTGTTAAGGGGGCTAAGATTATCATCATCGCTATTCCTTCAGTTGCACATTCACTCTTCTTCGAGGAGCTCGTTCCACTGCTTGAGGATGGCATGGTAATTCACATCATCCCAGATAACTACGGTTCACTTAAGCTCAGAAAGAAGATGAGAGAGATGGGCTGCGACAAGAAGGTTATCATCGGTGGATGGTCAAGTGCACCTTACGGAACAAGAGTTGAGAAGGAGGGCGGAGTATCTACAGGTGAGATGTGGCTCGTATACAGAGCTAAGACACTCAGAGGTGCTGCACTTCCTATGACAGATCAGGAAGTATTCCTCGAGAGCTCAAAGTGCCTCGGATGCTTCGATTCAATCACTGAGGGAGACGGATATGCTGCTGGAGATACAGTAATGGATATCGGTTTCTCAAATGTTAACCCAGTACTCCACTGCCCGGGAACTATCCTTGGTGTTGGTGTAATGGAGAACTTCGGAAGAATCTACGGTGGCAACGATCCATACAAGTACTCAATCTACAGCCACGCATACTGCCCATCAATCTCAGAGGTTCAGTACGCACTCTATCTCGAGGAGATTGCACTCTCAGAGGCTATGGGTGTTGGAATGGCTAGATATCCTAAGGAGACATTCTTCCAGAGAACTTCAATCCTTGGACCTGAGTATATGGGAGACGACTGCAATGTACCATTCGATCACCAGTGGGAGACAGGATTCAAGACAGGTCCTTTCACAATTCAGGACAGATACGTTACAGAGGACGTTCCAGTAGGATGCCACATCTACCACGAGCTTGGTAAGAAGTTCGGCGTACCTACACCTGTTGTAGATTCAATGATCACACTTGGATCAGTAATGACAGGTAAGGATTTCTATGCTACAGGACTCACTCTTGATGAGCTTGGAATCGGACACCTCGATAAGGATCAGCTCCTTGACTATCTCCACAACGGTAACTACGTAGAGAAGTAGTCTTCGGCTGAACACTCGCACTACTATTAAGCACGACAGAAAGTTGGTAAAGAATATGGCAAGCTGGAAAAGCAATATCGAGAACATCCACGAGCTGGATGCTACTCACAACACTTTGGTATCATACACATCAGGTTTCGCAATCGGCATCATTGCTGTTAACCTGATCTATCCAAAGCTTCCGGGCAATGTTGCGAATGCGACAACTTATCCGTTCCCGGTTAAGTACAAGGTTGTGTCATTTGAGATCGAGCAACTTTTTTCTGGAGATCCTGCTATCAAGGAGCAGATTCTCAATGCAGCAAGAGAACTCGAGGCTGAGGGCGTGCGCGCAATTATCGGTGCATGCGGATACTTCGCTCACTTCCAGAAGGACATCGCAAATGTTGTTGATGTTCCTGTATTCATGTCAAGCCTTTGCCAGCTTCCTTTGATTAAGACAGCTCTTGGAGAGAGAAAGAAGATTGCAGTCTTCGCAGCAAGCGGAGACGATATCGACGATGAGCTTCTCGCAAAGGTTGGAAGTGATTCAAGTCGCCTGATCGTACAGAACATTGGTAATCTCGAGAGCTTCTCAGCAATCCGCTGGGGAAGACCTGAACTAGACAATGGTAAGCTCAAGCAGGATATATGCGATATTGCTGCCAAGCTCGTTGAGGAGAATCCAGACATCGGAGCAATCCTTCTTGAGTGCAGTGACCTGCCTCCATATGCGAAGGCGATTCAGGCGAGAACGGGACTTCCAGTATTCGACTTCAACACAATGATTGATAACGTATATCACGCGGTTGTTCAGAAGGAATATTACGGTTATTTCTAAAGAATAACTCATATAAGAGGCTTCAAGATCTACACCTTCGACAAGAAGGGCAGATGCTTCAAGATCAAGGCGCTGTAGATAGAAACAGACTTAAGAAACAAGACCTTCGGCATTGCAGGAGGTCTTATTTTTTTGTATTCAAGATGTTTATTTTCTGATTGATTGATGTTATAATGCAAAAATCGCGAAAACAAGGGGAAAGAAACATGAGACTATTTGTTAGAAAAACTATGCTGATGCTTCTCGCAGTGTGCCTGCTTATCGGAGCAGTTCCTGCAGTGAATTATGCAGCTGATGATACATTCAAGCTCAAGCCAGTCGCAGATGCAACATCTAAAGATGTTATGGTCAAGGGCGAGAGAAAGGTAATCTACTGCATGCAGCAGAAGTACATCTGGCCTGTAATGGATGCTGAGGGTTACGCTAATCCAACAATATATGTAGAGGCAAATGATGACAGACTGCTTCTCACAGACAAGCAGCGTGACGTGCTCAAGAGAGTCCTCTACGCTGGATATCCATATAACGGCAAGGGCTTCCTTGATCCGGTATATGAGTACTATGCACAGTACGAGGGTGGTAAGGCGTACGCTGACTATGAGGCGGCTGAGATTACTCAGAACATCGTATGGCTTCTGATGAGCGAGTGGAACGTACCAGGCAATCCTGAGTTCGATATAGACGATCTCATCAAGCGTGACGACATTCCAATGCTCGATATCATCAATGCAATTATGCTCTACGCTAAAGGCAAGGAGCTTGTCAATGCACCTGCATCAAGCGATATTGAGGTGGATGGCGAGGCAATCTTCGAGGAGATAGACGGACTCTGGGAGACAGAACTTATGACTGTAGTTAATCCAGAGAACTGTGTGCTCACATACGAGCTCGTGCTTCCAGAAGACATTACAGCAGTAGATGCTGATGGCAATGAGCTCACAAGCGTTGCAGGTGGTGAGAAGTTCAAACTCACAACAGAGGATAGCGTGAACGTCAAAGATGATGCTATGCTCGAAGTAGAGGCTGAGTTCAAGTATCCAGCAAAGCTCTATCAGTTCGACACAACTCAGGAGGCTCTCAAGGGTGGATACTATGTTCCTTACCAGACTATGCTCTGCGCAGATGTAGAGACAGTAGAACTCTGCGGTTCAATGCCACTCACATGCGCTAAGAATACAGTAACAGAGCCAGGTGAAGATTCAGACGAGGAGACTGGACTTGTCGATACAAGTGATTATTCGCCAATCTCACTCTATGCGAGTCTGCTTCTCTCATCAGTAACAGCAATCGTGCTTTTCGTACGAATCAGAAGAAAGGCATAAGTATAGGTAAAATAAATGACTCGCGATACCGCGAGTCATTTTCTTATTGGCGCTTTAGCTAGACTTAAACCCCTGGTTCTACCAGGGGTGAGTAAATAAAACTTTAGTAAATGTTCGAGAATTAAAAAACCTCTGTTACAATAGTGACGGTTTGGCGACCGCATCACTATCAAAAGTAACAGGAGG
>JAQXQE010000006.1 GCA_029101005.1 Bacillota bacterium | reverse complement strand
AAATAAAAGAAGCCACTTTTAGTGGCCTCTTGTGATAGTGATGCGATGTTAAACCTTCAGTGCCCTCTTTGAGAGGGCGAGCAAGTAATAGGCCCTTCCAGGGCCAGAGCAAACCACTAGTTTACTAGTGGTTATGATTATGTCGCGAGATTACGTGTTGAAAAAATCATTTCGATGCTTTACAATTAAGTAAAGAGATTTTCTTGAAAGAGAGGCTTTGTACTATGAATACTGCAGAACGTCCTGATCACAGATCTACAATCACCGCTTTCGGCCTGATTCTGTATATCATTATTCCGGCTATTATTATGCTGGGTTATTGGTACGGATCTAATTTCGCACCATATCTCCTGGAGAAGGGTTGGTTCTGCCTGTTCTTCGGTTTCGGAAGAATCTTTGCGATAATCTCACTCATCATCAATGTTCCTCTCACGGTACTGAAGCTGATGAATATGAGATACGATAAGAAGCATAATATGTAATTTTTCTATATATAACACGCGAACGAACAAAGCACTCAAGAAGTCTATAGACTCTTGAGTGCTTCGTTCATTGATGAAAGGACGTGCTCACGATAGAGTGTGATAGCGTCCTCTTTCTTATTCTGTTCCATAAGCACAATTACTTCCTCATGCTCATCCTGTATTCTCCGTCTAACGGAATCATCTGCTTCATATCTGATTGAGAATACATTGATATGGCGATAAATTCTCTCTAAGGAATCCTGAAGGAATGGATTGTTAATGAACTGAATAACCAGTGCGTGATAATAATCAGTAAGCCTGCGCCATTCTTCAATTTGATTCCCCAAGAGGGCTAATCTTGACTCCTGGGCATTCTCCTTAAGTTGTTCAATTAGCTCATTGATATTATTTGAGTTCAATGCGTATTTGAGTGCGAGGGAATCAAGGTCTGCCATGAGCGTGAAGAGGCTTACTACATCTCTTGGTGTGTACACTCTGACTCTAACTCCGCTGTTAGGCTGATATTCAACAAGTCCATCCTGCTGTAGTCTTGTCAGGGCTTCTCTGATAGGGCTTGAACTCACACCGAGTTCTTCCTGCAGCGTCTTCATTGTCAATCTGGCACCAGCAGGGAACTTGCCACTTATGATTAGTTCATAGATGTTGCTGTATATCTGTTCTGTTATTGTCTTTACCTCAGCCATAGTATCGCTCTCCTATCTATTCTGTAATAGATATTACAATATGTGATATTCATCTTCAATACAGATTTGCGAAATTTTGCATTATGCATAATTTCAACTTGAATTGTGCATAATCTGAAGTATATAATAATCTCATCTCAAAATGTTGCATTAAGAAAGAGAGGATTGAAGATGAGCGAGATTAAATGGCCTTATGCCAATGAATTCGGTCAGGAAGAACAGATAGAAGCAGATGTCCTCGTCCTCGGAGGAGGAATTGCTGGTTGCTTTGCTGCTCTGTCTGCTGCTAGAAGAGGAGAGAAGGTTGTACTCGTTGAGAAAGGTGCGACTGTTCGAAGCGGAGCTGCTGGAACAGGTTTCGACCACTGGGAGTCTGCTTGTACTAACCCTTGCTCAAAGGTTACATCAAAGGAGATTGCTGAGGCTTATGTAGATGAGCAGGACCATATGTCAAACGGAATCGCTCATTATATCTGCTGCGAGGAAGGTTGGGATAGACTGCTTGACCTTGAGGGTATTGGTGGAAAGATTAGAGATACAGAAGACGAGTTCGTAGGAGCTGACTTCAGAGACGAAGAGACAAAGCTTATGTTCGCATATGATTATGAGAACAAGTTTACTCTTAGAGTATGGGGTAAGACTTTCAAGCCAGCTCTTCTTAAGGAGCTTAAGAGACTCGGAGTAATTATTTACGATTATACAGAAGCTACTGCACTTCTCACTACAGAGGTTGATGGCAAGAAGATAGGGGTAGGAGCTATTGGAATGGATACACATACTGGAAAGATTAAGGTGTTCCATTCAAAGTCAACAATTCTTACAATGTCACGACCAGCGAGAATCTGGCTCTTCAACGCAGACCTGCCGGGCCTCTGCGAGTTCAGACCTTTTAACTCTATCGGTTCTGGACATGCTATGGGATACAGAGTAGGAATGGAGTTCACAATGATGGAGAAGAGCGTTCGAGCTGAGTTCTCAGCAGCTGGTTCAAGCTTCCCTCCATACAGTGCAGGTAATAACCACAATACATGGTACGCTTGCACAATGGTTGACTCACGCGGTGTTGAGATTCCATACCTTGATAGAGATGGAAATGAGCTCAAGACTGTTAAGGAGAGATTCATGCCAGCTCCTGGACAGAAGTTCTTCCTCAAGGGTGGTGTAATCGATGAGCCTAAGTATGAATATAGAGGACCAGAGACTGTACCATTCGATGAGCTTATGAAGAGAGGATACAAGCTCCCATTCTACGCAGATATGTCAAGAATGCCAAAGCAGGAGAGAGATGTAATCTGGGGTATGATGGTCGGTAACGAGGGTAAGACTGCAATTCCTGTTCTCGATTACTACAATAAGAGAGGTTTCGACCCTGCTAAGAAGGCAATGCAGGTATACGGAACAGGTTGGACATCAGCTTCATTCAGCGATGACGAGAGACAGCTCTTTGGTGCTCCAGGCGGAATTATGCACGACTGGGATCTTAAGACAAATATCGACGGAATCTATGCGGCTGGAGATCAGCTCTTCGGTTCCGACTGTGCTGGCTTCGCTGCTGCAACTGGATACTATGCAGGAAGAAAAGCATCAGCATACGCAGATTCTGTTGAGCTTGCTGACTACGACAGAAAGATTGTAGATGATGAGATTGAGAGACTTTACGCTCCTATGTACGTAGAGGAAGGTTACACATGGAAGGAACTCAACTGGGCTATCGCTAAGTGTATGAAGAACTACTGTGGAGCTATCAAGAACGAGGCACTGCTCGTACAGGGTCTCGATCTTCTTAGAACATACAGAGAGGAGATCGTGCCTAAGCTTTCTTGCCATAACACACATGATCTTGTTCGTACACATGAGGTTCTTGATATTCTCGAGGTAGCTGAGATGATTCTCGAGGCATGCCGTATGAGAAAGTCAAGCTCAGCAACTCTTTGCTTCAATAGAAGTGATTATCCGGAAGTTGATCCAGAAGCAGATCATCACTTCATCACAATTAGAAAAGAGAATGGAGTTCCTGTAAGAGGAGATATAGAGCTCGACTACTTTGGTGATTTGAAGACAGAGTATGAGAAGCGTAATCAGGATTATATCAACGGAGGTAAGAAGTAATGAAGAAGATGAATGAGCTTAAGGTATCCGTTGTTCCATGCAGCGCAAATCCAATTCAGTTCGACGAGACTAAGTGCATCGGTTGCAACACTTGTGCAAGAACTTGCCATTCAGACGTGCTTCTTCCAAGCACAGAGAAGGGTGTGCACCCAATCGTTGCATGGCCAGGCGAGTGCTGGTACTGCGGAGCATGCGTAATCGAGTGCCCTGTTGAGGGTGCAATCAGACTTGAGCATCCTATCATGAATCGAACAAAGTTTGTGGATGCAATTCCAGAACCTGAAGCAGAATAATACATCCATACTGACAAAAGCAAAGCTACGGCTGAGATGAGCCGTAGCTTTGCTGTTATATATCGCATGAACAATTAATCGAAGAAGTGGATTATTCCGAGGTGATTGTTGCCGTCCTTGCGGTAGCTCGCTATCGATGACCATTACGCATTTCTCTTCCATAATATTGTCCCTCCTCTGGAACCCTTTTGACAAATATACGAGTTGATTCTACTACCAGTTTAATAATCGAACAAGGACATCTGTTCATATTTCAGAGGGAATTCCTGCAAGTAGCTGAAGCATTCATCTGGTCTGCTCAGTATGCCGTTCTCTGCACATCTCTTCTCGAATATGCGCATTAGCTGTCTGTTGTTAGGACTGTTAAGCTCATATGCATTGCCATATACTCTAGCGTATTTCTCCTTGAGACCAGGGAGGTGTCTGTCAAGAGCTCTGTAATAGTACTCCCGATTGCCTTCGCGGAGAGTAAGCCCCATACCAAAGCATATGATGCCCTTGACACCTGCTTCAATGCAGTAATCGAGTATGCCATTGATATTATCCTCGGTATCATTAATGAACGGAAGAATAGGAGAGAGCCATACTACTGTAGGTATACCAGCTCGCTTGAACTCCATCAGAGCTTCAAAGCGTTCATATGTTGTTGATACGTTAGGCTCTAGAATTCTGCACAGGTCTTCATCGAAGGTGGTTAGAGTCATCTGTACAACTGCCTTTGACTTCTCGTTGATGGACTGAAGAAGATCCAGATCTCGCAGGACTCTGGCAGATTTGGTGAGTACTGTTACGCCATATCCGTATTGATTTATCAGTTCGAGGCAGCGTCTAGTTAGATTGAGTTCTTCCTCGATGTGAAGATAGGGGTCGCACATCGAACCAGTGCCTATAATGCATTTCTTTCTCTTAGTACGCAAAGCGTGCTCCAGGAGTTCTGGAGCATTAGCCTTGACCTCGATGTCCTCGAATTCATGTGTGAAGCCGTAGCATTTGCTTCGACTATCGCAGTAGATACACCCGTGAGAACAGCCACGGTAGATATTCATTCCGTTCTTGCTTGAGAGGATGCCTTTGACCTCAACGAAATGCATACTTGTCTCCCTGAAATGTCAATTGATGTAAGAATAATACGGATAATTTGATTATACATTCATCGCAAGATAAGGAAAGATATAAATATCAAATACCTTCTAAGCAATTCTCGCAGTAACGTCGCGTAGCTTACCGCTCTTGCGGTAATAGCGAAGGACTTTGTCGCTGAGAATCTCATGCGGCTCCATTACTGTGTTATTCATATCATTGACCATATCTGTATACATAGAAACCGGACCTGCGTTGGTGAGAGGGACGATAATTACATCCTCTGTTGAACTTGTCAGGACGTAGTAATCGTCTTTGAAAACCTGCGCGATTCGTTCCTGTACTCCCGGGAAGAAGAGGGCAGCTGCGCCGTATATACCAGAGTCAGTCGAAAGAAGGTACATTGGATACTGAAGCTGTTGCGGGCGCAGCTTGCTCGCGGTGAGAAGGTTGGTCATTCTATATTCATCGTATTTGTAATAATTGAGAAGCTTCTCTTCCATACTGTAGAGAAGTGGAGTGTCATTATCCCAGGCGTTGCTGAGAGCGCGTTCGAAGAGTTCATCTGCACTCATCTCAAGTGAATCGAGCATAGAATCATTGATTACGCTTGAGTAGATACCGTTATCAGAAGAGATGACTCTGACATCACAGATGAGAACGAAGCCGTTGCCAACCTCGAGGTGCGGAATATCCTGCAGGTACTCGGTGTTCCTGGTCGAATCAAGAAGTCTCAGATTGAACTCGCTGTCCTTGAATTGGTTGTGTTCTTCATATACTTGAGCTGTCGGTGGCGTCATATCGTGTCGAATAACCCAATACTGTTTGCAGATGTCGTAAGCGATGTCATCGGGGTCATGGCCATCACAATATGCTTCATATGCAGCATCGAGATAGAAATTCGGACAGGCCTTGCCCTCATCCTCCATAATGAAGATGCCATGTAACTTCTGATCATTGACCTTCACGACTGTAGTAGACTCGACCTTGATATCTGGAATATCGTCAGAGAGAATGCTCTGAATCTCAGCTGCAACGTATTCGATAAACTGTTCAAATGTCATCATATTTTGAATTCTCCTATTGTTTACTGAGTAATATTTGATGATTAAAGTGTAAGTTCTTATCGAATACACAACAAACAACAGCGTCCCTCAAATCGACATTACAGTCACCTCACGCAAAAAAAGACAGCTTCCCAAGAAGCTGTCTTGTGTTTATGTGTCGTTACGTGTCCTACGGAAGTATGGTCTGATCTCTTCCTGCGCTTCATCGAAAGCAGCTTCCTGCTCTCTGCGCCACTCAGGACCATGCTGGTCAATGCGATCTCTCAGTGCATCGGCACCGCGGGCAACGTCCCAGCCGATTCCACAGAGTCTGCCACCGAGGATGTTGTTAAGAGCGTCGGCCTTGCGACTGATGTCCTGCATTCTCTGGTGTGAACCGTAGGTTGATGACTCCTTGAATGTTGATTTGTATCCGTTACCGCAGCAGTCGCAGTAGAATTCAAATTCTAACACAGTGTAGGTTAAGATGTCATCAAATTCCTACTCAGCCATCCAGAGTCCGTGGAGGTTGCAGTATGCGTATACTGCTACGAGAGCGTCATCGTCTGAGAGAGCGAACTCTATAGCTGGAGCATCGCCTGGCTTGAGTGTCTTTCTCTGTGCGCCCTGTTCTGTTTCGATTGCAACCCACTCGATGAAGTGCTCATCAGCCATAGGATGCTCGACAGAACCAACTTTAACTGAAACCTTGTTGCCGTCAACGGTGAATACAGGAACGTGCTTCTCAACGGCTGCATCTGTTGTGCCTGGAATAACTTCTGTCATCTTCTGTCCACAGCACATCATAGGAACCCCTGAATCATGGATAACTCCTACGAAATTGCCGCAGTGCTCGCATACATAGAATTTCATTTTTCGTACTCTCCTTTCGTTATCTCTATCTAACTACTTTCTCAAAATCCGAAGCAGGGTGCTTGCACAACGGACAGATGAAGTCATCTGGGAGTTCTTCACCTACGTACTCATAGCCGCAGATGATGCATCTCCATACGGTCTCACCTGATGGTGTTGTGCCTACAGCCTCTGGCTTTGGTTTGATATTGTTCATATAGTACTCATATGTTGCGGATGAATCGTCGCTGAGCACTTCCATATCTGTTACTTCACCGATGAACATAGTGTGTGAGCCGAGATCTACAGTCTTATCTACCTTGACTGAGATGTAGGCGTTAGTTCCTTCGGTGATAATCATAATACCATTAGATCCTCTTCTGCAGGCTGTGAAGTCTGCAAACTTATCTACCTCACGACCTGTCTGGAAGCCGAAGTGCTTGAAGAGATCGAAGCTTGCTTTCTGGCTGATTGTGGATACGGTGAATTCACCAGTGCGGACAATCATATCGTGTGTGTAGTTGTCCTTGTTAACACAGATGCTGATCTGATTAGGTGTAGATGCAGCCTGAATAGCTGTATTGATGATGCAACCGTTGTCCTTGTCGCCTTCTTTTGCAGTGAGAACGAAGAGGCCGTAACTTAACTTATACATTGCTTTCTTGTTCATAAAAATTTACCCTCCTTATATATTGAATAATACTTGCTAGAAAATCAGCTGAGCGATAGGGCACACAATCAGAATGCTGATAATTGTTCTCTCAAGGAAGATGAAGAACAGCTCAACGATATTCAGCGGAAGCTTTGAAGATACGATAAGGCTTCCAACCTCTGAGAGGTAGAGAACCTGAGTTACTGAGATTACAGCAACGATGAACTTAGTCATCTCGCATGCTCCGGAACCTGCGATGAGAATTGATGGTGTGAACATATCGACGAAGCCGATGATCATTGTAGATGCTGCGTCGTTGACATCTGGTACTCCGAGTACATCGAGAATTGGTCTGAAAGGAATTCCCAGTGTCTGGAAGATTGATGTGTAGTTTGCCAGAATAAGTGCAACTGTTCCAATGCACATTACTGTTGGCAGAACACAGAACCACATGCTGATTGAGTTCTTGACACCATTTCTTAGAAATTCCCCGATTCCCTGATGCTTGGCAACTCTCTGCGCTGCGAGGCTCAAGCCGTACTCTCTAGCATTAGCGTACCCCTCAGGAATTGTCTCAGGCATCTTATTACCCTCTACAAGATAAGTATCCTTCTTGCGAGAAAGAGGTGGTATACGAGGGCAGATAAGTGCGCACACAACTGCTACGAGGCAGATGATGAGGTAGTACACTCCGAAGTACTCAGTCATTCCCACCTGATCGAGAACTACGAGTGAGAAAGTGATTGATACTGCGGAGAATGTTGTGGCGATAACTGATGCCTCACGTGCTGAGTAGTATCCACCTTCATACTGATTGCAAGTGAGCATAACTCCGAGAGTTCCGTCACCAATCCATGAAGTGATACAGTCAACAGCAGCTCTGCCTGGAATCTTGAAGAGAGGGCGCATGAATCTTGTCAGAATAGCACCGATGAACTCGAGAAGACCGAAGTCGAGGAGCAGCGGAAGAAGCAGTCCTGCGATTACGAATATGATTACAAGTGTGCAGAGCAGGTCGTTGAGAATGAATCCGCCCTGATCGCCACTTGAGATTGCTCCGAGAACACCGCCCTGAAGTCCAAGGTAGGTAATCCAGCAGAAGATTGCACCAAGCACACGAATAACAACCCAGATAGGAGTTGTATAGAATACATCACGCAGGATGCTGTTATTCATAATGAAACGCGGCTTTGCTAGCGCAATTGTCGACAGCACTCCGGATACTGTGAGAATCATCAGGCAGAGCAGGGGAAGGAAGCCTGAGATCCATCCAGCAATGATGTCAGCGATAATCTTAACGGTAACTGTCCAGGCACCATCGAACTTCACAGGGAGCATAAAGAGGAAAACTCCTACGAAGGACGGAATCAGGAATAATAGTTTGTTCTTTGTTGTTGTCATCATATTTCTTATTAGGGTTAATCTATAGGAATAACGTTGATTAATTCTACCACACTTGAACTGGCACAGAAACAGAAGCAAGGCAGAATTTCTGAGGGATATAACTTTTTTTTTAATTCGAGTGATAACAACATCTTATGGCTCATTTGACTTTTTATTGATAATGTTTTAACAATTGTATATTGACAAAAATTTGACGAAGGCTATAATCATAATTGTTAAGAAATTATCAAGTAGAGGGTTTTCGTAATGTACACACTCGGCATCGACATCGGATCAACAACTTCAAAATGTGCAATTCTTGATGATGGCGCCGAGCTTGTAGGCTATTCCCTCGAAATCGGTGGTCTTGGAACTGATGGACCTGCAACTGCCATTGCTAAGCTGTGGGAGTCCTGCGGTCTTACTGCGTCTGATATTGCAAGAACTACAGTAACAGGATACGGAAGAATGAAATTCGAAGGGGCTGATGACGAAGCAAGTGAATTGACTTGCCACGCTTTAGGTGGACGATACGTCTATCCACAGCTCCGTACAGTAATTGATATTGGTGGCCAAGATGCCAAAGTAATAAGTCTGTCTGAGGACGGTCGTATGTCAAACTTCGTGATGAATGACAAATGTGCGGCTGGAACAGGCAGATTTCTTGATGTAATGGCAAATATTCTCAAGATGGACGTCAACGACTTCGGTGCTTGCGCTGCAGCATCGACCGAAGAGGTATCTATCTCGAGCACCTGCACGGTTTTCGCTGAATCTGAAGTAATCAGTCAGCTCGCTAATGGTGTAAAGAGAGAAGACCTCGTCGCAGGAATCTGCAACAGCGTGGCCGTAAGGGTTGCGGCACTGGCAAGGAGGGCAGGAGTAAAAGAACTTGTCTGTATGTCTGGAGGAGTTGCGAAGAACGAGGCAGTAAGACGTGCCCTTGAGAAGAGTCTCGAAGTTGATATTGCGTTTGATCCACGTGCTCAGTATTTCGGAGCAATAGGAGCAGCGCTTTACTCATACAACAAGCTGATGAAGCAGAAGCGTTAATTCGCTGCTATGTAATAAGGAGGACAGATATATGGCAGAAGAAGTAAAAAAGGCACCGCGTCCAGTAGATCCTAATTCTGCGAAATATAAGCTCGGCAAGATCGCATCCGATGCTTATGTTAATGCTATCGAAGCAAAGAAGCAGGGCAAGCCTGTAGTGTGGATCTCAAGTAATTTCCCAGTTGAGATTCCAGAGACACTTGGCCTTGCAACAGTATATCCTGAGAATCAGGCTGCAGGAATCGCAGCAAGAGGCGCAGGTCAGCGTATGTGCGAGGTTGCAGAGGCTGATGGATACTCAAATGATATCTGTGCATATGCGAGAATCAGCCTTGCATACGCAAAGCTCAAGGAATGTCCTGAGCAGGATGTAGCAATGCCAGATGCAGTGCTCTGCTGTAACAATATCTGTAACTGCATGATTAAGTGGTATGAGAATCTTGCTCTTGAGCTGAACATTCCAATGATTATGCTGGACATCCCATTTAATCCTGATTATGAGCCAACACCAGAGATTATCGAATATGTTGGAGCTCAGTTCTGGGATGCAGTTCATCAGCTTGAGGAGATCTTCGACCTGAAGTGGGATGATGAGAAGTTCAAGGAAGTAACAGGATTCAGCTGCACAGCAAGCCGTGCATGGCTCGCAGCAACATCTGAGGCATGTCATGTTCCTTCACCATTCAACGGTTTCGACCTTCTCAACCACATGGCTGTAATGGTTACAGCAAGAGGTAAGGAAGAGGCTGGTGAAGCAATGAACGTCCTTCTCAAGGAGTACAAGGAGAACCACGAGACTGGTAAGAGTACTTTCAGAGAAGAAGAGAAGTACAGAATCATGTTCGAGGGAATCGCTTGCTGGCCATACCTCAGAGCTACTTCAAAGGGACTCAAGAACAGAGGTATCAACATGGTTACAACAATCTATGCTGATGCATTCGGTTTCGACTATAACAGCTTCGATGAGATGATTGCAGCTTACTGCAGCGTACCTAATGCAATCAATCTCGAGAAATCAAGAGATAAGAGAATCAAGCTCTGCAAGGAGAACCATGTAGAGGGACTTCTCATTCACAACAACCGTTCCTGCAAGCTGTGGAGTGGATTTATGGCAGAGATGGGACGCCAGATCGGAGCAGAGTGCAACATCCCAGTTGCTCACTTCGACGGAGACCAGGCAGATCCAAGAAACTTCTCAGAGGCACAGTATGAGACACGTGTTGAGGGTCTGATGGAAATTATGGAAGCAAATAAGTAGGAAGGAGAATAGTTATGGTAAATGAGATTTTTGCAAAATTCCATGAGGTAGCTACATCTCCTCGTGCACAGATGGATAAGTACATTGCTGAAGGTAAGAAGGTAGTTCTTACAGCTCCTGTATACACACCAGGAGAGATCGTTCACTCAATGGGATTCGTTCCAATGGGTGCATGGGGAGCAGATGTACAGCTCAACAAGGCTAAGGAGTACTGCCCAGCATTCCTCTGCTCAATCGCTCAGTCGATTCTCGAGCTCGGAATGGATGGAGCATATGATGGAGCAAGCGCTCTGATTATTCCTTCACTCTGCGACACACTGAAGACCCTCGGTCAGAACTGGAAGTACGCGGTAAAGGATATTCCTTTTATCCCTATGACATACCCACAGAATCGCAAGCCTGACTACGGCGTGAAGTTCACAAGAGCAGGCTATGAGAGAGTAATAAGAGATCTTGAGGCTGTCGGTGGAGTGTTCGACAATGCGGCACTCGCTGAGTCCTGCAAGATATACAACAAGCACAACGAGGCAATGCGCAAGGTCGATGAAGTAATCGCTAAGCATCCTGAGGTAAGTGCAGTACAGAGAAGTGATGTATTCAAGAGTGCATTCTTCATGACTGCAGAGGAGCACACTGAGCTTGTTGAGAAGCTTATCGCAGAGCTCGAGAAGACAGAGGCAGGGGAGAAGAAGCAGGCAATCCTTGTATCTGGAATTCTGACAGATGCTCCACAGCTCAACGAGATCTTCGATGAGATGGGAATGCATATCGTTGCTGACGATGTAGCAGCACAGTCAAGACAGTACCGCACAGACGTGCCAGCAGGCGACGATGCACTTCAGGCAATGGCTGAGAAGTTTGCGGTAATGGATAACTGCTCAGTTCTCTACGATGTAGAGAAGAAGAGAGTTCAGCTGATCGTAGACACAGCTAAGGCAAGAGGCGCTGATGGTGTAGTAGTTGTAATGACAAAGTTCTGCGATCCAGAAGAGTTTGATTATCCAATCATCAAGAAGGCTTGCGAAGAGGCTGGAATCCCAGTTGCTATCGTAGAGGTGGATCGTCAGATGAACCAGTTCGAGCAGATTAGAACTAACCTCGAAACTTTTAGAGATGTAATCTCAATGTAATGTAAACGGTAATCGTAATGAATGCGAAAATCATATAAGTACTATTTGGAGGATGACATGACAAGTAGACCATTAGAAGGAATCAAGGTAGTAGAGCTTGCGACTTTTATCGCAGCACCTTGCACAGCTAGAGTACTTGCAGATCTTGGAGCTGACGTTATCAAGGTTGAGGCTCCTGCAGGAGATCCGCTCAGATTCACAGCTGTTAATGAGGGAAGACCTCTCACTCACCTTGAGAACACATCATATGACCTCGAGAACGCAGGTAAGAGATGTGTAACTCTCAACACAAAGACCAAGGAGGGTCACGACGCTCTTGAGAAGATGATCAGCGAAGCTGATGTTTTCATCACTAACATGAGACAGACACCTCTGAAGAAGATGGGCTTTGATTACGACACACTTCACGCTAAGTATCCATCACTCGTATTCGGATATGTATCAGGATACGGGGAGAAGGGTCCAGACAAGGATCTTCCTGGATTCGACTTCACAGCATTCTATGCTCGTGGCGGAATCCTTGGACCGCTTCGTGACAAGGACAGCGTACCAATGCTGACTGTTCCTGGATTCGGAGATCATCAGGTTTCAATGAACCTTGCTACAGGAGTGCTTGCAGCTCTCTTCAAGGCAAAGATGACAGGAGAGGGAGATAAGGTTGTTGTATCACTCCTCCACAGTGCTATCTGGGATATCTCGCTTGTTCTTCAGGCGAGCCAGTATGGTGCAGAGTGTATGAAGTTCCCAATGAAGAGAAGTAACATTGCTAACCCTCTTACTGTTTGCCATAAGACCAAAGATGAGCAGTGGCTGCAAATTGCTATGCCTCAGTACGATAGACATTATCCTATCTTCATGGAGGCAGCAGGACATCCAGAACTTGTTGGAGATCCTAAGTATTATCCACAGGCTGCTCTTCAGGCAAACAGAGAGGAGTTCTACGACATTCTCGTAGATATTATGGGATCAAAGACACTCGACGAGTGGACAAAGATCATGGACGAGGCAGACCTGCCATATGCTGTCGCACAGAGCTGGGAAGAGCTGCTTGTTGATAAGCAGGCTTGGGGCTCAGATTGCTTCTATGAGATGGAGTACCCAACTGGTGCGAAGAGAACTCTGGTTCGCCCACCAATCATGTTCGAGGAGATTGGACTTCCTCCTTACGAGAGAGGTCCATATCCAGGAGAGCATACAGAGTCAGTACTTAAGGAGTTTGGATATACAGACGAGCAGATTGCTGAGATGGTAGAGTCTGGCGCTGCAGTAACACTCGATCCAAACCTCAAGTAGAGCATTAGGGCAAGGGACAAGTAAGCACATAATAACTCTTCCGGGTCTTGAATCCGGAAGAGCCATCCAATTGATAATATTGAATACTGATAGGAGACTTTATTATGAAAATTACTGCTTATGAAGTTAGACCTGATGAAAGAAATACTCTGGAAAGATTATGCACTGAGAAGGGCATTGAGCTCGTGATGACAGCTGCTAATCTGGATATGACAACAGTAGAGCTTGCAGAAGGTGCAGATGGAGTTACTACACTTGGTCAGTCAACATTCAGCAATGAAGTATATGACAAGCTGAAGGAGATGGGAGTTAAGGTAGTAGCTGCAAGATGTGTTGGTTATGATCGTATGAACAGAGAGTATGCTGAGGCACAGGGCTTCAAGCTCTGCCACGGATCATATGGACCAAACGGAGTTGCTGAGTTCACAATCATGACTATTCTCATGGCAATCAGAAAGATGAAGAGAGCTATGGCGAATACTGATGATAAGGACTTCACACTCAAGGGCAAGCAGGGACGTCAGCTCGGATCACTTACAGTAGGAGTATACGGAACTGGAAGAATCGGATATCACGTAATCAAACTGCTCAAGGGATTCGGATGCAGAATCATCTGTAACGACGTATATGAGAACCCTGTAGTTAAGGAGATTGCTGAGTATGTTCCATTCGATACTCTCCTTGCAGAGTCAGATGTAATCACACTCCACGCTCCACTTCTTCCATCAACAGAGGGCGTAATCAACAAGGAAACAATCGCTAAGATGAAGGACGGAGTAATCCTTGTTAACAATGCTCGTGGAGGCCTTATGAACATCGACGATGTAATCGAGGCTCTCGAGAATGAGAAGTTCGGAGTACTCGCTATGGATGCATATCCTGGTGAGGAGGGAATCATCCACATGACACATGATGAGGATATCGTAACAAACTTCGCAGGCGAGAAGAAGAGCTGGCTCAAGCTGCAGTATGTACGCTCATTCGTGAATGTAATCCACACACCTCATATGGCGTTCTTCACACGCGAGGCTGCTGAGGAGATGTGTGCTGCAGGAGTTGATGGAATCTACGAGATTCTCACAACTGGCTCATCAAGACACGAACTGCCACAGGACTAAAGGAATTATCTGTTCGTATGGCGGCTATTATTCATTGGAAAGCTTCCACACGAAATTACATTATTTAGGAGGACAATATGATTCTTGACAAGAAACATGCACTTCAGAGAAAACTCTTCCGCGAGTTCGCAGAGAATGAGTTCACAAAGGAACTGCAGGACGAGTTAGAGGCAACTGGAGAATTTAACTGGGACATCCACAACAAGATGGCTAAGTACGGCTTCATGGGAACAAAGATTCCTGCTGAGTACGGCGGACAGGGCGGAGACTACCTCTCATATGCAATTATGGACGAGGAGCTCGCAAGACAGGATCTTTGCCTTGCAATCTACGCTAACACATCTAACTCACTCGGTGGTGGTCCACTCATGATCGCTGGTAGCGAGGAGCAGAAGCAGCAGTATCTTCCACCTGTAGCTAGAGGAGAGAAGATTCTCGTATTCGGACTTACTGAGCCAGGTGCTGGATCAGATGCCGGAGGAACAACAACAACTGCAATCCCTGACGGCGATGACTACATCATCAACGGAAGAAAGTGCTTCATCTCAGGAGCACCTGTTGCAGACTGGATCATCATTTTCGCAAAGACAGACCTCACAAAGAAGGGTTCAAGAGGAATCTCAATGTTCATCGTTGACATGAAGCTTCCTGGCGTATCTCTCGGAGCTCATGAGAAGAAGATGGGAATCAAGGGATACCCAACATGTGACGTAGTATTCGAGGACGTAAGAGTAGGCAAGGAGTGCCTCATCGGACCTCTCCACAAGGGATTCCAGTACGCAATGAAGACTCTCGATGGCGGAAGACTTGGAGTAGCTGCTATGGCAGTTGGTCTTGGTCAGGCTTGCATCGACGAGGCTGTAAAGTATTCTAAGGAGAGAAAGCAGTTCGGTAGACCAATTGCAGATTTCCAGGGTGTAAGCTTCATGATTGCTGATATGGAGGCTGAGATCGAGGCTGCTAGACAGCTCGTATACCATGCTGCAGTACTTAAGGATGCTGGTGATCCAGAAGCTGGACTCGCTTGCTCAAAGGCTAAGTACTTCGCTGCAGAGGCTGCAAACAGAGCTGCTTATAAGGCTGTGCAGATTCACGGTGGATATGGATACATTCAGGAGTACAAAGTTGAGAGACTGTACAGAGACGCTCGTATCCTTTCAATCTTCGAGGGAACATCACAGATTCAGCAGGTTGTAATTGCTAATGGACTTTTGAAGTAAGAGAAGGAGGATACGGAAAATGAAAATAATTGTTACAGTAAAGCAGGTTCCTGATACCTCTGGTAAGGTTGCAGTAAATGCTGACGGAACTCTCGATAGAGCTTCAATGCAGACAATAATCAACCCTGATGATTTGAATGCAGTTGAGGCAGCTCTCACACTCAAGGATGAGTATGGATATAAGGTAGTTGCATTCACAATGGGACCAGCTCCTGCAGAGGGAATGCTCAGAGAGCTCATGGCTATGGGCGTTGATGAGACAGTTCTCGTATCTGCTAGACAGTTCGGTGGATCAGATACATATGCTACATCACAGATTCTCGCTGCAGCTATTGACACATATGGCTTCGAAGAGGGCGATATCATCATGGCAGGACGCCAGGCTATCGACGGAGATACAGCTCAGGTTGGTCCACAGATTGCTGAGAAGCTCCACCTCCCACAGGTTACATATGCTGGAGAGATCAAGAAGGATGGCAACGTTCTCACAGTTAAGAGAATGCTTGAGGACGGATATATGACAGTTAAGGTTAAGACACCTTGCATGATTACATGTATCAAGGAGCTCAACACTCCTCGTTATATGACAGTTGCAGGTACTGTTAAGTGCTGGGATATGCCACTTACAGTAATGGACTTCGATGCTCTTAAGGATCACGAGCTTATCGATGCAACAACAATCGGTCTGAAGGGTTCACCTACAAACATCTACAAGTCATTCACACCTCCACAGAAGGGTGTAGGAATGATGCTTGAGGGTTGTGGCAAAGAGACTACAGACAAGCTCGTAGGAATTCTTACAGATAAGCACATCATCTAATAGCAGGAAGGGAGTACTAACAATGTCATATAACAGTGCAGATATCGCTGCTTTCAAGAATGTATGGGTTTTCTGTGAGCAGCGTCAGGGCAAAATGATGCCTACAACATTCGAACTTATTTCTGAGGGTCGTAAGCTCGCTGATGAGCTCGGCGTAGAGCTCTGCGGAATTCTTCTCGGAGACGATGTAGATGGAATCGCAAACGAGCTCGGCGGATACGGTGCTGATAAGGTATACGTATACAACAGCCCTCTTCTCAAGAACTACACAACTGACGGATACACAAAGGTTATCGCTGAGGCAGTTGAGGAGTTCAAGCCAGAGATTATGCTCTTTGGAGCATCAAATATCGGAAGAGATCTCGCACCTCGTTGTGCTGCAAGACTTCACACAGGACTCTGTGCTGACTGCACACACCTCGATGTAGATCTTGAGGGATACAAGGAGTTCCTGAGATCAGGATCATCACTCGACATCGAGAACATGAAGTGGGAGAGTCCTCTCTTCGACGTTAACACTAACCTGAAGATGACAAGACCGGCTTTCGGTGGACACCTCATGGCTACTATCGTATGCCCAAGATTCCGCCCAGCGATGGCTACAGTAAGACCTGGAGTAATGCAGAAGAGACCTTTCGACGAGGCAGCAGCAAAGGCTGTTGAGATTCTCCACCCAGAGTTCTCACTCACAGAGGCTGATATCGAGACAGAGGTAGTTGAGATCGTTAAGGCAGCTAAGAAGATGGTTGACCTCATCGGAGCAGACTTCATCGTATCAGTTGGTCGTGGAATCGCTAAGGACGTTGAGGGAGGAATCAAGATTGCAGAAGAGCTCGCAGAGGAGCTCGGTGGCGTAGTTGGTTCATCACGTGCTGTAGTTGATGCAGGATGGATCAGCGCAGACCATCAGGTAGGACAGACTGGTAAGACAGTTCATCCTAAGGTATACATCGCTCTCGGTATATCAGGAGCTATTCAGCACAAGGCTGGAATGCAGGATTCAGAGTGCATCATCGCTGTTAATAAGAATGATGCAGCTCCTATCTTTGAGATTGCTGACTACGGTATTGTAGGAGACCTCTTTAAGGTTGGACCTCTGCTCCTCGATTCAATCAGAGCAGCAAAGGCCGGCAAGTAATAGACTTCTTTCTTGAAGCATATGGCGCCTCTCTTCTAGTCTTCCTTTGAGAGGCGCCGGCTTTATATCTTCCCCTCAAACTCCGGGGATAATCTACGAGAAATGGGGTATGCATGTAATGGAGAAGGCAATATATAACATCATCGCAATTAATCCAGGCTCTACATCGACAAAGATAGGCTTCTATCATAATGATGAGAAGGTGTGGATTGAGAATATTCACCATGAGAAGGATGAACTTGCGAGATATAGCTGCATACAAGATCAGCTATATTACCGCTGGGAGATGGTTGAGAAGACATGCAAAGAGCATGATCTTGATCTCTCGACGATTGATGCATTTATTGGTCGTGGAGGCGGAATGGTCGGCTGTTCCGGTGGAGTGTATGAGATTAATACAACTATGCTCAGAGACTGCATAAAGGCGGCAGCTGGTGTTCCACACCCAGCAAACCTTGCACCTCAGATTTGCAGGAAGCTTGCTGATAAGTATGGAGTAAAAGCGTTCACTGTCAACTCTCCAGATACTGATGAACTTCAGGAAATTGCGAGAGTGTCAGGCCTCAAGGGCTTATACAGACAGAGTCACTGTCACTGCCTTAATCAGAAAGAGGTTGCGTACAGATTCTGCAAGGAGAAGGGGCTTAAGTATGAGGAAACAGATCTTCTTGTAGCTCACTTCGGTGGTGGATGTTCTATCACAGTTCATCATAACGGTAAGATGATTGATACTAGTGATAGCCTTATCGGAGATGGACCAATGACTCCAACTCGTGCTGGAATTCTGCCTAACTCAGTAGTATTCAAGATGGCATACAGCAAGGACTATCCATCGATGATAGGCCTTGAGACTAAGCTTATCAGAGAGGGTGGACTCATCGATCACCTTGGTACATCAGATATTCAGGAGATAGAAAGACGAATCGTCGAGGAGAACGACGAGTATGCTAAGCTCATAATTGAGGGTATGGCATACCAGTTCGCAAAGGCTATAGGAGAGTATTCTGTGGTTCTCAAAGGCAAATTCGAAGCAATTCTTCTCACTGGGGGAGTTGCTAGAAGTGAACGCATTATGGATATCGTCAAATCATATGTTGATTGGATTGCTCCAGTATACGTATATCCAGGTGAGCTTGAGGTTGCAGCTCTTGCAGCCGGTGGTTACAGAGCTCTTATCGGAGAGGCTGAGGTTATGGAGTATACTGGCAAGCCAGTATTCGAGGGCTTCCATTCAGAGCGTTATCAAATTTAAGAAATGTGTATGTATATAAAATGACCTGCCGCAAGGCAGGTCATTTGTTATGTTGGGATTATTACTTGTCGTCTTTAGATGCCTTGATTCGCATAATTCCCTTGATTGCTGCGAAGAGTACTCCAGCTACTGGCCAGATAATCTATGTGAACTTCCAGTTCTCTGTCCAGAAGCTCCATCCGAGATATACTGCTGTGATAAAGCACCAGTATACGCCTGAGAGTGGATCAGTCTTGCATCTGATTCGCTTCTCTTCACTTGAGTATTCGCCTTCCTGAAGGAGAATGTCATAGCCAGCCTTCACCATGCTTACGCGGATGGTGAGGTTAACTTCTACTGCTACCATAGACAGGAGCAGTCCTACTAAGCAACCTGTAACATAATCTGGTGCATTGAGTGAGCCTGCGATGATGACAGGGATTACTGAAACGATGCAGAGAACTACGCCGAATGCAGGGCCGAGCGCATAAGTGTACTCGTACGCCTGACGCTTCTCTTTTACCATGCCAGAAACACCGTAGGCGGTCTCGAAATGCTCTTTCTCGAGGTGCTCTGTGTGACTAGCTCTTACACCGTATGTGATATATATGAATACTGCTATAGCAATTAGTAAGAAGAGAGCAGTGCAACCGATAAGGGATGCAATTCCTTCTGTAATATTGAACTTGCTTTCTTCGGAAAGCGAGCCAAGTATTACAAGAAGGACAGGGCTGAGGATGCAAAGTGCTGTTGCATTGGCAACCTCAATAGCACATCCTTTTGTTGACTTAATGAACTCATGTGCTTCTTCTATTGATACTTTACGAAGTGGCTTGTCAGATATATGCGAGAGCATCAAGGAAAATCTCGAAGCCCGGATAATTCCAAGCTTCTTGCCCTAAGTATTATTATTTGGTTGTCATCATCTCGGCTAAATTTTCGAGATTTAACTGGTAGAATTTGTTTGCATCACGTTTTTCAGTAATCAATAAACCGTGTTTATCTATTTCACTTAAACGCTTCTGTAACGTTGGTCTGGTGATATTTAAGTAATTAAGCAACTCACTAATCGAAATACCAATTTCAGAGAACAGAGAAGCCTGCAGTAAATAGTAATATAAGCGGCTATACTTCTCGTCATTGCCATTTGGCAAAGTTTCCAGCTGTTTTGCAAAAGCTTCCAAACGCTGTGCTTTTTCCATAAGACCATTTCTCAGATTGATTGCGGATTCCTTAATAAAATCCAGATAAGTGAATATAAATGGCGTTATATCACCTTTATTAATTTCTTCGTTTACTATCTTAAAACTCTTGTAATACTTATTGATGTTTTCTTTTATCGTATAAGACAGGCGATATCCCATAATTGATTCAAGCGTATTGGCTAAATAATAGCTGCTTATGAACCTGTTCAGACGTCCGTTGCCATTGTAGAACGGGTGAATATATCCAAACAAATAATGGAAAATTGATATCCTGAATAGAGGTTCTATCGTAGAATCATTTAGTATATTGATGGCATCGTTCATGCTGTCAATAATTTTGCTTTCTGGATACACACCATGATGAATGACTTTCTGTGTTGGATCAACTACGTCAACATGATCCTTTCTGAAAATCTCACCATCAGGTTCGTCTTTCGGGTTTTCTTCAATGATTTCCGAAAGGAACATTTCGTCATACAGAGCGCGGACCTCATGACTGTCTTTTATAGCTATATAATTGCCAGTCATTAATGCATTATATTTATTAACTAGACCAAAGAATCTCTTGTCGCTTTTTCCTTCAAGGTCATCAAGTATCTCGCCAATTTCTTTACGAGTACTATGGACACCTTCGATGTTATTAGTTATGACAATCTCATCAATCAAGCATTTGTTGATATACTGCTTAAGTGCAACCCCTGGGAGAGAATGTGATAATAGTGAGATATCTTTATCAAGTCTAGTGATCGCAACAACTTTTTTAATTAGCTCCGGTGTTTCCATAAAGAAAGCAGGGTTACCAGCAATTGAGAAATTCAGATGAATGCAATCACTTGCATTAAATCTGCTGTTGTACAGTTCATCGTATTCTTCTTTATTGTCATAATATAGACTTTTGAGTAATACGTATTCCTTGCTTTTCAAAATAACACCTCCTTTTTCTATATACTAACCATATTAAGGGATAGGATTTAAAAAAACAAGCAAAATTTAAAATCCATATACAAGTATAGGGGCAGAATTTAAAAATTTAGTGATATTTTTTAATCCAGAAGCTTATATAGCTATCCTGTTAAAAATATTTATATGTAGTCCCATTTTGTCCACGACAGCCCGGAAATCAGGAATGCATCAGGCAGCAGCTGACAAACTGCTTCACGGGAATCTAACCCCTCCGAGGTTCTCTCCGAGCCGCCCTCATTGCGTGATCCCGCATTCCTGCAGGGCTGTGACTGGACGGGAGTATCATTATATTCTATGAGTGTCATCGCACTTGGCAGGTGCCACCTGTCTTTCAGACGAGACATTGTCGCTCACTTCCAGAGGAAGGTCTTGGCGCATCGTCATGCATGCTGTAGCTTTCGCATCTCATAGTTAACGTACCTGATGAATGTGTATTCAGTTGTATTGAGAGAAATGTCCTTTCACTTGTTAGCCACGACATTAGGCAGCGTCATAAACTGTCATTCTTGGTCAGTGGGATTCATTTGCCTTGGGATTCAGATTTTTCTTAACCTTGCCAATAATGTTTACAAGCTGCATCTCCATAGAGGAAAGTCCTATGTTGGAAGGTATCAGGTCAACACCTTCCTTATGAGATATAATGCCTTCCTCTGGAACAATCTGCTTGTCCTTGATTACTTTCTCCATAAGATCTGAAAGTGTTACATCAAGTTCATCAGGATTATGGATGCCTAAAGAAGCACTCAGATCAGCCTGTGGATCGCAATCAATGAGAAGAACCTTGCGGCTCTCGTTTGCAAGACCGACACCCAGATTGAGTGCGGTGGCGGTCTTTCCAACACCACCTTTCTGATTGCATACGGCAATAACATTACATTTCTCCATAGGCTAGTCCTCCTCATCGTCGAAAGTATATTTAATGCCATATTTAACCTGCATTTCGTCAGCTAATTTCCACAGGAAATTCATAGCAGCTCCATCGTATTTTCCATCCAAACAGAACACTTCCTCTACTAAATCTGCAGCAACATCATCTCCCATAATGGTACATATAATCTGCAGGCTCGCCAGTATTGCTGAATAGGTGAGTCCATCGCATAACACGTCCAGATGAGAGAACAGATAAGCATACATATTATTAAGCTCACCATTATCTTTCGTAATTTCTCCAATTGATACTGCTACATGCTGTGCCATTTCTGCACAGGTCTTTTCAATAGCAACCTGATGCGGGCAGATGTTTTCACCATCCCATGAAATGCATCCGCATTCATCCGGATCCATTAAATTGATTTTAATTGAAATTCTTTCGCTCATTACTTATTCCTTTCCGCCAAATCGGCTTAAACAAAAAAGCCGCACTCCTGATTGAGTACGGCATGTATCGATACTGGCAGAAGGTTATGCGATGAGCTTTACAAGAATATCATCGACTGCATCTGTGTATCTGTTTTCAGCTATTAAGTTGTTTCTGAGCTCATTGAGTGCGAAAACCAGAACTCTGATCTCGTCGTATGTGAGCTTAAGCTTCATTGTATTTCTCATTGCCAGCACCTCCGTTTTTCTTCATATTAATATGAAGAATGTAGGGCAGCAATGATGCGAAATTGTATTATTAACTATTCATGATATTTATTTATGCCTGTTACACTACTTGGCAGGTCGTTCATTACTCCGATAGGCGGATTGCCTCTATAAGGTTTCTTTTTTACAATCCTATAGATGAGACCACCGATGATAACGAGGATAAATATAATACCTGCTATCAGCATTCCTCTATTCAGTATGAAGTCTAGTTTGTCTATGAATTGATCCATGGTCATAATATCCTGCCTCCTCTAGAAACTGGGATTTATAAAACCATAACCAACGTTCCAACGCCAATTAAAGCACAACCAAGGAAAGACTTCGCCGTGAATTCTTCATGTAAGAAAACAAAGGCTAAAATCAAGGTTATTACAACACTTAATTTATCAATCGGCACTACCTTTGATGCTTCGCCCAGCTGTAAAGCTCTGTAATAACATAGCCATGAAGCTCCTGTTGCCAACCCTGACAGAATCAAAAACACCCAGCTCTTCTTTCCAATAGCAGAAATACCACCTTGTGCATTTGTGAGAAATACCATTCCCCATGCCATGATTACAACAACAACCGTCCTGATTGCTGTTGCGAGATTAGAATTAACTCCTTCTATACCGACTTTCGCCAGTATTGAAGTAAGAGCTGCAAATATTGCAGACAACAGTGCAAATACAAACCACATATGCTAACACCTCCACAAATTCTAATTTCTCTTTCAATCATAATCCACTATCTACACTTATACAATATCTCAAATTAATCTTGATCAGGAGTACCAGACACCAGACTTCGACTATGGCGCTTTCATACCAAAATGCGATTTTGCACTTTCGTCTCCTAACCGAAATAGGCCAAATCCTGAACGAATCCTGACTGGAAGTAAGGTTGTATAAGGCTGTATAAGGTTATATGAGGTTTTCGTAAGAAATGGAGAAAGCCCGCAAACCCTTGCAATTGCTGGAACCCTTGCAATTACAAGAAAAAAGAGACCTTGTTCAGGTCTCTAGGTTATGGCGGAGGACGGCAGACTGATAGGCTGTATGTTTTGCCCTGTTTTCAAGGTCTGCCGCTGATTTTCGCCATGACTCGAAGGCTTTCGACTCCTTAATCTCTATGCAATCGTTATCATATGTGCTTCAAGCTTATTGATTGAGTTGTTATGCATGCTGTCAAAGACATCTGCGTACTGGTCTAGTGTAACATGAATATCAGTGTGTCCCATCCATTTTTTCAAAACAATTGCTTCAACACCAGCTTCAATGCATCTGGTTGCGAAGGTATGTCTTAACGCGTGCTGACCCGTGATTTCAAGGCCGGCTTTCTTACAGATTCTGTTGAAGAAGCTGTTGACCTGATTTGTCGTAATAAGGCTCATCTTATTGTAGTCGTAGAACAGCAGGTTATCAGGGTTAGACTTGCTCTCTGCAATGACTTCTCTCAGAAGCTTCTCAACTGCTTCGGTGAATGGGATATCTCTTCTTCCTGCATCTGTCTTGGTTGTATCATTAAGAAATGGAATAGATTTCTCACCGAGTGAAATGGTTCTTCTAACCTTGATTATCTTGCGTTTGAAATCTATATCCGACTTCTTAAGCGCATTGATTTCTCCCATACGCATTCCAGTATTCAGAGCGAGGAGCAGCTGCTTCTTGTAATTATTTCTGTAAGCAGGAACCTTGTGAGCATTCAGCGTATCAAGGAATATCTTCTGCTGCTCCTGTGTAAGACTGACAACTTCTTTGGTCGGCTTCTTTGATCTTGGTCTTACAAGGTCTTCATCAAGCATAAGATTATCTTTGATGATTTTCTTGTTCACAGCTAGAGCAAAAGCCTTCTGAAGCTGAAGGTACAGTTTCTCAATAGTGCTGTCTGCATACTTAGTGATGCTTCTCAGGAATATGAGAATATGTTCTTTCTCGACATCCTGTATCGGCATTCCTCCGATTAAACTTCTTCTAATAATCTTAAGTGTCTCCATGCTGCGGTGATATCCCTGAGGCTGAACATAATTCATATCCAGTCTTCGCTGGTAGTATGCTTCAACCAGATCGGGGATAGTTGCCTCCATACGAACACCGTAGTTCATTTTATCGAGGTTCAGGAGGAACTCTTCACACATCTCATAGCATTCATCCTCATAGTAAGAAGTGAATGTTTTTCTTCTGCTGTTGCCATAGGCGTCCTTGTAAGTGATTCTGTATTCATACTTGCCGTTATCCTTGAGTCTGATTGAGCCTGTGCCTCTCTCAGCGCGCTTGTTAGGGTTCTTAGGTGTCTTAGTCTTTCTTGCCATAATTCTTTTCTCCTATTTCCAATATCTATTTGTATTCTTGCATCTTCTTTTCGAAAAATAATTAATTAGCGCATGCGCCTCCACAAGCTTTGTTCTACCAAAGTCAGTAGCAGGAAATTCCGGATCGTTAAAAAGTTTCTGTACTGTCTTTTCACTCCAGCCTGTCATTTTCTGCAGTTCCGGAATCGAATAAAATTTCACGTCACAAGCAAGGGCAGATGATCCGTAAGTTTCCGGGGTGTTCATTAACATGTTAAAATCCTTTCTGAAATCAGCATAATCATAGTAATACTGATTCCGGTTGGAATCTAATGTGCGAATTGCTAAGCTACCAATCGCAGACTTGCATTCGCTTCGCTAATATGCATAGGCTTATTCCTTGCATATCTATGATGTAAAAAAGAAGACACCTGTCTTAATTGACAAATGTCTTCTAAATAGATTGTTTATATTGTCCTTATCGATTTTAGCAATCAACTATCAGTCAACGAAATCATATTGCTGAAAACGTTGCGTTTACTGAATTCTTTGCTTGCATACCAAATTGAGTCAACTATTTACTGTTTGAAAGCTTTTATTGCTTTGAATACTTCAGATGAAGGGTTCCTTGAAATATGCTTTTCTTTGTTTCCTAAACCGTCATGATATTTTTCTAGTTTTTCAGCATTATTTATAGCATCTTCGGTTTTTCCTACCAGTTGTGAATATGCCGATGTATTCTTTTCGTAACTAGGAATGTGCTTTTGTAACTCGGCAATTACTGCTGCATTATTTGCAAAAGATCTTGTGCTGTAATTAAAATGCTGAATATACCAAACTTCAAAGCAAGGATTGGATAATAGGAGTTCAATCCCGTTATCGCTTGCAAGCTTTAATGCCTTGTCAATTTGAGGCTGCTTAGTGATATCTGTATCAGTATCAACAAAACAGAATGCTACATCTCCATCATTAAGATTGATTTCCTCTTTTTGTATGTACTTTATTGTATCAGTCACGATTCCTTCAGGATCAGTATCTCCTGAAGAAGAGAACTTTACTTTATACTCCTTGTTTGTCTTGAAAAAGTCATGGAAATAGTTTCTCTCGGTTTTGTTTTTTCCTTCGACACCAATAACAACAAACTTTGCTCGTTGTTTTCTAACTTTTCCTCTTTGCTTTTCCTTGGATTTTACCATTTGAGATCCTCCCAACCAATATTAGGAACAGCACCATATCTCCCTTGTAAATATCCTTTTCTTATATTCTCGGTTTTTCTTGGAGAAAACTCATCTAATGCATACAGTTCTGTTACTCCGTCATCGTTATTCTTTTCAACAAAATATATTTGATCTCGTCTGAATAAGTCCAGAGACAGTACCTCAACCGAATGAGTGTTGAATATTAACTGCGCGTTATTCGGATTTGATTCTTTGTTGTTAAAAAGACTGATTAAATACTCCAAGAAAAGAGGATGCAAGCTATTATCTATTTCATCAACAACAAGTGTTCTACCACGCTCAAGGGCATCCTTGATAATTGGTCCAAAAGCAAATATTCTTTGAGTTCCTTCTGATTCTTCTTCCAAAGGCAATGTAAACTCAGTAATTTCCTGACCATTATTAATTATATGATTAGTGCTTAACATAAAATGTTTCATCTTCTGAGGAGCATTTATTTGAATACCTGGAGGTAAATCGCCAACCAGAATATTCGGTGCATCAACGATTTCTGACTCTATATTATAACCACTAATGTTAATATCTGCAGTTTTTAACAACGAAGTAACAAAATCTTCTAGTGCCTCTCCGCCATTATCGAAGACTTCCAGCGTACCTGGATTTAATTTGAAACTTGAATCATTGTAGGTATCAACACAATTTGCAAACCAAATATATGCATTTCTAGTCAAGTCACTATTCCAGTTTGTTGCTGTAGATAAAAACAGTTTATTATCGGATGTTTTTTCAATGTATTTTTTTAATTTACTTTCATTAGCTGAAGTAAAGTTATACTCACGGGTATTGGTACGCTCGAATATAAGTGATGGTATCTTTGTCTTATATAAATACAAATACTCATCATAGATCCTATATTGATCTGCCGAGAATCCATATTGATATTTTTTACCATTGACAATGAATATAAAATCAAAGGTTGATGGATTTATCCTACATTCTGAATCAAACGCATATGGAACTATGAACGGAATTGGGCGATCAATCTGTCTTTCGTTAGAACTTCTGATGATATTAATTGCTGCTGTCATAGCCTTAAAAATGTTACTCTTACCAGCCGCATTTGCTCCAAAAATTGCAATTGTAGGAAGTAGATTACCATCTTTATACTGTCTTAAGTTATCCTTTAATTCTTTTCCCTGACCTGCAACTAAACTAAGTGTTGTTTCATCTTTCAGGGACATATAATTCCTTACTGAAAACTGTATTAACATAATCTTATCCTCCTTCAATTATGTGTACAGTATTAGATTACCATCGCACAATAAATTATTCAACATAGAAATGCTTTTTTTGCAGAAAAAGTACAAAAAGCGCATTTCTATGCCAGGAATCCCATTTTGTCCTCAACGCCCCGGGAATCAGGAATACATAAGGCAGCAGCTGGCAAACTGCTTCACGGGTTACTAGCCCCCTCGAGGTTCTCTCCAGGCCGCCCTCATTGCGTGATCCCATATTCCTATGGGGCTGTGACTGGACGGGAGTATCATTGTGTTCTATGAGGATCATCGCACTTGGCAGGTGCCACCTGTCTTTCAGACGAGACATTTGCGGTAAGCACCACGGACTATAAGTCCTGTGCCTCTCGCATAAGACCTGCCTCCGAAGCAAAGCTTCGGGGCTAGGGCTTTATCGCTCACTCCCATGGGAAGGTCTTGGCGCATCGTCATGCATGCTGTAGCTTTCGCCTCTCATAGTTAAAGTACCTGATGAATGTGTATTCAGTTGTATTGAGAGCAATGTCCCTTCACTTGTTAGACAGGGCATTAGGCAATGTCGTAAACTGTCATTCTTCGTCTGGGGAAATTATTCATCCTCTCACATACAGGACATTTCATTAGGTATCGTCGTAATTTGACATAACAAAAAAGACATCTGCCGTGTCTCAACAAATGTCTCTGGTGATAAATTGCTATAAGTTTAAATAATTATCTGTATCTATCTATGAACGATGGTTCTTCGCCTGAATAGTTCATATTTAATCTGGAAGTATTATCTATCTCGTCTCGATATCTGAGCAAGGCAGCCAATTCATCCAGCATTTTCTTTTTGGCATATTCGATACTGCCGCGATTCTTTCCAAGCTCCTCTGCACAGTTCCTTATTGAAACGCCCTTGACATATATCATCTTGAACATTGGCAGGTACTGTTTTAGTGAAGTATTGAAACAATCCTGCAGGAACGTCAGATCTTCCTTTAGGGCAGCAAACTCGGACTTACCCATAACTCCGACACAGCGTTTCATCTTCGCTGTCTGATTGTACCTGTTCAGATCTTCCGAATAGTGAACGCACATGTCCTTAGCATATTCCTCATATGAAGAACAGCGTCGGCATGTTCGGATAGTATAGCAAGGTTTCTCTTTCTTAACATGTCTGCGCGGAACTTTTAGTCCGGCATCTGAAAGTTCTTCTTCATAGTATTTGTTCTTGTAACGCTGCGTTTTCCTTTTGAATTTCGGGCAAACATTGCCGTGATACTCGACTTCCTCACAAAACGATTTTAGTGAGATAGCATGATTCTTGCCATCGTCATGTTTTCCTTCGTATGTGAATAACACGATTTTTTCACCGGAATCTACATCATCGACAACCATTGCCACATGAATATTAACAAGGTCATAGCGTTCGTAGTAGCCTGCGAAGACGCGCTTGGTTTTCTTTTCTGCCATAAATTTTTTCATTCCTTTGCATCATTGATAGTAATAGTATAAGCTAAGCACGCTAAAAGAACAAGCGTTCGTTTTGTAGGAATGAGTCGCCAGATTAATAGGCGGCTCATCCCCATATGGAGTTCACTACTTAAGACTCTCAAGAGCCTCATATTTTGCTTTGTAGGAAAAAGCTTTCTCGCTCGGCAGTATATTCCTGTGCAGATTAGAATCGACCATTACCGCAATCGCTTCTTCATCTGTAAGATCCATTATAATAGCAGGAACTGTTTCATAGTCTGCCATGCACGCTGCATAGAGTCTTCTATTGCCTGAAATAACTTCATAACCGTATGAAGCCTTCCTGACAATGATAGGCTGGAGAACTCCAAACTCCTTGATGCTATCAATGAGCATCTCCATCTCATCGTTATCATCAAGGGAGAATAATACTTCCTCAAAAGGATATAACTTATCAATACTAATGTGTTTAATCATAATTAACGTACCTCTCTTTCTGTATAAGAAATTAACAGCTGTGTGCCACACAGCTGTCATAATCTGATAACGAGTCAGTATCTGTATGAATCTTTCATTCCGACTTCATCAAGATACTTTTGTCTTGCTTCTTCTCGTTCCTCTTCGGTTTTTGCTGTCTTACTGGTTGTGTAGAGAAGATGGCTGTAGACTTTCCGGTGCTTGTCCTCAAGCTGCCTGACGATATCATCATGAAACTGATAGTTGCCAAGCACGACATAACCATAAAGCTTTAGGAAAAGCGTAAGCGGTATCTGCACATTCTTCATCAGCGTGCCTCTCTTTCTGCTCTTCGTCTTGCTCTCTCATCTTTTTTCATCTGATCCATAACATCAGGCGGTATCTTATCAATTACTCTCTGAAGCTTCCTCTGATTGAAATTAAGTTCGCTTACTTTATTTTTAAGCTGCTCGATCTCTTCTCTCTGGTCGTAGATGATATCGTTCTTGTTTGCATTAGACTTCTTGTAATCAGTTATTGCATTCTCAAGTCTTGTAACATAGTTATCCGTCATCTTGAGCTGTCTGTTCATCTGTGCCATCTCAGGAGCATACCTTCCGAGAAGAGTGATGGCAGCTTCTCTCTTCTCTCCGTTCCTAAACACTCCGATATCATTGATTGCATTTACAATCTCTTCGTAATGTGACATCAGGTTGTCAGCATTCTTGTAGAACTCTGTCGGTATATGCTTGCGCTGAGTAATCTTTCTTGAAAGACCCCTACTTAAATCAGGAAACCTCTCCTGCATGTGAGAATAAAAATCGTCCTGCAGCTTAACCAGCCCTCTTGGACCTCCGATGATATCCTTCGATGAAAGTCTGTTGTCTTTTGTTATGGGAACAAAACAGACATGCATGTGAGGATTGGTTTCGTCCATGTGGACAACAGCAGAGATCATGTTCTCTTCTCCGAAGGTCTTTGTGAAAAAGGCATATGCTCTTTCGAAGAACTCTCTCTGCTCCTGCTGACTTAAATTATTTATCCAGTCAGGTGATGCAGTTACAATCGAATCCTGAAGAACAACGCTGTCCTTTCTTCGCTTTGCTCCTGCCTCTTCGATTCTGCCAAGGACAGCTGCTCTGTATCTATCCTTCGGCTCGTACAGATGATAGTTGAGATGTGTTCTTTCAGGATCAATGTCAGGATTGCTCTTGTACTGTTCCTTCAGTCGCTCATGATGATTGCATATCCTGGTGACGGCATTAAGCTTTCTCTTTTCAATTCTCAGTATCGTATAGTTTGCCATTTCATTTCGCTCCTTTCTGCATTGAGAGGAAGAACGCAACATTCCACATTGACACCCTTGAAGCGCTGTCTTTTGCATTCTTCACTCAATGCCATTCCCTCCGGGTTAACCTGCTGTACTCATAAGGGATGCCGGATGAGTATGAGAGTCTGCATCCTCGACCCTCATATCAAAAGAAGCGACTAAGCGAGAGGTTTCCATCTGAAACCCTCGCAAGGCCGCTTCTGCATCCCATATGAGTAACTCACTACACCTATTGCATAGGTCGTTCGCAAGGGGAATACCCCTTGACCCCCTTGCAGGGCAAAAGCAACATCGCATGTTTCAGGGACTCTTCCGTTCACTATGAGAATGTTGCGTTCTTGCCCTGATGCCATCGCTATGACTCGTAGTGCCATATCCAGGCGTCCTTTACACGCATGGATTCGACCCCGAGTTCACGCTTGGCATCATCAACGGTGCGCTTGCTGATGTTAAGTTCATCCATTGCATCCATCACGTCCCGTTGAGTCTTCGGCCCATTAGTCAGCATTTCAAGTAATACTTCCTTGGCCATCTCGCGCTTGGTTTTTCTTCGGGAACCAGTCGAAGGATAACTGTTCACGAGTTCATCTGCTGTCATATCCAGCTGGCGAAGGAAGGCAACTTTGCTGTCCTCGATGCCAAACTCGATAGCTTTTCCTTTCTCAGCCAGGTTAGATTTCTGAACAGCCATGATTCTTTTGGTCTGATCCTCAGGTGCAGTTCCAATCAGAAGACAGCTTCTCGCCGAAGCTACTATGTCGATAGACCCCGACGTGCGGTACATTGCTTTCGCTCCTGACATCTTGTTCATGTGCGCAACTACGATAACAGCACAGCCGGTTTCCTTTGCAATGTCGATGAGGTAGTTCATCTGTGAACGCACTTCGTTGGCCTGATTGAGAGAAACTTCAGCTCCGATATATGAAGCAAGCGGATCAAATATGATGAGCTTCGCACCGGTTCTTCTAATCGTCTCGCCGATTCTGTCGTCCGCAAAACTCAGTGCCTGGCTTCTCTCATCAATAAAAAAGATACGATTGAGATCTCCGCCTGCGTTTATGAAGCGGGGAACAACCGTATCTTCTGCATCATCCTCAGTGTTCTGATAGATGATATTCATCGGTTCATACTCTTCGGTAGAGTAGGGGAGTGGTGTGCCAGTCGTCAGCATGGCAGCAAGATTCAGCACGAAAGTGCTCTTGCCTTCGCCTGGGTCACCCTGTACTATGGTAATCTTGCCGTAAGGAATATACGGATACCACAGCCAGTCGACTTCCTTGGGCTCAATCTCTGAGCCTGAAATGATTCTTAAATTTTCATAATTCTGGTCCATAAGACCTCCTTTCCGCCCGAAATCCGGGCAATATAAAAGCCGCCCGACTTTCCGAATTGAAAGCCTGGCGGCGATGTAGTTGATTAATTAATATTATATTTAATCTTTGCATCTAAATAGATTGATTTACTTTCGTCTTTAAACCTATTCCCATCACTCAGTAAAGATAAGAACTTTTTATATAAATTTGAATAGATTATCTTATGAGCCGGGTTCTGAATTATTTTTTCTTCAAAATCATCCATTTCAAAACAGACAGTGTCATCAACAACTCTATTAATAAGTTCCATTAAATCTTCCTTTGTTATTTTTTCGATTGATGTATAATTAGAATCCTCATCACGAAAGTAAGCTGCACCATTATCTATTTTTAAGTATTTCATAATCATTTCTCCTTTGCTGATACGCATCATCTCCAGCTTCAAAACATGATAGAAGTGCATCAATGTTTTGTGATTTTTCTCCAGAATCGTCCACTAAGAATGTATCCCCCGGTCTTCCCATAAACCTTCTAAATACAACTTTACCATTATTAATATCTCGTCGAGTATATATCAGGTAATCTGCGTTAATCGATGCCCCTACAGTACTATTGTGAGTTACAATAACTACGGGCATTTCTTCTGATATACTTTTTAACATTTTATTAACATCAGATTTTAAGAACACATTATCAAACGATGATTCTGGTTCATCAATCAACAGTATTTCATATTGTCTTGCTTTTGTTATTTCATTTAGAAGATTAAATTCGGATTGTTCCCCACCAGAAACTTCCAAACCATACTGATTCAATATCTTATAATTCACTTTAGCAAAAAATTCATGATATGTGCTTTCATCTAAAGAATCTATTTCTTTTAGTTTTTGAAGAAATTCGTATGGTTTATCGTATAGAAGAAATGCATCTGAAAACTTTAACACTTTTCCACTATAAGCCTTCATTTCACCAGCTCCATCAAACGGTCTCTTTTCAGCAACTAACGAAAACTTTCCTAGTTCTTCAGATAAAATGACGCTATTTTCTTTTATCTTATTTGAAATAGTGTTAAAGGCATCGATCCTTTTGTTATCCATCGCAATTTGATAGAAATCAATATCCTCTATCATAGTAGACGATGTATTCGCCTGTAACTCTTGTTTAATATTATTAATAACAGAATTAATCCAATTCTTTTTTATTGAGAGTTCTTTTTCTGTTTCAAATTGGTTCAATAAAACCTCAAGTAATAATACCATCCTTTCATACGGAATCACTGAATCAATAATCTTTCTATATGTATCTGAATCCAATAGATTCATTGTTGATTTTATGAGACCTTGTATCCTCTGTAAATCATCATCAGTATAGGATACTTCAGAAAAAAGCTTGCATTTAGAATATACATCCTGCATATTTGACTCTTCCGCATTTTTCTTTAAAGAATCCAAATAATTGCCCAAAGATTCCATGTTATCGGTAAAACTGACACCCTTTATATCTCGAACGACTTTTGAAAACTCATCAAAATATTCTGCAATATCGCTCGATTTTTTGCTTTTTATTCTGTCCTCAAATGATTGCCCACTTTTGTTTTCTAATAAAGAAAACTGTTTGATATATTTTACATTTTCATTTGCATCAGATATTTCATTTAGGAAGTATGTTTTCCCTGATGAACGCTCCCCCATGACAATATTAAGCCCGTTTGCTATACAAATACTAGGTGTAACTTGAAACTTTTCATCATTCATCAAAGCAGAAAGAGCTACTTTAGATTTATCTTTCAAACAAAGCTTAAGTGCTGATATCGAGATCTCGCCAAGTGTTAAATAGGTTTGTCTCGTTTTGTTATAATTCAGAGAGTCAGATATTCTACAATCGCTGAATATTACAGGCGTGATTTTATCAGATTTCTTCATTCGAACATACTTTTTAGCACTTGTTACCTCACCGCATATTATATTGTCCCCCAATTGCTCAATTACGTCTTTGCTTATCGCCGGACTTTTGTCGTAATGCGGTATTAATAGATAATTATTAAATCCGCCAAAAGCAGACTCAATATCCATAATATCCATTGAGTCATGAATATTTACAACGTTTTGTTCAATGAACTTACAACCATCCGAAAAACTATCAAGATTATCCATCTCTGCAATAATTAACAAATGACCGTTGTTTGGCGCAACATTTACTTCTATTCCAGGGAAAACCATTGCTTTTCCTTCAAGTTTTGTTTGAATGAGTTTAAATTGATTTATATCAAAGCAGTTATGATTTGTTATTGCAATTGCATCTATTTCTAACAATGTAACATATTCCACCAGCTTTTCTATGGAAAACTCAAATGGAGCATCCCATTTTGTTGGAATTGTGTGTATATGAAAATCTGTTTTCATTTACTCTCCTTATTTACATTACTCAATTATAAAATATTCGTTAGTTTCTTCCGCAACCATCAACATTTCTGGTTCCTCAAACGTGTAAACTTCTGTAGGAACTGCTTTGAACTTTGTTCCAACTCCGAAGTACTTCTCGAAGAATCCTTTAAGCTTGCTGATAACCGTCTGCTTCTTTGCAGCTCTGTTATTTGCGCCGCCTCCGAATCTGGAAACCGGTGGCATAATCTTGTCGATATCGGTTCCAGTTTCTTTGATTTCGCCGTCTTCAAAAGCTTTTTCGAGGAAACGACGAGTTTCTTCTGGCTTAAGCTTTTCTTCGCTAATGATTGTTGCAAGATCATCTTCACGTTGCTTTTCTACAAACCCATTCCAAGCGGTTACCACATCGTTAACATTGTTAATGCTATCAAGGAACATTTCGATAAGCTGTTTCTTGCTTCTGAGTTCAGGGTGAGCACCAACTGCTTTCTGAATAGTAACAAGGATTTCCTTATCCTGCATGTGTCCATCATGATATTTCTGAACCAGCATAAGAATGTAATCAATATTGATATCTATCTGTTTTATCAGCTCTGTTTCGAAAATAATGTCATCATTAATGTCAGTACTTTCTTTATCATCAGGTCTGAAGATATCTTTTAAATCTTGATACCTTCCAAGATAATCCTGAAGGTCTCTATCTGAGAAAATCTCTTTTCCTTCAAACTCATCGAATGTACTGAGTAGATTTCTCATCTTGAGAAATGCTCCGAATAGTTTAATGAATTTCTTCTGATTCTCTTCTCCAACAATCTGTGGTACTGCAAGAGGGAATCTCTCAACGAGTTCATCAACCATATCCACATAGCCTGGCATATCTTTGCCATCAGCAGTTTGATAGCCGTAGTAGTATTCCTGGAAGCTCTTAAGAAGAACTATACCGCCAGCTTCTTTGTCGCCAAAGAGGGCTATGGCTTCATCAACTTTCTTCTGGAGATTTCTGAAGCATACTATGTTACCGTAAGTCTTGATGCTGTTAAGGATTCGGTTTGTTCTGGAGAACGCCTGAATCAATCCATGCATCTTAAGATTCTTATCAACCCACAGAGTATTGAGTGTTGTCGCATCAAAACCAGTAAGGAACATATTAACTACAATGAGCATATCCAGTTCCTTATTCTTCATGCGAAGCGAAACATCTTTGTAATAGTTCTGGAACTTATCACTTGATGTATCGTAGTTTGTATGGAACATCTCGTTATAATCCTTGATTGTTTCTTCAAGGAAATCTCTTGAGTTCTTATCGAGTGCTGAAGTATCCTCTGAATTTTCTTCATCAAGAAGACCGCCTTCCGGCTCTTCTTCGTTAGGAGCATAGCTGTATATGGTTGCTATCTTGAGCTTCTTTGATGGATCTTCAGCCATCTGTTTCCTGAACTCTTCGTAATACAGCTTAGCCATATCTACTGAGGCAACAGCAAATATTGAATTGAATCCGCTAAGTCTCTGAGCTGCTTTGATTTCTTCTACCTTGTTTCTGCCAGCTGCAACATCTGAAATATTGGTGAGCTGATTGAAGATATATGTCTTATCTCCTCGATACGTTTTCTTATCGAAGTGATCAAGAATGTACTTTGTTACGACAGAAATTCTCTTTGGAGCCATCATAGCTTTCTCTCTGTCGATATCCCAGACGTCCTCGTCAGGTATTTCTTTTTCTTTCATTGTGCTGATGTAATCAACTTTGAAAGGTAATACATTCTTGTCATTAATTGCATCAACGATTGTATATGTATGAAGCTGATCACCAAAAGTCTGCTCAGTTGTCATAAACTGAGGTGTTCTGACTGCCCCGGCATTTTCTGCAAATATAGGAGTTCCAGTAAATCCGAAGATGTGATACTTCTTAAAATTCTTTACGATTGCAGCATGCATATCACCAAACTGCGATCTATGACATTCATCGAAGATGATTACAACGTGTTTCTGATATACATCATGGCCTTTGTTCTTCTTTATGAATGTTGCCAGCTTCTGAATTGTTGTAATGATAATGTGAGTATTATCATCCTCGAGCTGCTTCTTGAGAACTGCTGTTGATGAGTTGCTGTTGGCTGCACCTTTCTCAAATCTGTCGTATTCCTTCATTGTCTGGTAGTCCAGATCTTTTCTGTCTACGACAAAGAGAACCTTATCAATGTATGGAAGGTTTGACGCAAGTCTTGCAGTCTTAAACGATGTCAAAGTCTTACCTGAACCAGTTGTGTGCCAGATATATCCGCCACCTGCAACTGTTCCGTATTTCTTATAGTTATCTGCGATCTCAATTCTGTTGAGAATTCTCTCAGTAGCAGTAATCTGGTATGGTCTCATAACCATCAGCATCTGCTCAGAAGTGAAAATACAGTATTTAGTTAAGATATTAAGAATCGTATGCTTAGCAAAGAAGGTTCTAGTAAAGTCTACAAGATCAGGTATGACTTTATTGTTAGCATCCGCCCAGTAGCATGTAAATTCGAAACTGTTGCTTGTCTTTTCCTTCTTGGTATTTGCAGCCTTTGCATCTTTGATGGCATTCCATCTTGTACTGTTAGAGTAATACTTAGTATTTGTTCCGTTGGATATAACAAATATCTGAACGTACTCAAATAAACCGCTTCCTACCCAGAAAGACTCTCTCTGGTAGCGGTTAATCTGATTGAAGGCTTCCTTGATAGCGACACCTCTGCGCTTAAGCTCGATATGCACAAGAGGGAATCCATTAACAAGTACAGTTACGTCGTATCTGTTGTCATGCTTGGCACCTTCGGCCTGCGATACTTCATACTGATTGATAACCTGAAGACTGTTGTTATGAATGTTCTTCTTATCGATGAGAGTGATGTTCTTAGATGTTCCATCGTCTCTCTTAAGAACCTGAACATAGTCTTCCTGAATCTTACGAGCTTTATCTTCAATTCCTTCGTTTTGATTAGCAATGGCATTCTTAAAGAAGAAATCCCATTCATTATTCGTGAAGGAATAGTTATTAAGAGCTTCAAGCTTCGCACGCAGGTTAGCAACAAGGTCTGCTTCTGTATGTATCTGAAGATACTCGTAGCCTTGTTCCTGGAGCATTCTGATAAAGTCCTTTTCTAACTCCGCTTCGCTCTGATAACTGTCAGACTTAACCTTAACTGGTTCATATTCAGTTACGACTGTATTTTCATTTGTCTGTGCTACTATGTTGAAATATGGCACGGTTTTCCTCCTATGCTATCCTATATAAGGTTTAATAGCATTTCTTAAAATAACAACCTTATCTATCACTGTATCCATTAGTTCTGGATAATTATCTTTTTTCTTGAAGTTTAATCCTTTGATATCCAGCGAAATAATAGATGCCTTTTTATCATCCAATCTAAACCAATCTAAGGATTGACCCGCAGCAGCTTCAATCTCTGCTTTGTAAGAATACATACTGTCAAACATATCCTTGTTATCATTGATCCATAAGCCTACACGGATTTTGTGTTCTTTGTTTACCAGATCAATTGAAATACTGCACTGTGATGAACCTACTGCCACTGTGTACCAATGGTCTGTAGATGCTTTATGTTTGTTGAATGGCTTACCTTTTTCTTCCAGAACATCATTAAACATATTCCAGAATTCAAGACGACACATTTGTGATTCGCTTAGATTCCCCTTACTTGCCAGTGACTTTGTTGTTTTTGCAAAATCATTAGGCTGCTCAATTATTTTGAACATTGGAGCCGGACTAGAATCTCCAATGGTGTATGCATGGACTTCTATGAGAAAGAACGCCACATCATCAGTAGTGTTTTTATTTAGCCATTCAATGGCGCTAGCATGTTCTGGACGAGCATTGGCAACTATCCAAACAATAACACTTGCATCCAAACCCGAAGCATATGTGATAATCTTTCCTAGATGATCGTGGTTTGTCTGCTCAAGCTGATTTTCAATAAGTACATTCTTACCAGTTAGCTCATCTTTACAAATGATATCGCAACGATATGAACCTACGAATTTCTCTGTCTCAATGTCAGTTAATGAAAGGTTCAATGTATCACTTAGTTCTTTGATGTTCTCTTCTGACGCTAACCATTTAGAGAAATCATATTGTTCATGCGCCCACACGCTCCTAATATCTACTTCTTTAAGCTTTCCTAGTTTCATGATTCAATCTCCTTGAATGAAAGCAGTTTATCTCTATAGTATTCGTATTGCTTCTGGCGCGCTTCGATTTCAGCTGGCAGTCCAGATACTATATCATTACACAACTCCTCGAAGCCACTTAAAATTTCTGCAATCCTATTTTGTTCATCAATAGGGGGAATAGGGATAAGCGCTTTTCCTAAACTTTGAGCAGAAATAGAACATATCTTTCCTTCAGATACCCAACGTTTTATTTGGTTATGATAATACGATGATCTTAAGTAGTATGAAATATATCGGCTATTCTGAGAATGTTTCAGAGTGTAACAGGCATCATGCACGGCAACAGGCTCTTTTCCTCCCCACGACAAGCCAACCCCGATATCTATATTATTCTCTCCCGCACCAACAATTATTACATCTCCAGGGTCTGCATATCTCATTTTAGGTCGTAAATCCTCGCGGATATGAGATTTTACTGCATCTGCATGGCTTCCATAATATGTATACAGTTCACCGTAGTGAACACATGGAACACCACTATCAGTAGCATCTGCATGTACAAACCTCTTTCCTCTTGTTAATGAACCTAAAGATGCCAACGGAATAATCTCATACTTTTCGGTGTCATAGAAAGCATCTAAGTAATGCTGATACTGTAGTTTACGAGCCTGTAGCTCAGCCTGTAGCTCAGCCTGTAGCTCAGTAACATAATCCGTGAATTTGTCAAGTATTTTTACTATTTCTTCCTGCACTGGAAGTGGTGGGACATGTACCTTTATCCTAGCCATCACATTGCTCATAAGCTTTGGATTTCCCATTCCACTACTTACATATTTAGGAGCTTCAATGCTTAAAGCATAAAATAGATACTTTGTTAGGATAATTTCAGATTTTGCATTAAGTAGACCGCAAACATTTGTTACACTGAATTGTCCTTTTCTATAAAAAACAGTTCCAGCATTTGCACCATCTGTAGTCCATGTGAGGTATTCGCCTTCAAAATCATATGTGCTAATCCTACCTAACTCCCCATTATTTTCGGTTTGAGAAGAGAACACTGGATACTCCCCAGCATTATTAGCAATATAGTCTTTTGACATTACTCGTCCACGTTTTATCTCGCACAAATCGCCTATTCTTTTCTTCTCCACTCCTTCTGGACAGAGTTCCTTAATCAGTTCATCTAATCTACTCATACTCTATTCCTCGATTTCTGCGATGATCTCATCGATTGCCTTACGGAGTTCATCTTCTTTCTTTACGATTGCTGCAATCTGTGCGTTAAGCTCTACAATATCGATCTTCTCTCTTGTATCCTCAGCTTCAACATAAGTAGATACAGACAGATTGTAATCGTTTTCTTCTATCTCATCATAACTTGCCAGGTGCGAGAAATGGTCGTCTTCCAGGCGACTTGCATAAGTCCCAACGATTCTATCCATATTCTCCTGAGTAAGCTTGTTGTTGTTTGTAATCTTGATGCATTCATTTGTAGCATCAATGAACAGAGTCTTATTATCAGCCTTATTCTTCTTTATAATCATAATGCATGTAGCGATAGAGGTTCCAAAGAAAAGATTACTTGGAAGCTGAATAACGCAGTCAATGTAGTTATTATCAATCAGATATTTCCTGATTTTCTTTTCCGCTCCGCCTCTGTACATGATTCCAGGGAAGCAAACAATCGCAGCCGATCCGTTTGACGCAAGCCAAGAAAGCGAATGCATGATAAAAGCAAGGTCCGCTTTGCTCTTAGGTGCCAGCACTCCCGCAGGAGAGTATCTAGGGTCGTTGATAAGAAGTGGATTGTCATCTCCAGCCCACTTTATTGAATAAGGGGGATTTGAAACGATAAGTTCAAATGGTTCATCATCCCAGTGCGCAGGTGAAATAAGAGTATCCTCACATGCGATATCAAACTTATCAGGTTCAATATCATGAAGGAACATATTGATCCTGCACAGATTGTATGTAGTGATATTGATTTCCTGTCCATAGAATCCATTTCTAACAGCATCCTTGCCAAGAACTTTTTCAGCCTTGAGAAGAAGTGAGCCAGATCCACAACAAGGGTCATATACTTTGTTTACTTCTGTCTTGCCAACGGTTCCAAGTCTTGTAAGCAATTCAGATACATCTGCAGGTGTGAAAAACTCACCACCTGACTTACCTGCATTCGAAGCATACATCGTCATCAGATATTCATAAGCATCTCCAAAAGCATCAATGTCGTGATCCTTGACATTACCTAGATTCATTGATGCCACACCATTGATAAGCTTAACCAGTTTTTCATTTCTCTTTGCAACTGTAGCGCCCAGCTTATTACTGTTAACATCAAAATCATCGAAAAGGCCAGCCATATCATTTTCTGATGCAGTACCCTTTGCAGAGTTCTCAATTCCATTGAAAACAGCTTCAAGAGTTTCATTCAGATTCTCATCATTTGCTGCCTTTGCTTTAACATTCCAGAATAAGTGGCTAGGTGGAATAAAGAACCCCTTTGTAGTTACAAGCTCATCTCTTGCACCTTCAGCATCTTCGTCTGAAAGTTTCGCATAGTCGAATCCTTCATTTCCTGCTTCTGCTTCGCCTTCATTGATATATGCTGTAAAGTTCTCTGAAATATATCTATAAAAGAGCATACCAAGTACGTAGTGCTTGAAGTCCCAGCCATCAACACTTCCTCTTAAATCATCCGCAATACTCCATATAGTACGGTGTAGTTCTGCTCTTTCTTGTTCTTTCTTAATATCTGCCATTGCTTTCTCCTCTTAATTACTTTTTCTCTGGAACAAATTCCATTACATCTTCAACCTTGCAGTCTAATGCTGTGCATATCTTAGCAATGATTGAAGTGCTGACATCCTGATTCTTACCAAGCTTAGCAAGTGTATTTGTGCTAATACCTGCAAGCTCACGAAGATCTTTTTTCTTCATACCTTTCTCAATAAGCAAATGCCAGAGTGGGTTATAATTAACTGCCATAATGTTTCCTTTCGTGTTCTCTAATACACTTTACTATAGAACATTATAACACACTTGCCCATTCTGGCAATTTGAAATTGGCATATGCACATTTTAATTGTGAACTATAGTATTTTAATTCAGTCATTTCTTGTTTCAATTCAGTCATTTCAGCAAAAATGACTGAATTGAATATGCTCACTTACATAGTTTCATCAGAAGTTCATCCACTGCATCTGTATATCTGTTCTCCTGAATTAGCTGGTTTCTAAGTTCATTAAGTGCAAATACTAATACTCTCACTTCGTCATATGTTAGTTTCAGTTTCATATCTACCTCACTCTTTCTCTCTGTTTCTTCAGATACTTGTCATAATGTTCCAAAGCTTTAAGAATATAATCTTCCCGCTTGCTTACCGGCATATTCTTAGGCATAAACTTCTTAACCTTATCTTCTGGCAGAGATATTCTGTTGGTCTGGTTAGGTTTCAACTCATGCATTATCTTATCTATTGCTTCTTCGGTTAGTAATCCTTCTTTGAATAGCTTTCTCATTCTTATTGTCTGATCATGTGATGGAGTAGCATCTTCTTTGAGGATACAATCAGCAAGTTTGTCCTGCAGATGGTCAGGCAGATAAGAGATCTCTACTGCTGGTCTCATGGCAATCTTGCCCTCATCTACCATCTGAAGAAGTAGGGGGATGAGATTGGTTAATCGTATATACCTCTGAATCTGAGCTCTGCTATAACCGACATCATTAGCAAGCTGTTCGTCTGACCTCAACTTCGTCTCCAAAGGAGACAAAGTTAAATCCGTCCGCTTACCTTGTTTCTTCATCGCATCCAGCTTCATCTTATAAGCAAACGCTTTCTCACTTGGCAGTATGTTACTCCTTGCCAGATTGCTGTCTACCATCATCACTGTTGCTGCATTTCTATCCAGTTCCAACACCTGGCCTCTGACAGTCTTATGGCCGAGATGTCTGCATGCCTGCAATCTTCTATGACCGGATATCATTTCATACCTGCCTTTAGGCTTTGGCCTTACGATGATAGGTGTGATGACTCCATTCTCCTTGATACTTTCGATGAGTTGGATCATATCGTCATCATCTTTGACTTTATAAGGGTGTTTCGGGAACTGGTCAATTACATCGATAGGCAGTTCCACAATGCTGTTTCTTTCTTCTTTATTCATAATGAAATCCTTTCTGATAATAAATAATGAGCTGCCAGCATATGCCAACAACTCATGTAATTCATCTTCAATAAGCGCCATACTCGTAAAAATTTGCACTGCGATTTTCGGATTCGCACATTCCCGCCGCCTTACTCACCGCCTTAACTGTGAGTTTGTACGACCCCTGTATGCGTCTGTGTGCGTTTTGGTAGAAGCATGAAAATGTTGATATTTCAAGGAATCCCCTAAAAACAAAGGCTCCAGAGATTTCTCTCTAGAGCCTAAAATCTGGCGGAGGACATGGGACTCGAACCCACGGGGCTGTCACGCCTTACCTGATTTCCAATCAGGCTCCTTAGCCACTCGGTCAATCCTCCGTATCGTATTCACGTGCTTGTTGATAATAACACAAATAGCGCTGGCTTGCAAGTTAATGGATATGTTTTCGCTCGGCAATCGTCAGGATAGGTCTCCGCGTCAGAAACAAGGACTGTTATAGGAAGCGGATTATGTAGTTGCTTCCGAGAACAATTTATGAGGAGGTCATTGATATGCATCGATATGCTCGAGAAGGCTGAGCCGGGCTACTATGACCTGATTCTTATGGACATCCAGATGCCTAATATGGACGGCTATGAGGCGAGCAAGATGATCAGACGACTGCCGGATTCTGACAAGGCTTCGATTCCAATTATCGCTATGACTGCGAATGCATTTGATGAAGACAAGCAGAACGCTTATAATGCAGGTATGAACGCTTATCTGGCTAAGCCTATCGAGATACCTAAGCTCATCGAAGCAATTACGGAAGCCCTCGACAGATAGCCTATACTTTTAGCGGAGAGACCATAATCTGGAGTTACTGATGACTTTAAGCTATCTACTGATTCAAGCCATTGGCTTCGCGGGAACGATTGTGTTCTTCCTCTCGTTCCAATGCAGAAGCAACAAGAATCTGTTCAGGGTGCAGTTCCTGTCGTATGTGTGCTACATCGTGCATCTATTGCTACTCGGTGCGATGACTGGAGGCATGAGCTATATGCTCAATGCGTTCCGTTCGTTCTGCCTCGGAAGCTCGAATGAGAAGCTTAAGAGCTGGCGAATGTGCGCTTGCATCTGTGCGATGCAACTTGTGGTGCTTGCACTCACATGGGAGAGCTGGATATCCATTCTGCCGATAGTGGCAAATCTAGCATCGACGATTGCGGGATACACGAAGAACGCGCGCAAGATCAGAATTGCCGGAATTTTCATTAATTCACCGCTTTGGATAGTGTATAATGTGATTGTTGGTTCCTGGGCTGGCATTCTCGATGAGGTCGTGAGTGAGCTCTCGATGATCATCTCGATTATCCGCTTCGGCTGGAAGGAACTTGATAGAGTAGAAGATTAAGTATAACTGCCCCTGTTCGAATGGACAGGGGCTTCATTCTATAAGGAGGGCTGAAATGGAAGCAGTCAGCATCAGACCAATAGGAAGAATACATACATGCTATCCCGAGAAATTCGGCATTCCAAGGCAGGCTGGCATTGTTGAAACTGCAGGTCGCATAGTGCTCGATGAACCGTGGAACGACCCCAATGCGGTACGTGGCCTCGAGGGTTTCTCGCATATCTGGGTGCTCTGGCAGGTTTCTGGTGCACTCGATATGCTGGAAAAGTTCTCACCTACGGTGAGACCGCCACGCCTCGGGGGTAACACCAGAGTAGGGGTTTTTGCGAGCAGATCGCCGTGGCACCCGAATGCAATCGGATTGAGTTGCCTGAAGCTCGTGAGCATAGAGATGACTGAGAACGGTCCTGAAATCATTGTCAGCGGAGCGGATATTCTAGATGGAACTCCGATATATGATATAAAGCCATATGTAATCGCTGGAGACTGCAGACCAAATGCTGTCTGCGGTTTCGTGGACACAATAGGAGATGACAGACTTGATGTGACAGCAGAATGCGATCTTCCTGTAGAGGATAATGATGCAATCTGCGAACTCATTGCCTGCGACCCAAGACCACGCTATCAGGACGATGAGCGTGAATACGGTATGAGATACAAGAATTACAATATCAGATTCAAAGTGTGCGGGCGCGAAGCTGTGGTAATGAGTGTCGATGTTGTGGAATAGGAGTTGAGGTATGGCAAAGCAACGCAAATTGACCAAACAGGAGCTCAATCGCAAGGCGAAGTTTTTGAGAAGAAGATAGATAAGAATTGCGAAATCTAGGACAGAAGCGCATTTGTACAGAGAATCGTCCTAGATTTGGTCCCATGCGGCAAAAGCGCGCGCAAGTACAAGCGCAGACACCAATACAACAAACACAAAATCCCAGCGGCGAGCGCTGGGATTTTCTCATATCTATTATTACTAGAAGTAACTGATCTTTACGTTCTTGCCCATAGTCCTGAGGTTGGCTGCAAGCTTCTCGGTGATGTCCTTCTTGATGCTGAACTGGATACCGAAGTTGTGAGCAGGATTGAAGGCGAGGCCGACGAAGAAGTTGACGTCTGTTGCTTCCTCTAGGAGAACTCGGAGGATGATTGCGGCGGCATCCCTGTCGGTATCGGTCTGCGTCATCTCGCCAGTGAGCATCTTATTGGTGTACTCGAGGACCTTGTTCATTGTGAGAACGCCCTCAGTTACATAATCGATGCCCTCAATCTCAGACATTGGTGGGCCCTCGAGATTAGTGTACTTGGTGCATGGGTTGACTGGAATGCAGCCCATAGCTGTTGAGAGCATATTGGCAGTTGAGCCTCCGCAAACGATTCGGATTCCTGATTTGGACATAAAGAGGTCAACCATCTGCGTGCTATCTGCTCTGTTGGTTGCTGGTCCGAAGAGGATGTTAGCTGACTGGCGCTTCAGAACACGAACGATACATGCGGAGCAGTCGTCGATAGGCTTCTGAGCGTAGCGGTTGTTGCACTCCTCGATCAGCATGCTTGCGAGCTCCTTGGAATTGTAGCCAGCGAAAGTCAGGGCGGCGATGAATTCCGCAATCTCGCGCTCATTCCAGCTGAGATCGTATTTGAGCTCGGCATTTGCGCCAGGACAACCGTCGCTCATCATGATAAAAGTATCGCCTTCCTGCAGTCTGATGCTAGACATAAGGATGTTCTTGCCTGCGATACTTACCTCTCTTGCTTTGAGAGGCGTTACTTCGTTGTTGCGGATGAACATTACGCGAGGATTCTCGTATTCGATTATCTCCGCTGTCGAACCGTGAATTACTCTGATGATGGAGAATGTCGAATAGGCCATTCCATATTCAGAACTGATAGGGAGCGTCTGGGCAACTGTAGCTACACAGTCCTCGAGGCGCATTCCCTCAGCCAGCATAGTCGAGATGATCTTGGCTGTGAGAGTGGAGAGGATCGAAGCCTTTACTCCGCTCTTCAGTCCATCTGCGAGCACGATAATTTGAGAGCCGTCTTTCGCAACGACTTCAGCTGTGGTATCTCCGCATAGGGTCTCACCAAAGTGATTAATGCTGACTCTTCCAATATCTAATGCTAAGTTATTCATTGATTGATTCCTTAAGCTTTGTAAGCGCTATCTTAGTTTCGGCTGCTGTCTCTCCGAGGAGGGAAGCAATCTCCTGAACGATTCTCATCTGCTTATCTACTACGTTGTCGGCAATCTCAGAAGTCTGTCTTACGATGTCGACTCTTCTTTCTTTCTCCTCTGCCTCAGCAGTAACATCTCTTAAGATGCAGAAAATCATAGCCGTAGGCTCGTTGTAGAAGGCTACCAGGTTAAAATACTTCTCGTACTCTGCGAGGTACTCCGTGCGCTCGACAGGCTTCTTTCTCTCGAGAGCCTGGTAGAAAATCTCCGGACTGAGCAGGTTGACGATGTGCTCACCAGTTACGTCCATAGATGGTCTGATGTTCATCATCTTGGCTGCAGCAGGGTTAATCTGCTGAATCTCAAACTGCTCGTTAACAACTACGAGTCCGTTAGGCATTGTGTTCATAATTACATTTGAGAAGCTCTCGGTTTTCTTCTTGAGGTAAGGCAGACACATATCTACCTCAGCCTTGCCCTGGAAGACAGCGATAGCTTTCTCGCGGCATGTCTCATATCCGCAGGTTCCGCAGTTGAGTTCGTCCTCAGGAGTTACCTTGCCCATTTTGCCCATAATCTCCTTGATCTGCTCCTCTGTTGGCATAATATCATTCTCTGACAGATCATCGAAAATTGTGCGGAGATCTGACCAACTGCTGTCTGTAACTGGGAAATCCTGATGTCCAGCGTAATTTACTACTGAAGCGTAGTTGAGGATAGGGCTCTTGTGGTACTTCTCGAATACTGGTCCACCGATGCAACTGTTAGGACAGGCATTCATCTCGATGAAGAAGTCCTTGATATCTCCAGTCCTTATATCTTCGAGAGCGGCGATGCAGTTGTTGACGCCGTCGATGGACATATAGCGATACTTTGTTTTGTGACGAATCTCTCTGCTCATGCTCTTGAGAACACCAGTTGCAGTAGGGAAGATTCTTGCTCTTGTCTCATCGTCATCATCGTAATCGAGAACGATCTCTATGTTCTCCTCCTTGAGCCACTCTGAGAGCTCTTCGAAAGTAAGGACTGCATCAACAAGATCTCTTGAACGCTGTCCCTCATCCTTCTTAGCAACGCAAGGTCCGATGAAGACTGTTCTTGCGTTTGGAATTCTCTTCTTGATATCTGCGCAGTGCGCTCTCATAGGTGTGAGAGTAGGTGCGAGGCAGTCGATGAGATCAGGGTAGTACTTCTGAATAAGCAGATTAACTGAAGTGCAGCATGAAGTGATGATAACACTCTGTGTCCCTTGCAGCGCAAGCTGCTCGTAATCCTTCTTAACCATAGTAGCTCCGAGTGCTGTCTCCTCAACATCGGTAAAACCGAGCTTCTGAAGGGCCGTTCTCATCGCCTTGATTCCAACGTCGTTGTAGTTAGCAATGAATGAAGGAGCAAGGCTTACGATAACAGGATCATCTCCCTGAAGCATAACCTTAACCTTCTCAACCTCACTTACAATCTGCTTGGCATCCTGAGGACATACTACGAAACAGTGTCCGCAGAGTATGCAGTGATCATTCATGATGTGCGCCTGTCCACCTGAGAATCTGATTGACTTCACGGGGCAGTGTCTGATGCACTTATGGCAATCCACGCAGTTACTTTTCTTGAGGGTTAAGCAGTCCATATAATTCCTCCTCCAATTACAATATCTTCGTCGTATATGACGAGCGACTGGCCGGCGGTTACCGCACGCTGAGGCTCATCGAAGATCACCTTGACCTCGTCCTTGCCCAGCGGGATTACCGTGCAGTCGGCTTCTTTATGCCTATATCTTATTCTGGCCTTGGCTCTGAACTCCGCAGGTGGAGTATCGAAAGCAATCCAGTTGACTTCCTTAGCATATACTTCCTTAGACATAAGGTCCGCGTCATCTCCGAGCACGACCTCATTTCGTTCAGGATCGATTCTGTATACATACATAGGCTTCTTCAGCGCCAGACCGAGTCCTTTGCGCTGGCCTACAGTGTAGTGGATTATTCCCTTGTGTCTACCGAGAACATTGCCGTCCATATCGACGAAATTGCCCTCTGGATAGTCGTGGCCTCTGAACTCTGTGATGAATCTCGCATAATCGCCATCAGGAATGAAGCATACGTCCTGGCTGTCCTTCTTCTGTGCGTTCGGCAAGCCTATTGTATCCGCAATGGCGCGTATCTGGTCCTTGCTGTAGTCAGCGAGAGGGAAGAGCGTTCTCGAGAGGACTTCCTGGCTCAGTGAATAGAGAAAATAGCTCTGGTCCTTCGCGAGGTTGTCCGCTTTGCGCAGCAGCCAGCGCCCATCCTCATCCTGTGTGATGCGAGCATAGTGACCTGTTGCTACATAACCATCTTCCGGCATAAGCCAGTTGAACTTGACCAGTCTGTTGCATCTTACGCATGGGTTAGGTGTGATTGCATTCTCGTACGAACTTACGAAGTATTCCATAATCTCTTCGCGGAATTCTTTGCGCTTATCTATCATCTCGAGATCAATGCCGAGTCTGTGCGCAACGAAGGATGCTGTTACCGTAGAACTTACGCTACCTTCACAGAGGTATAGATTAATTCCGTGGACATCGTATCCCTGCTGTTTGAGAAGATATGCAGCAACGCTAGAGTCAACGCCACCGCTCATACCCAAATTAACCCTTTTCACCTTAACCTCCTTGATATACAATTAACTAGCCATCATTTATTATAACATTAGCGAAGCGCAAATGGTGATAATATGACAATAAGACTGTCGTAAATATATATGAAAAGAGGTATAGCTATGCACGATTATTCGCTTGAACAAGCGTACATAATGAAAGATAGAAAGGAGACTCTCGATATAGTCGAGAGGGCTTATGAAGAGGCGAGAAAGCACACCTGCGAAGGCCATGTTGCAACATATATTCCAGAACTCGGCAAGGTTAATCCAGACCAGCTCGGAATCTGCATCTACAGACTTGATGGAGAGAAGATCTGCTTTGGAGACTATAATGTAAGATTCACAATGCAGAGTATCTCAAAGGTGATGTCACTTTGCGTGGCACTCGAGATCCTGGGAATGGAAGAGGTTTTCAAGTATGTAGGAGCTGAACCATCAGGCGAAGCTTTCAACTCTATTGCGGAGCTCGATCTCAACAGCAATAAACCATATAATCCGCTCATCAATTCAGGAGCTCTCGCAATTGCAGGGCTTCTAGTTGATAAGGTGTCATTCTATGATATGATTGCCTTTGCAAGAAGGATTTGTGTTGATGACGATATTACATTCAACGAGGAAGCTTACGAATCAGAGATGAAGACCTGCTCAAGAAACCGCGCCATTGCATATCTTCTTGAAAGCAAGGGCATCATTCAGGCTGATGTTGAGGAGACTCTGAAGTTCTACACAAAGCTCTGTGCACTTAATGTTACTGCTGAGAGCCTTGCGAACTTCGCTAAGATTCTTGCAAGTGATGGAGTTTGCATTAAGACAGGTAAGAGATATCTCTCTGGCAGCACTGTAAGAATCGTAAAGACTCTAATGCTGACCTGTGGTATGTATGACGGTTCAGGTACCTATGCTATTCAGGTAGGTATTCCAACAAAGTCGGGAGTAGGCGGAGGCCTTCTCTGTGTATCAGATAAGAGAGCCGGCATCGGAGTGTTCGGTCCGGCGCTTGATGATAAGGGTAACAGCGTGGCTGGCATCAAGCTTCTTGAGCAGATATCAGAGCACCTCAGACTGAATCTCTTCTTCGACCCTGACTGGGATGATCTCATCAATAAGGAGAAACTCATCTAATATTTCAGTTCATAAGTCCGTGAGCCATAGTGACAAGGTTTCACGGACTTTTTGTGTGCGCAAAACACCTTTATATCAACACATTTGTGGGTGCATATTATGGTATAATATTTCGGTTTGAAAGTGAGGTAATGTATGAATATCACAGTATATTGCGGCGCCAGAATCGGCAACAGAAGTGAATATGCAGACGCTGCCAGAGACCTTGGCAGATGGATTGGTGAGAATGGCCATACACTCGTATATGGTGGGGGCAAATATGGAATGATGGGAACTCTCGCAGACGCTGTACTTGCGACAGGAGGGGAAGTCATCGGAATAACGCCAGCCCTTTTTATCGAGCAGGAAGTAATACACCCCGAGATTCAGACTGTGGAGGTCGTGCCTTCGATGGCAGACAGACGAAGCAGAATGATCGAGCTCGGCGATGTGCTGATCGCTATGCCGGGAGGTGTTGGAACGCTCGACGAGATAAGTGAGGCGATTGGCCTCAACAAGCTTGGTTATATTGATAGTCCGTGCATTTTCTTCAACGTGTGCGGATACTACGACAGCACTTTCGCGCTTCTGCAGGAGATGGTAGATGAGGGGTTCTACGAGCAGGAGCATCTTGACACAATTATTAATGCTAAGGGAATAGGAGATATTGATGAAGCACTTAATTAAGAATTACGGTCCTTATAAGAAGATTGTACTTCTGATTTTTCTGCTCATCACGGCTCAGTGCTACTGCGATATGACACTTCCGCAGTACACACAGGATCTAATTGACGTCGGCATTCAGAATGCTGGTGTTGAGCACATACTTCCGACACAGATTACTGAGTCTGAGTATGAGGCCGCTCAAGTCTTTATGAGCGACAAGGAGAAAGAGGCGTGGGAGTCAGCATACGAGAAGGAAGGGGACATCTACGTATGCTCAATTGAAGATGACAAGGAGCTCGATAAACTCGACGATAAGCTGCTGCAGCCTATCGTAATGACATATCAGATGGGCCATATGTCAGAGGATGCTCTTCGCGACATGCTCAAGGGTTCATTCAGCCAGAATCCGCAGATGGCATCGATGGCAGAGCGCATCAGCGATATGTCGCTCGAGGAGATTGAGGCAATGCTCCATGTGGAGTTCGATACCTTCGAGGCTGAGGACGAGAATGGTGTAAGCCAGACTTATGTTGATATGCGTCCGATTATTCAGGATATGATTGCAAGTGGCGTTATGGATGCAGCTTCACTCGATGAGTCCAAGGACAAGATGGACGAGATGCTCGAGGCAGTAGGTTCACAGACTCTCATGGCAATGGGCTATGCATACGCTGCAGACTGCAACAATGCTGCAGGTATTGATGGTGAGGCTCTTCAGGAGAAGTACCTCTGGATTTGCGGAGCAAAGATGATGCTTCTTGCACTTTGTATGACAGCTTTTGCGGCATTGGTATCAATGCTCTCTGCAAGAGTCGGTGCAGGCATCGGAAGAACATTAAGAAGAGATGTATTCAGCAATGTAATGGGGTACTCAAATGCCGAGATGGATCAGTTCTCGACATCTTCACTCATCACACGTGCCACTAACGATATTCAGCAGGTGCAGATGACATCGATGATGATTCTTAGAATGGTACTTATGGCGCCTATTATGGCAATTTGGGGAATCATCAAGGTATATCAGACCAAAGCTCACATGAGCTTCGTAATCGTTGCTGGAGTACTCGTGTTGCTCTCACTTGTTGGTGTACTAATGGCATTTACAATGCCAAAATTCCGCATCATGCAGAAGCTCGTTGACGGACTTAACGCAGTATCAAGAGAGATTCTCACCGGTATTCCTGTAATCAGAGCGTTCGGAAGAGAGCGTACAGAGGAGGAACGTTTCGAGGTCGCTAACAGAGCCCTTATGAGAAATCAGCTCTTCGTTAATAGAGTAATGACTCTTATGTCACCTCTGATGATGATCGTAATGTACGCAATCACCATCGTGATCACATGGATTGCTGCTCATAGAATCGATGCCGGAACACTTCAGGTCGGTGCGATGACAGCCTTCATCACATATGCGATGATGATCATCACATCCTTCCTCATCATCACAGCTATGTCAGTAATCCTGCCAAGAGCGGGCGTTGCTGCTGAGCGTATCGATGAGGTAAGAAGAACAAAGACAAGCATCGCAGACAAGAAGAATGCAACTGAGCTTTCTGACTGCAGAGGTGTTGTGCGCTTCAATCATGTAAGCTTCAGATATCCTGGAGCCGACGATGATGTAATCCACGATATCGACTTCGAGGCTCGCCCTGGCGTGACTACAGCCATAATCGGTAGTACTGGTTCTGGTAAAACCACTATCGTGAACCTCATCCCGCGCTTCTACGACGTTACGGAGGGTTCTGTTGAGATCGACGGTATTGACGTTCGTGACTACAGCATAGAGTCACTTCGACGCAATATAGGACTTGTTCCGCAGAAGGGCGTGCTTTTCTCTGGAACAATCGCATCGAATATACGTTTTGGTAACAACGAGGCGACAGACGACGAGGTTAAGGAATTCGCTAAGATTGCGCAGGCGGAGGATTTTATTGAGGAGAAGGAAGAGAAGTACGAGAGCTTCATTTCGCAGGGCGGAACTAATGTATCTGGTGGACAGAAGCAGAGACTTTCGATTGCAAGAGCTCTTGCGAAGAAGCCTGCAATTCTGATCTTTGACGATAGCTTCTCGGCTCTCGATATGAAGACTGATGCTGAGCTCCGTAAGGAACTTGCGGAGAAACAGAAGGATGCTACTAAGATTATTGTTGCTCAGAGAGTTGGAACAATTCTCCACGCTGAGCAGATTATCGTTCTTGACGACGGCGAGGTTGTCGGCAAGGGCACTCACGAGGAACTGCTTGAGTCCTGTGATGTATACAGACAGATTGCTGAATCACAGCTTTCTGAGAAAGAACTGAAGGGGGTGAAGTAGTATGGCTGAGAACAATCAGACAAGATACAGACAGGCCCCAAGAAGAAGAGGAAGAGGCGGCGGCCACGGAATTGCCCCAGGCGAGAAGCCGAAGAATTTCAAGGGTGCTATCAGAGACCTTCTGAAGTATATTGGTGCATATAAGTATGCGGTTATCGTAGTAATGATCTTCGCTGCGGCAGCTACAGTCTTTGAGGTTATCGGACCTAAGGTAATGGGACATGCAACTACAGAGATTGCTGAGGGTCTCATGCGCAAGATCAACGGAGTTGGAGGTATCGACTTCGATGCGGTTAAACACATACTGCTACTGACACTCGCATTATATGTAATCAGCTCGATATGCGCTTTCATTCAGGGCTGGGTTATGACACATATCACTCAGAATCTCATCTTCAGAATGAGAAGGGAGATCTCTGAGAAGATCAACAGAACGCCTCTCAAGTATTTCGAGGGTGTTCCTTACGGTGAGGTTCTTTCGAGAATCACTAACGATGTAGATACGCTCGGTAATGGAATGAACCAGAGCATCACAAATATCATCACTGCACTTGCGACGATGATTGGAGTAATTGTGATGATGCTCACCATCTCACCGCTGATGACAGGTATTGCGATTATCACAATTCCGCTCTCTGGAATTCTGCTCGCATTCATCATCAAAATCTCTCAGAAGTACTTCCGCACACAACAGGAGTACCTCGGAATTATCAACGGACAGGTTGAGGAGAACTTCGCAGGTCAGCTCGTAATCAAAGCCTTCAATAAGGAGAAGGATGTTACAGAAGAGTTCGATAAGGCGAATGGAATACTCTACGAATCAGCGTGGAAGTCACAGTTCATCGCTGGACTTATGATGCCAACTATGGTCTTTGTCGGCAATCTCGGATATGCTGGTGTTGCCATCTCAGGTGGAATGCTCGCAATCAGAGGAGTAATCGGAATCGGTGATATTCAGGCCTTCGTACAGTATGTAAAGAATCTTACCCGTCCGCTTCAGTCAATTGCACAGGTAATGAATCAGGTGCAGTCAATGGCTGCCGCTGCAGAGAGAGTCTTCGAGTTCCTCGCTGAGGAAGAGGAGATTGCTGATACTGATAAGCCTGCAGATGCAAGCAAAGTCAAAGGTGAGGTCGAGTTCGAGCATGTTCACTTTGGATACGATCCAGAGCAGCCTATCATCAACGACTTCTCTGCAAAGGTTAAGGACGGACAGAAAATCGCCATCGTAGGTCCAACAGGAGCTGGCAAGACTACTATGGTCAAGCTTCTCATGCGCTTCTACGATGTCAACTCAGGCTCAATCAAGCTCGACGGTGTGGATATCAGAGACTACACACGTGAGGGCTTAAGAGATAATTTCTCGATGGTACTTCAGGATACCTGGCTTTTCTCAGGTACTATCATGGAGAACATCAGATATGGTAAGCTTGATGCAACAGATGAAGAGGTAATCGCAGCAGCTAAGGCGGCAAGAGCACATCACTTCATCAAGACATTGCCAGGCGGCTACAATATGGTACTCAATGAAGATGCAACCAATGTTTCCGAGGGACAGAGACAGCTACTCACAATCGCAAGAGCAATTCTTGCTGACAAGGAGGTTCTCATCCTCGATGAGGCTACATCTTCAGTAGATACAAGAACAGAGGAGCGAATCCAGAAGGCTATGGATCACCTCACAGAGGGAAGAACAAGCTTCATCATCGCTCACAGACTTTCGACAATCAAGAACGCTGATCTCATTCTCGTAATGAATCACGGTGATATCGTCGAGCAGGGTACACACGAGGAGCTCCTTGCAAAGGGAGGCTTCTATGCAGAACTTTACAACTCACAGTTTGAGGAGGTTTGCTAATTGAAGGGCGACTACAGAGAACAATTCAATAAATGGATAAATTCTCCTGTGCTCGATGAGGCGAGCAGGGCTGAGCTTGCTGCGATCTCAAATAATGAAGAAGAACTCAAGGATCGCTTCGGAACAGTGCCAAGCTTCGGCACTTCCGGCATCCGTGGTCTGATGAGAGCCGGCTACAACGGTATGAACATCTACACAGTTCGCTGCGCTTCTCAGGCTCTTGCGCAGAGCGTAATTTCCGAGGGCAGAGCGAGCGATGGTGTTGTTGTCTCGCATGATTCACGACATAACAGCGAGCTCTTCGCTGAGGAGACCGCGGCTGTTCTCGCAGCAAATGGGGTAAAAGTCTTCTTCTTCGACGCACTTCGCCCTACACCCGAGCTTTCTTTTGCTGTGCGTGACCTTCACGCAGTTGCCGGTGTAAACATCACCGCTAGCCATAATCCAAAGGAGTACAATGGATATAAAGTCTACTGGGATGACGCATCTCAGATTGGACTTGAGAAGGCGAATGAACTCGCAGAACTTCTCGATGAGATCAGAATTTTCGAGGATGTAAGAACAATGTCGTTCGAAGATGCTGTCGGAGCTGGACATATCGAGATTATCGGCGCGGAAGTTGATGAGCGTTATCTCAATGCAGTTCTCGAGCAGTCTCTTGCAGGTGATTACGTAAGTGAGTATGCAGACGATGTGCGCATAGTATATGCTGCCTTCCACGGTGCTGGTGCCAAGCCAGTTCAGAAGGTGCTCGAGCGTGTAGGCATCAGAAATGTAATTCCAGTTGTTGAGCAACTCATTCCTGATGGAGATTTCCCAAGTGTGGAGAATCCGAATCCAGAGTATCTTGCCAACTATGATTTGCCAATCGAGTATGCAGAGGCAAACAATGCAGATCTCATCATAGGAACTGATCCTGACAGTGACCGCTGTGGTGCTGTTATGAAGACTCCAGAGGGTTACAAGGCACTGACTGGTAATCAGATAGGAATGCTTCTTCTCGATTACATTCTAACAAGAAGGACAGAGCTCGGAACTCTTCCAGCTAATGCAGCAGTTATCAAAAGTGTAGTGTCAACTTCACTCTGCGAGAGAATTTGCGACGCATACGGAGTATGTTGCGTGGAGACACTCACGGGCTTCAAGTTCATTGGTGAGAAGATTAAAGAATACGAAGCATCAGGTGAACACAGCTTCATCTTCGGCTTTGAGGAGAGCATTGGATATCTTGCGGGAACATACACAAGAGACAAGGATGCGGTGCTTGCGGCAATGCTGCTCGCTGAGATGGCATGCTACTTCAGATCAAAGGGTGAGTCTGTATATGAGGGTCTGCTTGCACTCTATGATAAGTACGGATATTGCGAGGAATTCAATAGCTCTGTGCGTTATGATGGATACGAGGCGGCTTCACGTATATCGGCATCTATGCTCGCCTTGAGAAACAATCTTCCGACTGAACTGGGATACCCTGTAGAGAAAGTAAGAGATTTTAGCAAGGGTGTAGATGGCTTCCCTGCGACAGATATGCTCAATTTCTATCTGACAGAGGACTGTGAAGTTCTAATCAGACCTTCTGGAACCGAACCAATTGTAAAGATATACGTCAAAAGTTCGGATTCTACAGCCGATAAGGCCAGAATCAAGGCAGAAAAGGTAATGACGGCTACAAAAAATGCACTCGAATAGCAAGTTTTGTTTGTATTGACCATAGCTATGATATATAATTAATCGGCTTTAGAAATATGTATTTCCGGCTGTCAAATTATGGCAGCGTTTAAGCACATAGGGAGGATAATTATGAGCGAAGAAAGAAGAGTTGGAACCATTTCAAGAGGTATCAGATGCCCAATCATCAGAGAGGGCGATGACCTCGCAGCTATCGTTGCTGACAGCGTAATCGAGGCTGCTGAAGTTGAGGGTTTTGCTCTGAACGACAGAGATGTTATTTCAATTACAGAGTCAATCGTTGCCAGATCACAGGGTAACTACGCTAGCATTCAGGCTGTAGCTGAGGATGTTAAGGCTAAGCTCGGTGGCGAGACAATTGGTGTTGTATGGCCAATTCTCTCAAGAAACAGATTTGCTATCTGCCTCAGAGGTATCGCAATGGGAGCTAAGAAGGTTGTTCTCATGCTGAGCTATCCAAGCGATGAGGTTGGTAATGCTCTTCTGACAATGGATCAGGTTGACAATGCAGGAATCAACCCATACAGCGATGTTCTTACTCTCGCTAAGTACAGAGAGCTCTTCGGAGAGAACAAGCACCAGTTCACAGGTGTTGACTACGTAGACTACTACGGTAAGCTCATCGAGGAGGCTGGCGCTGAGTGCGAGATCATCTTCGCTAACCACGCTGAGGACATTCTCGAATACACAGATAAGGTTCTCACATGTGATATCCACACAAGAGCAAGAACAAAGAGAATTCTCAAGGCTAAGGGCGCTACAGTAGTAGGAATGGATGAAATCCTCACTGCTCCTGTTAACGGTAGCGGCTACAACGAGAAGTACGGTCTCCTCGGTTCAAACAAGGCTACTGAAGATTCAATCAAGCTCTTCCCACGTGAGTGCACAGACCTCGTAATGGATATCCAGGCTAAGGTATACGAGAGAACTGGCAAGAAGGTTGAGGTTATGGTATACGGAGACGGAGCTTTCAAGGATCCAGTAGGAAAGATCTGGGAGCTCGCAGACCCTGTTGTTTCACCAGCTTACACACCAGGACTCGAGGGAACACCAAATGAGCTCAAGCTCAAGTACCTTGCTGATAACGATTTCGCTGATCTCAGCGGAGATGAGCTCAAGGCTGCTATCGCTCAGAGAATCAAGGATAAGGACGCTGACCTCTTCGGACAGATGGAGTCAGAGGGAACAACACCACGTCGTCTGACAGACCTCATCGGTTCACTCTGCGACCTGACATCAGGATCGGGAGATAAGGGAACACCAGTAGTACTTGTACAGGGCTACTTCGACAATTACACAAGCAACTAGCTCCTCTTGGAGCTCGGCTCGCGCCTATTGCGATGACGCAGCGATTCAAGGGCTCTGTCAGCTCTAATATGTTTGAAAAAGGCTTCGCGTAGCGGAGCCTTTTCTAGTGTTCGTTAGTATTTAGACTTAGTCTAATGCTATAGATATCTTCTATTTGATGAGGGATTTGAGTTATGGTAGAATCTGCGATGTTTGGCTAGACTATATCTAATAATTCACAGTTTATTGTATGAAGGGAGATATTTAACTATGCAGATGGGTACAGGACTTCTGTTCTGGGGTTTTCTGGTTGTATATGGTGTGATTATGTTTGTAATCTCACCAAAGGCTGTTACTATTGGAGGCTTCTTCAAGGGTACAGATAAGAAGGGTAAGGCGGCAAGTTCGCTTATGATTACTTCTTCAGTATTTATTGCTTGGATTTTTGCTAAGTCAGTTTATAACTGCGCAAATATGGGCTATAAGTTCGGTATCGTAGGTGGTATCGGATATGCTGTATATTGGCTCTGCATTCCACTCACAGGATATGCTATCTACAGACTTAGAAGAAGATTTGGTGCTACATCTATGACTCAGTTCCTGACAAGCAACTATGGTGTTGCTGCAGCGTTCTGCTTCAGTGCAGCTATCCTTATCAGACTGTTCAACGAGGTATGGTCAAATACTTCTGTAATTGGTGGATACTATGGTGAGTCAGGAAGCAAGCCATTCATCGTTGCTGCGCTTCTGTTCACTTTCATCACTCTTGCGTACAGCTGCTGGGGTGGACTTAGATCATCACTTATCACAGACGTACTTCAGGCAGCACTGTTCGCAGTTCTTCTCGTATTCACAATCTTCTGGATTCTTCCAGCGCATCCAGCATCAGCTTACATTACAAGTGGTTCATGGACAATGGATGCTGGTCTTGATTTCGTGCTTGGAGCAGGTCTTCAGTGCCTCTCATACGGATTCCACGATGCTGTACTTACAGACAGAGGATTCATCTGTGAAGAGAAGAAGATGCTCAAGTGCTTCACTGTAGCTGGTCTTCTCGGTTTTGTTGCTATCACACTGTTCTCACTCATCGGAGTTGACGCAATGCTGTCAGGCCTCGAGGAGGTAACAGATGCTGCTCAGACTGTTGCTCAGGGTATGGGAATTGCAGCATTCTTCCTTATGGCCATCATGATGATCATGTGTGGTGGTTCAACTCTTGACTCAACATTCAGCTCACTTGCTAAGCTGACTGCAAGAGACCTTCCAGCAATTCTCGGTAAGGATCCACACGAGAAGGCTAGATGGATTGGTATCGGATTCATGGTTGCATTTGCATTCATCGGAAACCTTCCAATGATTGTTGGAACAGATATCCTCGCTGCTACAACAATCAGTGGAACAATGATTATGGGTCTTGGACCAATCTTCCTGATTCACGGAGCTGGTCCTATAAAGCCAACAAAGCTTGGATTCCACCTTTCATTCTGGATTGGAATGATTCTCGGTATCGTTGATACTGTTAATGCTGATGCTCTTTCATTCATGAACATTGGAACAGGAGCTTATGCAAACTTCCTCGGAGTTAACCTCTGGGGTGCAGTTCTCTGTTGGGGTTCATACATCATTTGTGGTATAATTGCCAACATGATGGACAAGACAGAGGGTCGTCCAGCATGGAAGGGCAGAACAGACGAAGAGATTGCTGCTCTTGATGCTGAGCATTCACGACCTGAGTGGGAAGAGATTGATCCCGAGGGAATTGAAGCATAACAAGATAAGAAAGGATAATAGATAGATGGCAAGTTGTAGAACACCAAGTTACATTCGCCATAACTTCAAGGATGCAGGTCGTGCCTGCCCGATTGATTATCTATTGGATCAGAAGGTGTGGTCATCAGAAGTTTCTGATGATCACATTTTTGATACTCTGCTAATTGCGGGCGGACTGTACGGCAATCCATTTGCAGCCGAGGAGCTTACAAGAATGTACGATAATGAATGTAAGAGACTTGGAGAGAAAGGGCGTGCAGGTGTAGTTCTTAACGGAGATATTCACTGGTTCGATAGAGATATCGAGAACTGGGCGCGAATTGAGAATTATATAGAGAACTTTATTCCGCTTCTCGGCAACGTTGAAGCTGAGGTGAGAAGACTTCAGGATGTAGGTGTTGGATGTGGTTGCGCATACCCAGACTGTACTGATGATGCAAGCGTGTCGAGATCAAACAGGATTCACAATATTATGAAGAAGGAGATACAGACATCTCCTGAGCTTGTTGCGAAGCTTGTTAATAGACCATCCCATATGATTGCATCTGTAGGTGGACTGAAGATAGGAATCACTCACGGTGACGAGAAACTGCTTGGTGGATGGGATTGTGCGATAGAGCAGCTTGAGGATGTAATGCGTCAGGCGGAGCTCTCAGACTTTATGGATGCTAATTCAATTGACATTATGGCAACAACACATACTTGTTCTGCAGTTGCTATGAGGCTTGCTGCGGGATTTGTGATTAATAACGGCTCAGCAGGTCTTCCGACGTTCAAGGGTCAGAATTTCGGTGTGTTAACAAGAATATCGATACTGCCTTGCGATGATGCAATATACAGAGCAGAGTACAAAGGCGTGTATATTGAGGCCGTTCCAGTGAGGTATGACCATAATGCGTATCTGGAGTGGTTTGACAAGTTATGGCCTCGCAATAGTCCGGCAGAGGTGTCTTATAGAAATAGAATAATCAATGGACCAGATTCGTACATTGATGATGCAATCCTTGGTGGTTTCGAGATTATGCCAGCTTGGCATAAAGAGGCATATAAGCCGAAGCGTCAGGCATCTCATCAGGATCTTCTCGATGCAATGGCAAGAGTTATGTATTTTGAGGATATGGTGCCAAAGTCGGAGCAGCTCAAGACTAGAGATAAGCTTACGACAATTCAGGTTAATGTGGGTAAGAGATGTAATCTCGCATGTGCTCACTGCCATGTGCAGGCTGGTCCAAACAGAACTGAGGTAATTGAAAGAGATACTCTTCAGGCAGTACTTGATGCTGCAGATAGATATGGCTTCACAACTGTAGATGTTACAGGAGGAGCACCGGAGATGGCCCCTGACTTTGAGTGGTTCATTAACGAAGCTTCAAAGAGAGGCCTCAAGGTAATCGTGCGTACAAATCTTACAATTCTCCTCGAGGAGGGATATACTCATCTTATTGATGAATATGCACGTCTTGGGGTTAATGTCATCGCGAGTCTTCCAAACTTCAGTGAAGCTCCAGCTGATGGACAGCGTGGAGATGGAACTTTTGCTGGCAGTATTGAAGTTCTTAGAAAACTGAACGATGCTGGATATGGAATGGATGATGATAAGGAACTCGACCTTGTGTTCAATCCACAGAGAGAGACTCTGCCACCAGATCAGGATGAACTTGAGAAACTGTATAAGAGGGAACTTGCAAGATACAATGTATGCTTCAACAAGCTCTTTGCAGTAACAAATAATCCAATTGGAAGATACGGTCGTCATCTCCTTGCATGCGGAACATATGAGGCTTATATGAATATGCTTATCAACGCATTTAACCCTGAGGCATGTGAGAATATGATGTGCAGAAACCAGATTAGCGTTGGATATGATGGTAGAATCTACGACTGCGACTTCAACCAGGTTATGGATATGGTGTGTGATGGCCCTTGTGGCGAACTGACTATATTTGATTTTGCTGAGGGAAGAGTGGAGTCCCTCGAAAGAGATATTAAGTTCGACTGTCACTGCTATGGATGTACAGCTGGTGCGGGTTCAAGTTGCGGAGGAACACTCGTACAGAAGCATTAGGGGATAAGATTCATGGGACTGAATAATGCGAAATTCAAACTGATAATTATATGTATGATCTTTGGTACCATTGGTACTTTCAGAAGATTCATAGAGCTTCCTTCGGGTGCGATGTGCTTCTGTAGAGCGGTGCTGGCGGTACTGACTATCTTGGCGTATTTCGTACTTACTAAGCAGAGAGTCGATATGCCAGCTATCAAAAGAAACCTCAAGCAAATCATTCTGCTTGGTGCACTGATGGCGACCAACTGGGTTTGCCAGTTTGAGGCCTTTCGATATACAAGTATTGCGATATCTACTGTATGTTACTACACTCAGCCAATCTTCTTCCTCATCGGTGCGGCGCTGGTGTTCAAGGAGAAGCTTACTGCTAGAAGTGTGGTCTGCATCTGTATTGCCTTCGGTGGAATGATTCTCGTATCAGGAGTAACTGGAACCGGGGTTGATGCGAACACACTCAAGGGAATTGTTTTTGCTGTTGCAGGAGCAATCACTTACGCAGTAATCGTAATCATCAATAAGAGCCTCAAAGATATATCCACTTTCGACCTGACTATGGCTCAGCTGGCGTTTGCAGCAGTGATGGTGCTGCCATATGTACTGATGACTGAGGACATAGGCACTATTCAGCTTTCGCTAAGAGGACTGATCTGCCTCCTCATTGTGGGAGTAGTACACACTGGTATTGCGTATGTAATCTACTTCGGCGCAGTAAAGGAGCTAGAAGCACAGACTGTAGCTATCATAAGTTATATTGATCCAGTTGAGGCAGTATTGCTCTCAGCGTTCCTGCTTCACGAGCCGCTTACCGCGATGATTGTAGTTGGTGCGGCTATGATTCTGGGGGCAACTCTCGTCTCCGAACTTAAACAATAGCTCGCTGCGTGGAACTCGGCTCGCGCCTATTGCGATGACGCAGCGGTTCAAGGGCTTTGTCTGCGCTGGCGCTTGCCAGTCACCGTGAACCGGCTATCGCAAGTGTTCCACTTCGGAGCTATTGAATACGAGAAAACAGCACGCGGAAGCGTGCTGTTTTTATCGTTAGGGGTATGTTGTATGTATTATGGATAATTACATGTAAGCGTTAGTTAAGTGCTGTGTGCTGGTGCATTGACTCCTCGAGTTCGTGGAGCTCTTCTGCAGCTGCGTCGAGCACTGTCTCTGTGATGTGGAGCTCATCCTTGAAGAATGAACCGATTACTCCACCGATGAGGGCAGGGCATACCCAGCCGAGTCCAAGTGATGTGAATGGAAGCATATTAAGGAAGTCCATTCCAAAGCCGAACATGTTATTGAATGTACATATGATGCTGCTGATGAGAGCGAAGTATGTAGCGAATTTGATAATGTGGTGATTGCTTGAGATTCTCTCGAAGAACGCGCCGAGTACAAGCACGATGAGTGGTGGATAGAGGATCTCAAGGATTGGGCCAGCAATTGAGATGATTGTTGACAGTCCAAAGTTTGACATTGCGTAGCTGAGCAGGATAACTGTTACTACTACTGTCTTATACTTGAGCTTGCCGTTAGTCAGCTCCTCGAAGTAATCACCGACAACTGCACTGAGTCCGAGTGCTGTTGTGAGACATGCGAGAATAACTATTGTTGCGAGAGCATATACTCCTGCTTTGCCCATAAGTGCATATGTGATTGCTACCATAAGAGGAGCCTGCTCGAGTCCAGCGAATGCTTCGATGCCGGATACTGTTGATCCGAGGTATGAGAGTCCGCCGTATACGAGTGCGAGGAGAACTGCTGAGATGATGTCAGCACCTGCTACCATGTGCTTGATGTCCTTCTTGTCGCGGAAGCCGTAGCCGATAGCCGCATTCATGAGCATCATTGTCATAAGTACTCCGCCGATTCCGTCGAGTGTCTGGTAACCGTTCTGAACACCTGATGCGAAAGCAACAACATCCTCGATTGGAACGGCCTTGCCGATTGGATCAGCAATACCGAGGATGATGAGAAGCACCATAACTGCAAGGAGTGCAGGTGTGAGATACTTACCGATGATGTCTACAACCTTGCTAGGTCTTATTACAAGAAAAAGTGTTACTGCAAAGAATACAGCTCCGTAGATAGGAAGTGGAACACCTGGGAGCATTGTCTGAAGGCCTAGTTCGTAGCTAGTGCATGCTGTGCGTGGGATGCATACGCATGGTCCGAGGCAGAGAATGATAGTTGTAAGGAGGACCTTACCTGCCTTAGGTCCCATCTTGCCGACAACTCCGTCAACTGTTCCTGCTCTGTTTGCAACTACTGAATATACTGCAGCTGCTGCGAGACCAACATCCATAATCAGGAAGCCGAGGAAACCTACCATCCAGTCTGAGCCAGTTCCACGTCCGAGGAATGGAGGGAAGATGAGATTACCTGCACCGAACTGCGTTGCAAAGAGTGCAAGACCCATACAGACTGTTGATGAGATCATATGTCTTCTATTAGTATTCATTGCTTGTACCTAACCTTTCGATAATTCATATATTTCTTTCTTAATACAGTTTCACTTATATATGGCTTGCGAGCAAAAATAAAACGAATAATATTCATCTTGTCAGCACTTTTTTTCATATCTGGCTTCAAGTTGGCAATGGAAAAGGTTATAATATATGGCAGATAATGGATAAGAGAAGGAATAAGATATGAATATAGGAAAACTGGATTACTTCCTTGCTGCAGCAGAGACGGGTAATTTCACCGAAGCTGCAGATAAGTGTGGTATAGCGCAGACGACGATGAGCAAGTACATCGCGCAACTAGAGGATGAGCTTGGAGTTGCACTCTTCGAGAGGAATAATAAAGGTTGCGTGCTAACATCTGACGGACATATATTCTGCGATGGAGTGTTGGAGATATTAAGAGGGTACAATGAATTGCTTATGAGGCTTAAGGGTGATAGGGATAACGAGCTCAATCTCGGCTTTGATGGCTCGCACTTCTTCCTTCCGGTATTCAAGGAGTTCACCGATGCTCACCCTGATATCAAACTCAATATGACTATAGGTAATGAGAGTGAACTTGCTATGGCGCTTCAGCAGAGGAAACTCGACGCAATAGTAATGCCTTATAACCTTGGCACTAAGTTTGCACAGTCAAATCATGTTGAGACCGTGGATATTGTGCGTGCTCCGGAGCATCTTCTCATATCGGCTGACAGCATCGAGAGATATGGATCTATTGGTGGGGCTATTGCCGAACTTCCTTTCATCACCAAGTCGCTAGATAAGGCATATTATGAATTCTGCAGAGAGAATCTGTATAAGATGTTCGGTGAAAATTTCAGAGGTGTTAAGCAAGTTCAGTCAACTGATGTGCAGAATGCAATGGTAGCGATCTCGCAGGGTTTTGCAGTTATTCCGCTGTCTGAGATGAGAGATGAACCGAACCTGAAGGCAGTGCCTTTAGGAGATGTGTTCGTTGATAAGCTTCAGCTGTTCTATAGTGCTAGAAGAATGGGAAAGCCACTTCAGACGCTGGTCAACTTCATAGTTGAGAAGGGCGTTAGCGAATACTAGACGCATAGCAGGAAATATAACGAATATAGTAAAATAGCCAGTGCTTTTCGCACTGGCTGTTTTACTATAACCTGTATTTGTACAAATGATTAGTTTGCTTTGTCGAAATAATCCTTAACGAGCTTAACTACTACTGGTGCGAGCATGAATACTGCGATAAGGTTTGGAATAGCCATAAGACCGTTGAATGTGTCTGCGATATTCCAGATGAGACCGAGGTCGATTGTTGCTCCGATGATAGCTACGAGTGAGTAGAGTACCATGAATACCTTGATGCTCTTTGTTCCGAAGATGAACTCGCAGCAACGTGTTCCGTAGAGTCCCCATCCGAGGATTGTTGAGAACGCGAAGCAGCACATTGCGATAGCTGTGAAGATTGATACCCAGTTACCGTATACGTTAGTGAAACCTGCGATTGTGAGCTCAGCTCCTGCTGCCTCACCGTACTGGATTGATACGCCACTGCAGAGAATTACGAGGGCTGTGAGTGTGCAGATTACGATTGTGTCTGCGAAAACCTCGAAGATTCCGAAGAGTCCCTGCTTAACTGGGTGATCTGTATCAGCTGTTGCGTGTGCGATTGAACCTGTACCAAGGCCTGCCTCGTTAGAGAAGATTCCTCTTGATACTCCCTTACGCATACAGAGGAAGAGGCTTCCTACAACTCCACCTGTAACAGCACTTGGATTGAATGCTCCCTCGAAGATTGACTTGAATACTGCTGGAACATACTGGAAGTTGAGAAAAACTACACCAAGTCCAAGCACGATGTAGAGAACTGCCATGATAGGAACGAGAGTCTCTGTTACCTTACCGATTCTCTTAACTCCACCGAGGAGGATAACTGCAACGAGTACGCAGATTACAACTCCGATGATGAGGTTGCTTGTTCCGAGGTTGTTAGCATCTAAAACATTATAATTGATCAGTGCAGCGTTGATAGCTGATGTGATTGTATTAACCTGTGTAGCATTACCAGTTCCGAATACTGTCAGTGTACCGAAGATTGCGAAGAGGTAAGCGAGCCACATCCAGTTCTTGCCGAGACCGTTCTTGATGTAGTACATTGGTCCGCCGACATAGTCTCCCTCAGCGTTAACCTCTCTGAAGTGTACAGCGAGTGTTACTTCCGAGAACTTTGTACACATACCGAGAAGGGCAGACATCCACATCCAGAATACAGCACCTGGGCCTCCGATAGCGATGGCACCAGCAACGCCGGCGATGTTACCTGTTCCTACAGTTGCGGCGAGTGCTGTGCATACGGCCTGGAAAGGTGTGATTGCGCCATCCTTAGCATCTGCCTTGCTGAAGATCTTACCTAAGGTTGACTTGAGTGAATAACCGAACTTGCGGAACTGAATGAATCCTGTTCTGAAGCTGAGGTAGAGACCTACACCTACAATGCAGACCATTGCAGGAACGCCCCAGACGAAATCGTTAACTACAGTGTTAATATCAGCTATTCTTTCTATCATTATCTACTAACCAACTTTCTTTCTTATCTTGTTATCATTACATAGCTATTGAGTGCAAATGGTGATAAGTATTACTTAACATCATATAAAGCACGACTTGTTTAGTTTACTCAAAATCTTGCATTAAAGCAAGTACGTGTTTTGTTTTTTTGTGCATTTATCACAAATAAATCGTTAATTATATATCAGAATTAGAGATTGTTTTTTTCAGGCATGCTAAAAGCCGGCTGCTTGCAGCCGGCTTTGTATGTCGTATGTGTCTCGTCTAGAATAGTCCGAATGCGTGGAGGATTACTACGAGAGTGAGGATAGGAATGCAGATCTGAATTGTGAATCTGTCCCACTTGCTGACAGGTCTTCCGCCACCTTTCTCGAGCTCCTTGCTCAGGTTGTCGAAACCCCATACATATGATACGAAGAATGATGTCAGCAGTGTTCCACCTGGGAGGAGAACATATCCTGTGAAGCAATCAATCCAGTCGTAGATGTTGTAGTGGTGAATTCCTCCGAAGTCTATCCAAGGAATCATTACTCCACTCAGCAGTCCGCTTCCCTGTGAGAGTGATGCGAATACTCCGCCGATGAAGATGATTGATGATGTGATGATTACTGCAGCCCATGAGCCTGTGTTGAACTTCTCTCTTACTACCATGATAGGAATCTCGAGGATTGTGAACGCTGTTGAGAATACAGCGAATACCAGTGACATGAAGAAGAAGAGTCCGATAATGTTACCACCTGGGAACTGCTCGAAGATTGATGTCATAGCCAGGAATACCAGTGAAGGACCTGAAGCCATCTCTGCTCCTGAACCAACTACTGATGGGATGATTACGAATCCTGCGAGAATAGCGATTGCTGAGTCACAGATTACTACCCATGTTGAGTCAGATCTGAGGTTCTTATCATCAGAGATACTTGCACCGAGTGTTATGAAGATAGCCCAGCCGATACCTACTGAGAAGAGTACCTGCATACATGCATCAGCAAGAGTTGTTGTATTGAGCTTTGAGAAGTCAGGTAAGAGGTACCACTTGAGACCTTCCATAGCATTTGGTGAGATAACGAGAGCCCAGATTCCGCAGATGATGAGGAGAATCAGAAGTGCAGGGAGGATAACCTTGCAAATCTTCTCTACCTTATCTGTGATACCGAAGCCGAGGATTATTGAAGTAATTGCGATTACTGCAAATCCGTAGATCAGTGGCTCGATTGGATCTGAGATAAATGCATTGTAGTATGCAGCCTTATCAGCACCGAAGCGTGCACCTGTAAGGTATGCAATTGCGTACTTTACTACGTAACCGCTGACGATCATGTAGTAGAAGTCGATCATAGCTGTACAAACTGTGTTGATAACTCCGATGAATGACCATTTCTTGTTAATCTTGCCGTAAGCATCTACTGCGTTAGCTCTTGAGTGACGACCGATAGCTGTCTCAATCATTACTCCAGGCTGTCCGAGCAGTACTGCGAATACACAGTATACGAGCAGGAATGTTCCGCCTCCATCGCCGTATGCGACATACGGGAACTTCCAAATATTACCGAGTCCGATAGCAGCGCCGGCAGCTACCATGATGTAGCCGAATCTTGAGAAGCTAGCGCTTGAGTTGTCCTTCTTAGACATAATAATTAACGCTCCAATCTATATAATTTTCATACCTTGCAGAAGAATTGGGAGATTCAGCAAGGGCAACATGTTGTGTAGTTTGTAAAAAAACTACAGATTTCATCTACAAATATAATACTTCATAATGGGGTTATAAGTCAATCTAATAACACTATATTTATCAAAATATTAACAAAGTATACAAAAGTTCAAAATGTACACAGATGATTAATTCACAGTATCTTCGATATTTGTATTAAATATGATAGAATACTCGCTAGTATATTTCGCGATACGGAGGGTAAATTATAATGAATGAAGATAAAGGATTCAAAATAGTCGGAGGGCTTGCGGTCTTCCTGGCTGTTCTATCATTACTTGTTGGTAAGTTCATCCTTTCTTTTCTTATGATTCTGCTCGCATTCGGAATCTTCTCGAACAGCAAGAAGGGTGGATATAATGACAAGAATCTCTATGATAAGAAGATTGCAAAGCAGGGCAGAAGCTTAGATGAGCTCTTCTACTTCTTTGAGAATATGGAGACACCTCTCGGAAAGTGCTGGGCTGGCATATACAAGGATGCACCTGCGATTATCTACGGCCCATCGGCTTTTACCGATATTATTGTAATCACTGATGACGGCAAGAACTTCTGCTTCAGAAACATCAATATAACTAATAATATTGACTTCGGCGAGGCTAATGCCTGGAGACTCGACAATATCGAGGATACTTCGGATATGCCGGTAACTCAGAAGAACTATTCTGTTTTTGCTGCGCTCAAGGTTATGAGTGCGGTAATGACTGGTGATCTTGCTGAGCTGACAGCTGGTTTCGTGGATGGAACAAGAACAAACGCTCCAGCGCAGCTTGATATGTATGAGTTCTACCGCCATAACACAAAGGACAACAATCTCGTGGATATCAACGACAACGAGATTCTCAAGACTTTTATCAGAAAGCCACCTCTCTCTGTAACACTCTATGACAGCGAGGGAGAGGAGTTCGCTAGAACAGAGGCGACAGTTGCCGAATACAAGGATGCTACTGATATTGATCACGACATCTACTCAGACGGTGAGAAGTTCGGAACTATCAAGCACCTCAAGGGTACTGGTAAGAATTCATATCTGATTGATACAGTTAACGGTGAGTTCAGAGTGGATTCATTCATGGCTGTAAGAAAGGCTAATGTTGCGTCCAACTACATCATCACCAAGGATGGAGAGCGTAAGGCTGTAGTATTCGGTTCGCCTAACATTGTGTTCGATGGACACGGCGGAGTAATGCAGAATAATGTAATCTGCAGCTTCGATGATGATTATCTGGTGCTCTACACACTCTTTGAGCTCTTCGTTGTAAGTGCGGCCGAGTGGCTCAGATAACAAAAAGTAGATATCAGAACGCTTTTGGGGTATAATTAACCGATGCAATAAGGAGGATATCTAATGAAGAGAATACTTCTGCCGGTTGAAGAAACAACAAGAAGTCTTACGGCGCTTACACAGGTCAAGAAGCTTTTTGCTCCAGATGAGGTTGAGATTGTTCTGCTCATGATTGATGAGTCAGTGGACTACACTGCAAGCAGAGAGGCTGCAGAGCAGGCTATGGATCTTCTCGAGAAGAAGCTCGATCTCGTTGAGGCAACTCTTGAGGGCTACTATGTAATCAAGAAGGCTGATATGGGCAAGGCAGGACAGCGAATTGTTAAGTGTGCCAGAGAGTTCGGCGCGAACCTCATTGTTATGACAAAGTCAGCGAAGGATGAGAACAAGAATGTTGTCGGCAAGACTGCTGAGTATGTTATCTCGCACGCTGAGTGCAATGTAATGATTGCAACTGAGACTGAGGCTGTTGAGAGAGAATACCGTGGACTTGTATATAGAAAGGCTGAGGCTCTTGTTAATCTAAGAGGTCAGTTCAGCTTCAAGCAGAGCGAGTGCATCATTCCGAGCGTTTCATCAGACTGCATCTATCACTTTGATGTTAAGCGCGGTAAGATTAGATTCATTCACAGATCATTCAATCCGGTTACAAGAGATTGGGATCTGCCACCTGTTCTCGATGATGTAGAGGTTCAGGATATTCTCGCAGGAGAGTCGGTAGACATTCTCATAAGAGCTAACAGTGTTGAGGGCAAGGCTGACAGAATCAGAATTGTCAATAGAAATACTAAGACAGAGGCTGTATTCAACTATAGAATTACTGCAGCGAATACAGACGCAGAATAATATTTGACACAAGGCATTTCGATTGTTATGCTTTATGTGATAAAGGAGAACGGAGGCTATTATTATGACAAGAATTAAGACAGTTTCAACAAGAAATCTTGCAAAGTCAACAGTAACAGGCGGATGCGGCGAGTGCCAGACATCATGCCAGTCAGCTAGCAAGACTTCTTGCAGCGTAGCTAATCAGCACTGCGAGCAGAGCAAGGAGAAATAGCTATCTGGAGCGCTGCTCTTGGGAGCGGCGCTTTTTTTATTATTAACAAATTCAAATTAACATTAGAAAGATAAAGGTAATATGATTCATCAGTACAAACTAAATGGTTATAACATCGTAATGGATGCAAACAGCGGTGCCGTTCACACAGTAGATGATGTTGCTTATGACATCATCGAAATGTACGAGAATTCTGACGCGGAGGCAATTACTGCTGCAATCATAGCGAAGTATGACGTGACAGCTGCCGATGTGGAGGAGACTCTCGCGGATATTGAAGAGCTCAAGAAGCTGGGTCTTCTTTTCTCAATCGACCCATACGAAGAGATTGCTGGCGACCTCAAGCAGAAGCAGTCTGTACTCAAGGCTATCTGCTTGCACGTTGCACACGGCTGCAATATGGACTGCGAGTACTGCTTCGCTGGTAAGGGCGAGTACAGCGGTAAAAGCGGCATTATGCCGCTCGAGGTCGGCAAGGCCGCTCTCGACTATCTCGTAAGGGAGTCCGGTACTCGTAAGCATCTCGAGGTTGATTTCTTCGGTGGAGAGCCACTCCTCAACTGGGACGTATGCAAGGAGCTCGTAGCATACGGAAGAGAGCTTGAGAAGGAGCACAATAAGATTTTCAACTTCACACTCACAACTAACGGTGTTCTCATCGACGATGACGTAATCGAGTTCAGCAACAAGGAGATGGGCAACGTAGTTCTCAGTATGGACGGAAGACGTGAGACTCATGACAGAATGAGAAAGTCCAAGACTGGTAATGGAACTTACGACAATATCATGGACAACTTCAAGAGACTCGTGGATGCGAGAGGAACGAAGGAATATTACATGAGAGGAACATATACAGCGTATAACAAGGACTTCGCAACAGACGTATGTCACATGGCTGACCTTGGCTTCAAGGAGACAAGTATCGAGCCTGTAGTGTGCGATCCAAGTATGCCATACGCACTCAAGGAGGAGGATATTCCATTCCTCTGCGACCAGTATGAGAAGCTCGCTATGGAGATGTATGACAGACGAAAGAAGGGCGAGGGCTTCAATTTCTACCACTATAATGTAGATCTTACAGGTGGTCCATGCATCTATAAGAGAGTATCTGGCTGCGGAGTTGGAACAGAGTATCTCGCTGTTACTCCAACAGGTGATCTCTATCCTTGCCACCAGTTCGTAGGAGATGATGACATGAAGGTCGGAACTATCTACGACGGAATCACTGAGCAGCATGTGCTTGACTACTTCCGCAAGGGTAACAATATGTACACAAGAGATAAGTGTAAGGACTGCTGGGCTAAGCTCTACTGCGCTGGCGGTTGTGCTGCAAATAACTTCCATTCTAATGGAGATATCGACAAGGTGTACGAGTTCGGTTGCGAGCTTCATAAGAAGCGTATTGAGTGTGCAATCATGCTCAAGGTAGCTGAAGAAGATATGTAGTTTATATTTGCAGAGTGATATAATATTCAGATATAAAGTGTATTGGAGGCGGTGATGCAGAAAGTAATTCTTGCTTCAAGAAATAAGGGCAAAATTCGTGAGATTGGTGCAATTCTCGCAAAGTGCGGTATGGAGGTTGTCTCAAGAGATGACGCCGGAATCGACACTTTCGAGGTTGAAGAGACTGGAAGCACATTCGAGGAGAATTCATATATCAAAGCTAAAGCCATCCTCGATATTGCTGGAGTTCCAACAATTGCAGATGACAGCGGCATTATGGTAGATGCGCTCAACGGAGAGCCGGGAGTGTACTCAGCTCGTTTCGCTGGTGAGGACTGTACTCCGCTTGACAACAATATCAAGATGCTCGATCTTCTGAAGGATGTACCTGATGAGGAGAGAGGTGCTAAGTTCGTATCAGTAATCACAATGCTTTTCCCTGACGGCAGACAGCTGGTAGCAAGGGGAGAGGTATGCGGTAAGCTCATCCACGAGATGAGAGGAGAGCACGGCTTCGGCTACGATCCGCTCTTCGTGCCGGATGGATATGAGTGCACCTTCGGTGAGATGGACCCTGAAGAGAAGAATCGCATGAGCCATCGTGCGGCATCTCTTAATAAGCTTGAAGAAATGCTCATGGAGCTTTAGCTCATACGGGGAGGTAAGTTTGACCGACGATAAGCTTACTACACAAGAGAATAAGGAAGCGGAAGTGATTGTAGCTGAAGAGCAGCCAGAAGAGAAGCTCACACTCACCTGGGAGAGAATGCTCAGGATGATTTTCCACGTCTTTAGAACCTTCGATGACCCGTGGTTTGCGGGCATTGGCTGTCAGATTGCGTACTACTTCTTCATGGCAAGTATTCCGGCTCTGATTGTACTGATTCAGGTGCTCGGAGTATTTGACGTGTCTGTGGACTTCCTGCTCGAATGGGTTCAGAGCCATATGGATGCTCATATGAGTAACTTTGTTATGGGTATATTCACTCAGTCTGAGTCGGTTGCTATGTCGAATATCTTCATGCTTATTCTGACAATCTGGGCTGCATCTGGTCTCGAATTCTCGCTTTCAAGACTCGCCACTCACATCTTAACTGATGGAAGATACAGATACACATTCTTCACCGAGAGACTTAGATCGGTACCTTACGCAATCGTTATTATCAGCATTGTGGCAGGTTCGCTCATCGTATATGTATACGGCTGGTGGGCTCTGATTCAGATAGTCGATAAGGTAGCAATACTCAAGGTGGTATACATACTCAAGGGACCACTGCTCTTTGCAATATTCTTCGTGATGGTTAGTCTTATCTACACCATTCTGCCAAGAGTAAGAGTTCCATACAGGGCGCTTGTTCCAGGCGCAATCGTTGCAACTATTGGAATGGTAATCGTGACATTCATCTTCTCGACATATGTTGGAAGAACAATGTCATATGACATTCTCTATGGATCATTTGCGAATATCGTGGCTCTGCTTCTCTGGTTCTTCCTGATTGCCTGGGTTCTCAGCATAGGAATGGTATTCAACCGAAGCTGGGATATCTACATGGCAAGGGGCAGACTGTCCCCTAAGAAGATCAAGGAGATTCTCATGGAGCAACGCGGTTATAAGAAGAACTTCAATATGTACTACACTTCGAATCCAGGACGCTTTGACAGAAGAACTGACACTCTGGCGAACAGACTGAGCAGGAAGTATGTGCCTGGATACGCAGAAGCTAGAGACTACTGCCCGGATATCTACGATAATGCACCGGACAGAGAGAGGAACAGCTAATGAGAAAGAAACTTCTTTTTATCATCAATCCGAAATCCGGAACTATGCAGGCGGCTAAACTTATGGCTGATATCCTGCAGGCATTCTCTGATGCGGGATATCTGACTTCTGTCCTTATGACTCAGAAGTCTGGCGATGCAAGACAGTTTGCAATAGAGAATCACGAGGACGTCGATACTATCGTGGTATCAGGTGGAGACGGAACTCTTAACGAGGTCATTGATGGCCTGATGAGAGTAGGGGGCAAGTGCACAGTTGGTTATATTCCGTCTGGAAGCACGAACGATTTCGCTGCGAGCATGGGACTTCCTAAGGGAGTAATCGCTGCGACCGAGAGAGTTATTGAGGGATCGCCGCGTACTATCGATGTAGGAGACTTCAACGGAAGAACTTTTACCTACATCGCATCTTTCGGTGCGTTCACTAGCACATCGTACAGCGTACCGCAGAACATCAAGAACATTCTAGGACACACAGCATATATTCTGCATGGCGCCAAGGATCTGATGAGCATCAAACCAATTCATGCGAAGTTCATCGCGGATGAGGGCACACCTAATGAGCAGATTTGCGAGGGAGATTATCTCTTCGGAGCAGTTTGCAATTCGACTTCGGTTGCGGGAATTCTCAAGCTCGACAGATTCGATGTAGATATGAACGACGGACTTATGGAGGTTCTACTCGTAAAGACGCCTAAGAGTATCGTTGCGTTCAATGAGATTATCATCCACATGATGGATGGAACTCTGGAGACTGATGAGATTGAGTTCTTCAGTGCGAAGAACGTTCGAGTTGAGGTCGACGAGGGCACACCTTGGACTCTCGACGGAGAGTACGAGCCGGGTGCGGCAATTTGTGATATCAAGACAGTGAGAAGTGCTGTCAATCTAATAGTATAAGGAAAGTTAATAATGAAGGGATTCATTAAGGAGTTTAAGGAATTTATCTCAAGAGGAAGTGTGATGGATATGGCAGTCGGCATCATCGTGGGTGCTGCATTCACATCCATCGTCAACTCACTGGTTAACGACATCATCATGCCGCTTATCGGTGTTATCACTGGAGGTCTTGACTTCAGTGGACTGAGCATCACAGTGGGCGATGCAGCTATCAATTACGGACTGTTCATTCAGAATATCGTGAACTTCCTGATTGTTGCATTCTGCGTTTTCTGTATGATCAAGGCGATCAACAAGATGCGCGATGCAGTTAAGAAGCCAGCGGAGGAGGCTGAAGAGGAGCCTGCTGAGGATCCTGCAGATGTGGCACTTCTCAAGGAGATCAGAGATCTGCTTAAGGAGAAGAACTAATGAAGATTACATATATTGGACATGCGTGTTTCGCAATTGAGAAGAACGGATACAAGGTAATTCTCGATCCATATGAGGATGGCTACGTTCCAGGTTTCGGACCTTTGAGAGAAGAGGCTGACCTTGTTCTCTGTAGCCACCAGCACGGTGATCACAATGCAGAGTCAGTTGTAACACTCAGAACTGGTGCGGAGTGTCCTTTCGAGATTACGAGAATTGAGACCTACCATGATGACTGTCACGGTGCAGAGAGGGGAATGAACACTATTCATATCCTCGATGACGGAGTGAATAAGGTGGCTCACCTCGGAGATCTCGGATGCAATATCAATGAGGATATGTCTGAGGCGGATATTGCAGCACTCACAGACCTCGATGCTATTCTCATCCCTGTTGGTGGAACATTTACAATTGATACACCGCAGGCAATTGATCTCATCAAGCAGCTCAATCCGCGTATTGCTATTCCAATGCACTTTAGAAGTGATTATTATCAGTTCGGTTTCGATGTGCTCACAACTGATGATTACTTCGTAGAGTCTTGTGGTGAGGTGCTGAAGAAGTACAGCTACTCAATCGAGACTGAAGAGAACCAGCTTACTAGAGTGATTATGCTCAGAGCAGAGAAGTCAATTAAGCAGAAATAATAAGAAAGATTAAAAAATCACTACCCTATACAGGGTAGTGATTTGATTTTGTCGTAAGTTTGTGATTAGCCGAGCACTCTAGCCTTTGTTACGCAGTCACAGCTGAATACCTTGTCGCAGTCTTCCTTAACCTGAGCGATGAAGTAACCGTAGTCGCCTCTCTTGCCGCCAGCGAAGTCTACCAGGCAGTCGCCGTAGAACTCTCTAACCTTAGCCTCTACATCCTCGATAGCCTTCTCGCACTTGAATGCGATGCAGTGCTTCTTTGTTCCTTCCTTGCAAGCAAGTGTTACTCTTGGGAAGTTAACTGAGTTGACGATGTTACCGCATCCGATGTAGTCCATGAGCTCCTCAACTGCCATTACTGCACAGTTCTCCTCAGCCTCAGCTGTTGAAGCTCCGAGGTGTGGTGTAGCAACGATGCCAGCCTTGCCGATGTACTCTGGCTCGAGAAGGTCTGTCATGTACTTTCTCATCTTACCTGACTCGAGAGCCTCGAGAACGTCATCAATAACGATGAGATCAGGTCTAGCGTAGTTCATGAAGATAACTCCGTCCTTCATCTTAGCGATGAGCTCCTTGTTGATCATTCCCTTTGTTGTTGGGAGTGATGGAACGTGGATTGAGATGAAGTCACACTCTGGAACCATCTCGTCTACTGTATCGTAGAGCTTAACGTCAGCTGTCATGCATGGATGTGGCTTGAATGCCTCGTATCCAACAACCTTCATGCCGAGAGCCTCTGCAGCGTTAGCAATCTTAGCTCCGATAGCACCAAGACCGATGATACCAACTGTCTTGCCCATGATCTCTGTTCCTGCGAACTGCTTCTTGCCTTTCTCAACGTCAGCAGCTACATCGCCCTCGAGTGTCTGTCCCCATGAGATTCCCTCGTACATGTTTCTAGCACCCATAATCATTCCAGCGATAGCGAGCTCCTTAACAGCGTTTGAGTTAGCTCCTGGAGCGTTGAAAACAACGATTCCCTTGTCAGCACACTTCTCAAGTGGAATATTGTTAACTCCAGCACCAGCTCTACCGATAGCAAGAAGGTTGTCTGAGAGCTCCATTTCGTGCATCTTGAAGCTTCTTACAACGATTCCGTTCGCTTTATCGATGTCGTCGGTAAGCTCATACTTGTCTGTCAGTTTTGAAAGACCAACCTGTGAAATGTTGTTGAGCGTACCGATATAATACTTTTCCATTTTTTTTTCCTCCTATAAAACCCATTGGGATATAAAGTCGCTATTCCAAGTATACATTAGAGACAGAATCAATTCAATATTCGAAGAGGCGTGTTATTTACAAGAGAAAGGCGAATCAGTATAATTTAAGTAGTTAAATCTAACGAGACAAACGGAATAAAGATGAGAACAGAGAATAATTCAAATCTTATTAATACAATCAGGCAAACATTGGTGGCTGTTATCGCTGTGCTTCTTGCAACTGCGCTGATGACCACCTTCAGTTTTGATGCCGTATATGCTGCAGACAAGGCCAATGCGAAGACGAAGATTACTATAACAGAGCCTAAGATTCAAGCAGGCTCAGCTGTCGTATATTCAGCTTCGACCAGCCAGCTCGTATACGCCTACCACGAGGACAGAAAAGTAACTCCTGGCGATCTGACAAAGATCATGACAGCGATGATTGTCATCGACAATATGCATAGCAAGAAGGAGTTCAACGCGAAGATCGAGGTTACTTCAGCAGCTGCATCCAAGGACAAGAAGCTTCCTGCAGCAGGCGAGACGGTAAAACTCTCGAAGCTTCTCGAGATGATGCTCGTCGGAGGTTCCGACGCTGCGACAGATCTTCTCGTGAGCTACTCTACATCCAGCCTTGAGACCTTCGTCAACCAGATGAATGCGAAGGCGAGCTCAATCGGACTTATGGACACCCAGTTCGCAAATGCGACTGGAGCGTACAGCACAAGACAGTACTCATCAGCGTATGACTGCGCTGTAATCGTGCAATACGCTCTTAGATACGAGCCAATCAAGAAGATTCTGATGACAGCTAAGAACGATATCGAGTATGGTAGTCTTGAGGGCTCTATGCAGGGAATGGTAGAGAATCCATCATCTCTGCAGTACATGGGATTTGCTAGCGAGAAGGATATGCAGCTCGTTGTAGTGATGCTCGACGCTGATGGCAAGACTCGTCAGAAAGAGGCCAAGAGTCTGCTGAACTACGGATATAAGAAAGTTACAATGAACACCATCGTCCAAGCTGATAAGAAGGTCGGCAAGGCAAAGGTGAGACACGGAGCCAGAACCATGGTTCCTGCATACACTGCTGGCAAAGGCTATGCATATATTCCACCAGAAGGAAGTGAGACTCTCGTTCAGACACAGGTTGTAATGTACGATGATCTAGTTGCACCACTTGAAGTAGGCAGCAAGGTCGGAGAATATAGAATCTACGTGGCTGACGAACTCAAGGGTACAGTTGATCTAGTTATCAAGAAGGATGTCGGCAAAGGCTGGCCACCTTCATACCTGTATATATCAAATCTTGCAACAGTTCTCTGCGTGCTCGGAGTTCTCCTGATTCTCTACATAATCCTGAGAATCGGAGCATATAAGAGAAAACGCAGAAGAATGAAGGAACTCAAGAGACAGCAGAAGATTCGCGAAGCTGCGCGCCGTCAGCTCGAGATAGAAGAGGACAGAAAGCGTCGCGGCTGGACTTATCATAACTAGTCAAATGCGCAAGAAGCGCACACGGAGGTATGAATCGACGTGTTCAATATTGAGGAAGAATTAAAGAAACTCCCGACCTGCCCCGGTGTCTATATGCACCGTGACAGACTCGGCGAGATAATCTACGTGGGCAAGGCCATCAATCTGAGAAACAGAGTCCGCTCTTATTTCAGACTGACTTCACAGGCTGATGCCAAGGTGAGAGCTATGGTTTCGAATATCGCAGAATTTGAGTACATTCAATGTGCGACCGAAATGGAGGCTCTCATTTTGGAATGCAATCTTATCAAGAAGCATATGCCGAAGTACAACATCCTCCTCAAGGATGACAAGACCTACCCATACATCGAGGTCACTCTGGCAGAGGACTATCCGCGCGTGATAAGAACTCGCCGCATTGCAAGAGATGGCAATCGCTACTTCGGTCCTTACACAGATACTGGAGCAGTGAGAAGTATGCTCACCCTCATCGACGAGATGTATCCGCTTAAGAAATGCGCAACTCAGAAGTTCCGCGACAATGTTCGTCCTTGCCTCAACTACCACATCGGAAAGTGCAAGGGCATATGCACCGGGCTCGTCAACCGCGCTGAGTATCGCGAGATGACGGACGAGATAGTGGATATTCTAAGCGGCAAGGATGCAGCCATCATCAAGCGCCTTGAGGCGAAGATGTTCGAAGCTTCGGACAATCTCAACTTCGAGGAGGCGGCCAAGTATCGCGACTATATCGCGTCGCTGAGACAGCTTGGTGAGACGCAGCGTGCTACGATGGTAAAAGGAGGGGATGTTGACATCCTCATCCCTGTCGTTACCTCGCTCAACGAAATCGTGCTTCAGTACAAAGTGCGAGAGGGCAAGCTTGTCGGCCGTGAGGTCATATACATGCGTGACGACGTGATGCTGAGTGGCGAAGAAAGAAGCGAGCTCCTGGGAGCTTTTATCAAGCAATACTACTCGATGAGCACACAGTTGCCGCGAGAGATCATACTCGACAGACACATCGAGGACGAGGAACTGCTTATGGAATTCCTCGACAAGATTAATGCAGACAATGCCGAGGCGCGAAGCGATGTGATGCATAAGACGAGGCTGATTGTGCCAGAAAGAGGTGACAAGAAGGCGCTTCTCAAGATGGCGCTGGACGACTCGATTCAGCTCTCGAAGTCGCTTGATGAGAGGGCAGAGCGAGAGAAGGAGAGAAAGCAGGCTCTGAGGGATAGTATCGCTGGCCTTATCAGACGCTGTGCTGAGATTAGCGGAACCGAGCCCTGCCTGATTGAAGATGGTGATGACAGAGAATATAGAGTCGAGGCTTACGATATCTCGAATATGAATGGTCTGGACAACGTTGCGGCAATGGTTGTGTACGAAGGCAGGAACCCGGTGCGCAATGACTATCGTAAGTTCAAGATTAAGAATGCGGCAGGAGGCGACGACTACGGTAGCCTGCAGGAGGTAATATACAGAAGACTGAAGCGACTGAAGGCGGGCGATGAGGGCTTTAACAAGTATCCGGATATTCTTTTCATCGATGGAGGTCTGGGACAGGTTCATGCGGTTCAGCAGATTGTTGATGCGTTCAGGATGCCGATTCCTGTTGTCGGACTTGCGAAGGATGATGCACATAGAACTAGGGCGATTGTCTTCAATGACGGTAGCGAGATTGAGCTGAAGAACGACAAGATGCTCTTCAGTTATGCGGGTAATATTCAGGAAGAAGTTCACCGATTTGCGATTACATTCATGCGCGGAACTAAGGGCAAGAAGATGATCCATTCGGTGCTCGAGGATATTCCTGGGGTTGGTCCGAAGAGAAGGGGCGAGCTTCTGGCTCATTTCGGTGGCATTGAGGCAATTCGAAATGCAAACTATGAGGACCTGATGCAGGTCGAGGGTATGAATGCGAAGGTTGCGGAGAGTGTAATCGAATTCTTCAGCAAGAGGGGCGAGTCGAACTAGATTTGCTTGCAAGATTGAGCACTTCGTGATATATTAACAAGACATTATTTAATGTATTTTGAAAAGGAGATAAACTATGTCAGACGAGATTAAGAACGTAGGAATTGAAGAGGAAGAGGATATCATTACTCTTGAGTTTGATGATGATACAGCTGTAGATTGCACAATTATGGGAACATTCGAGGCTAATGACAAGGAGTACATCGCACTTCAGCCAATGGACGACACTGAGGATGTTTACATCTACGGTTACAAGGAAATCGGCGATGAGGAGTTCGAGCTGATCGACATTATCGATGATGAGGAGTTCGATGCTGCAGCTGCAGTATTTGACGAGATCATGGAGGATGCTGAGTAATTTTTTTCAGAAATTTCTCAATTATATTAGACAAACTGGTTCAGGTATTGTATAATAATGAGCGTGTCGTAAGACACGCTCATAATATGCGGATGTGGCGGAATTGGCAGACGCGCACGGTTCAGGTCCGTGTGAGTAACATCGTGAAGGTTCGAGTCCTTTCATCCGCACCATAACCGGACACCAGTTTTGATATAATACGTATCGAAGCAGGCGTCTCGTTTTTTTTTTGCAAAAGCCGCTGTTTACAAGGGTTTTAATATACCCTTTAACGATAACAGGCTCTACGGTAGTTCTGAAATGGTCACCGTGGAGCCTGTTTGTGTTTTTGCGTATGAATTATTTATTTCAAGTATTCCTCAAAGAAACCTCTCAGTTTTTCAAAGGGGATTGCCTCCAGGTTGTCATAGAGGTCAACATGGTTTGCCCCCGGAATGATCATCAATTCCTTGTTATCTCCGGTCAGCTTTTCGTAAGCACCCTCACTGAAATAGCGGGAATGCGCCTTTTCCCCATGCACCAGCAGAACAGCAGAGCGAATCTCACCGGCATACTGCAAAATCGGCATATTCATAAAGGACAGAGAGGAAGTCAAATTCCAGCCTCCATTAGAATTGAGAGAGCGGGGATGGTAGCCACGACGGGTTTTATAATAACCGTAGTAGTCCTTCACAAACTGCGGGGCATCCTCCGGCAACGGATCGACTACACCGCCCGCCAGGGCATAGGTGCCGTTTTTGTAGTCGGCGGTGCGCTGGGCATTCATGGCCTGTTTCTTTGCGTAACGGGCATCGGCGGTATTTTCGCTGTCAAAATATCCATTGGCGTTCACACGGGTCATGTCGTACATGGTCATGGCGGCGGTTGCCTTGATACGGGTGTCCATGGCGGCGGCATTGATCGCCATGCCGCCCCAGCCGCAGATACCGATGATACCGATCCGCTCGGGGTCCACATTCTCCTGCACGGAGAGGAAATCCACCGCCGCGCAGAAATCCTCGGTGTTGATGTCCGGCGACGCCACATACCGAGGCGTGCCGCCGCTCTCGCCGGTGTAGGACGGGTCAAAGGCCAGTGTCAGAAAGCCCAACTCTGCCATTTTCTGTGCATACAGGCCGGAGGACTGCTCTTTCACCGCGCCGAAGGGGCCGCTGACGGCGATGGCGGGCAGCTTACCCTCTGCGCCTTTCGGCGTGTACAGATCCGCTGCCAGCGTAATGCCGTAGCGGTTATGAAAGGTCACTTTTCGATGATAGACCTTTTCGCTTTTGGGAAACACCTTGTCCCATTCCTGTGTCAAATTCAGCTTCTCCATAATTCAAATCTCCTTTCCCATCTGGTGCGCTTTTTCCAATGCAGGGTGCCCGGCAATTTCGCCCACATCGGTTACACCGCCGGCAAATACGGTTCCCGCCAATTCACTGCGGTCAAAGCAGTCCACCCAGCCCTGCACGGCCTTTTCGCTGCCCACCACGGTTTCCGGCCCGTCCTCCGCCGCCGTCGCCAGCATGTAAACCTTCGTGAAGGCATAGTCTGTACCGAACAGCGGATTGGCACGATCCAGCATGGTCTTGAGCTGACCGCTGACGCTGTAATAGTAGACCGGCGTTGCAAACACCAGCACATCGGCATCGTGCATCTTGGCCGCGATCTCCACTGCGTCATCCTTGATAACACAGTGCCCCAGCTTCTGACAGGCAAGACAGCCCTTGCAGAAGCCGTACTGCTTTTCCCGCAGATACACAGTCTCTACCCGATTGCCCGTTTCCTGTGCGCCCTTGGCAAAAGCCGCCGCCAGTGCCTCGGAATTGCCGCCCTTGCGAGGGCTGGAAGATAGAATCAAAACATTTTTACGCATGATAAAAATCTCCTCTATGTATTGTATTTGTTAGACATTTATGCTACACTAACGATAGTACCTAAACCTAACTTTAGGTCAAGGGTTTTCGTAATATTTATTTGTAAATTTATTTAGGAGATTTATGTATACGATTGGACAAGTTTCAGAAATGTTTGGATTGCCCATTTCCACCTTGCGTTACTATGATAAACAGGGACTTTTTCCGAATATGGAAAGAATATCGGGCATCCGTAAATTCAGCGATAACGAATTGGAAGCCCTGCGGGTCATCGAATGCTTGAAGAAATCCGGTCTGGAAATCAAGGATATTAAACAATTCATGGATTGGTGCGTAGAAGGTGCATCCACCTATCCGCAGAGAAAAGCACTCATTGAAAAGCAAAGAGAGAGACTTGAGGCAGAACTTGTCCACATGAATAAAGTGTTGGATATGCTGAAATTCAAGTGCTGGTACTATGAGCAGGCAATGCGGGATGGCGGTGAAGATCAAGTGCAGAGCATGATTCCGAACGGATTGCCGGAGGATATACAAAGAGCATATGAAAATGCACACCAGGAATAAAAACATATCATTAAAAGATGCACACCCCTCTGAACCTTTACACGAAAGGTCGGTAGGGTGTGCAGTCCGTATCAAAATTGGTATTTACTTTCAGAGATGAAAAGAGCGAAAGCGTATCATATTGTTATGATATGCTTCCGCTCTTTTTTTGTACCATAGAAGTGTAAGTAACAGGTATCAAATTGATACTTTGAAACTTGCATTTATTTTTTACGATAAGGAGAGTGATTGGTCTGGAGTCGTATGAGGTGCATGGAGAAGGCTTCAGTATGGTTCAGATAGGAGAAGGGGAGCCTTCAGCGTAAGGCTATGTTTTGCCTTGTATGAATTGGATATGTGTTCGACTTTTGATGCAATCTGTGATAAAGTAGAAACGATGTATTAAACATAACATTCAGTGCATTTAATTATTGGAGGATTAAAATGAAATACGAGAGAGTATTTAACTTTTCAGCAGGCCCTGCTATGATGCCAGAACCAGTTCTCGAGGAGATCGCAGCTGAGGTTCTCAACTACAGAGGAACTGGTATGTCAGTAATGGAGATGAGTCACAGATCAAAGGCTTTCATCCAGATCTACGAGGAGGCAGTTGCAGACCTTCGCAAGCTCATGAACATTCCTGATAACTACAAGGTTCTCTTCGTTCAGGGTGGTGGTACAACACAGTTCGCTATGGTTCCACTCAACCTTCTCAAGGACGGAGTTGCTTGCTACGTAGAGACAGGTACATGGTCAAAGAAGGCTATCGCAGAGGCTAAGAAGTACGGCGAGGTTAAGATCGTTGCTTCATCGGCTGATAAGAACTTCTCATATATTCCAGATTGCAGCGATCTCGATATCCCAGAGAATGCAGACTATGTATACATCTGTGAGAACGAAACAATCAACGGAACAACATTCAACAAGCTCCCTGACGCAAAGGGTAAGGTTCTTGTTTCAGATCAGTCATCAATGTTCCTCTCAAAGCCATGCAATGTTGAGGACTATGGCATGATCTGGGCTGGAGTTCAGAAGAACGTTGGACCTGCTGGTATGTCAGTAGTAATCATCAGAGAGGATCTCATCGGAGATGTTCCTGAGTTCTGCCCAACATATATGAGCTACAAGATCCACGCTGACAAGGATTCAATGTACAACACACCTAACACATGGGCAATCTACTGCTGCGGTAAGGTATTCAAGTATCTCCTTTCAATCGGAGGACTTGAGGAGGTTCAGAGAAGAAACGAGGCTAAGGCTAAGACATTCTACGACTTCCTCGACAGCAGCGAGCTCTTCAAGGGTAACGTTGAGCCAGCAGATCGTTCACTCATGAACTGCACATTCACAACAGGTGATGAGGAAGAGGACAAGGCTGTAGTTGCTGCTTCAAAGGAGTGCGGCTTCGATAACCTCAAGGGTCACAGAAGCGTTGGCGGACTCAGAGCTTCAATCTACAATGCAATGCCACAGGAGGGTGTTGACGCTCTCGTTGAGTTCCTCAAGAACTACGAGGCAAACAAGTAAGATAGCAAGCACGCTTATCGATACTAAGACAGAACGGCTTTCGTATGAAAGCCGTTCTTTTAGCTACAAGACTGAGAACTATATACACGAAAGGTTAATAGAATGAATCGCAAGGATATCAGAGAAATTAAGAAACGCATAGACAAGGAACTCGAGAACTACAGAAAAGTATACGGCTGCTATGTCAACGCTGCGCGAGAGGTAGTTTCGTATATTGACATTAATGTGCTCGAGATGGATCAGGAAGAGCGCGAGATGTACTGTGGGGTTTTTCGTAAGCTGCTGTCGGGCACTCTGGGCAGAAATCTCGTGAATATCGAGTTCGCAACTGATGATGTCGGCAATTCAGATGAGCACAAGCTCCTGCAGATGCTCCGCATGAGCCACTGCGGCAACGAGGATATGCGTAAGCTTCTCTACGATAGAATCATCGAGTCGGTTGAGTTCGAGGACACAAGCTATGTAATCCTGCTCGCAGCTGATACCTATGATATTCCATACAAGGGCGAGGACGGTCACAAGCAGTTCGATGAGTCGGGCGAACAGTTTGACTACTTCCTCTGCGCAATCTGCCCGGTCAAGGATTCAAAGGCGGCCCTTCAGTACAATTCTCAGCAGCACAGCTTCAGAGGCATCTCAACTGGAAGTCTGCTCGCAAATCCCCAGCTCGGCTTCATGTTCCCTGCATACGACGAGGGCGCAACTAATATCTACAATGCTCTCTACTACACAAGGGCGCTCGGTAAGCAGCAGGACAAATTCATCGAGAATGTATTCAAAGCACCGCATAAGCCGATGGCTGCCGACCTGCAGATGAATGCTTTTAGCACAGTGCTCGCAGACTCTCTCGAAGAGGAGTGCAGTCTCGACGTGGTAAAAGTTGTCTACAGCAACCTCCGTGAGGCGGTACTCGTCCACAAGGAGAGCAACGACCTTGAAGCGCCGGAGCTGTATGTGAGTGATGTGCGCAATATTCTTGAGCAGAATGGTGTATCTGTCGAGAAGGCGCAGGCATTCAAGGATAATTGCGTGAAGCAGTTTGATGATAGTGATATAATTAATCCAGCGAATCTCGTTGAGACTAAGAAGTTCGTAATTGAGACTCCTGAGGCTAAGATCACAATTGATCCAGAGCACGTTCACTCGCTCAAGACTCAGGTAATCGATGGTCGCAACTACCTGATGATTCCTGTCGGCTCAATGACAGTTAACGGAGTAGATGTTGTCCTCGGAGAGGAGTAGTATATGTTCATTTGGCTGTGTAACCTGCTGATTCCAGCAATTCTCCTGATTGGCGGATGGCTGCTGTATTACCGCACGCCTAAGACAATCAATTCAATATATGGCTACAGAACTGATCTTTCGATGAAGAACCAGGACACCTGGAATTTCGCGAACAAAATGTGTGGAAGAGTCTGGCTTTGCTGGGGCGGACCGCTATTTGCTTTGAGTCTGCTTGTGCAACTTTTCTTCAGATATGCAAGTGAGGACGCTTTTGTGATTATGACACTCGTTCTCGAGGGCATTCAGATTGTAGTAATCTTCGCTTCAATCTATGTGGTTCAGAAGGCTATGAAGCAGACTTTCGACAAAGACGGAAATAGATTGTAATGCAGAATCCTTATGCGATTATTCTCGCATGCTCGGATTCGAGGGAGATTCCCGAAGTGATTTTCTCGGCGGGAATCGGCGAACTCTTTGTAATCAGGGTTGTCGGAGCAATCTATCATCGAGGATATCATCAAGAAGGTTAGTAAGTAGTGAAGAAAGGAGCGTAGCTCCTTTATTTTTGTATTGGGATTGATGTGGCATTTGCGCGGGTTGTCTGTTAACCACAACTTTCGATAATTAACAGTTGTCGTATTTAATATTCCATAAGTATTCTCTAGGGGGGATATGGTATAATGATAAACAAATAACAATCTAGTGTTGCCTATCTGCAGGATGGATGGGTGATTATCAGAACAATTGGAGGAGACAATGAAGGATCTTAAGCATTTGCTTTATTTTGAGAATCTGCTCCTTGACGCGAACAATGAGCTGATTACAAAGGCAAAGAAAGACGGCAACATCTGCGTTGCATACACATGTGAGAATGTGCCTGAGCCACTGCTGAATCTTGGGGGTTGTTTCTCAGTAAGACTTCGCGCTCCACGCTCCGGATCAATGGAGATGAGCACTTACTATATGACAAGCCTCCTGTGCGAGTATTCACGTGCATTGCTCGAGCGTGCGCTGGAGGGTGGTTTTAATTTCGCAGACTGCGTGATTACACCAGACGGATGTACAATGATGAATCGTTGCATTGAGAATATGGATCTTCTCAATACTATGAATCAGGGCAAGGATAAGTTCTTCTATGAGTATATGGAGATTCCAATGAAGGCCGATGATAATGGACTTAATCTCTATGTGCTTCAGTGTAAGAATCACATCCTTGAGCCATTGGCTAAGAACTATGGAGTTGATATTTCGGATACTGCACTAAGACAAGCTGTTGCAGAGCACAACCGTATGTGCGAGCTCATTAGAGCAATTGGAGAGTTCCGAAAGGAAGAGAATCCAAGAATCACAGGATATGAGTTCCACATTCTGACACTGGCGACATATGTGTGTCCGGCATATCTGATTATCGATAAGCTTGAGGCGACACTCAAGGAACTTCAGACACGTAAGCCTGATAAGGAGAATAACTGGAGAGCAAGAGTTGTACTCGTTGGTTCAGAGGTTGATGATATGGACTATGTCAAGCTCATCGAGGAGTGCGGTGCATACGTGTGTGCAGACAGATTCTGCCTTGGTTCATATCCTGGTAGAGAGCCAATCGAGATGAACGATGATGAGGATGCACTCACACAGATCTGCCGTCACTATATGAACTACGGCCAGTGCCCACGTTATATGAATACAGACAAGATTAAGGAGCGTAAGAGATACGTCAAGAAACTCGCAGAAGAGTATAATGCGGACGGCATCATCTACGAGCAGATTAAGTTCTGTGATCCTTGGGCATACGAGAAAATGATGGGCGGTGTGTCGATGGAGGGTTACGGCTATCCGGTACTTACAGTTGATCGTCCATACGCTATCAGTTCTGGTGCGGGACAGATGCGTACAAGAGTACAGGCATTTGTAGAGAGCATCGAGATTAAGAAGATTCAGAGAGGTGACAAGTAATGACTAAGAAGATCGGAGCAGATAACCTTGGTCGCTTCTACACCGAGGGCAAAGTAAGAAACCGCCGTGAATGGAGAGGTTTCAAGGATACAGCATATGACTATACGAGATGGCTTGGAATCATGTTCACTCTCGGCAAGTTCATAGTTAAACCAAGAAATATTAAGGGAATGTTCCGCTACAGATGGATGTCAAACTATCTGGCAGTTCCAATGATGGTAGACAGACATACACAGGGACTCAGAGATGAGTACCTCCGCATGTGCCACGTCGAGCAGGATCTTATCATACAGGACGTTGCCAAGCTTCTAGACAATCTCTTCAGAGGAGATAAGAGACTGGGCAATGATGAGGAGTTCTCAAAGAAGGTAGTACTCGTGGATGAGAACGAGATGACAGCCGTTATGATGGGATTCCCAACACTGAAGTGCCTCAGCAGAGAGACACCTTCAACATATGTACCGGTGCTTCTTAATCAGCATTCGATGGAGTACTACATCGACAAGATTGAGGAGTTCGGAATGGCACCTGACGTTTGTCCAATGCCTGCAGCAGAGGCTGGAGTATCAGTTGATGGCGATGCTCCTATCGTGGGTGCGTGTGCAATTCAGTGCAACACAACCTGCGATGGTTCGCTTCTGAGTAATGGAATCATCGGTAAGAGACTCGAGGCAGAGGGCATTCCAACATTCCAGCTCGCAGCTCCGCTGAGACACAGAGAAGAGGACGTGCAGGAATACGCTGCGCAGGAGATACGCAATGCAATTGCTTTTATCGAGGAGCACACAGGCGAGAAGTGGGACTGGAAGACCTACTTCGAGTGCGCAAGAAGAGTTAACTACGCTACAAAGTGCCGCCAGGAGTGGCTTGATATGAACCGTACTGACTACCCACAGGTTTTCGGTTCGAACCTCGCACTTTATACAGAGACCAACTATATGGCTATCTGCGGTAAGATTGAGGCGTTCGAGAAGGCTGACCGCAAGTTGACAAAGCTTGCTGAGCAGGCATTCGAGGCGAAGAGAATGGCAGTGCCTGAGTACAGACATAGAGCTATCGTATGGGGCGTGCAGTCGCACTTCTATTTCGACTTCTTGCTCTGGCTGCTGAACTGCTGGGGAATCGTGCCACTTACAGATATGCTCTCAATGGTATCGACTAAGATGATTGCTGAGGAGGACACACCTCAGAACAGAGAGCAGGCATACTACGATATGGCATGGCTGACTGAGAATATGATTATGCGTAACCGTACACACGGTGGATACAAGGTTCTGCTCGATGAACTCTGGGAGTTCGTGGATCAGTTCAACGCAGATATGGTTATTCTCTGGGAGCACACAAGCTGTAAGGCTCTCGACGGAATGCACGGACTCTTTGAGGACCGCGCAAGAGAGAAGGGCGTTCACCTCGTATGGGTCTGCCACGACCTCTTTGATCCAAGAGTTGTATCGAGACAGGGTGTTCGTGACCAGATCAACTCATATATGAGAACAGTTTTCAATGAGGAGCCACTCGATCCTACACTCGAGGTGCTCCCTGACGGTAATTCATGGTAAGGAGGAAGACAATGGGCAAGTGCAAGAAAATTCTGATCGGTTCAGCCGCAGCTGCCGCAGGTTTCGTAGGCGTGACTTTTACAGTATACTTCTTCAACCTCGACATGAAGCTGACAGCCGCAATGGAGCCATTAATGCTCAAGTGGTATGACCACCTTGAGAAGGATACATTCATCTAGAATATCAAAGAAGAATCTCCCTCTGAGACTTGCGACATAGTTGCGACTCTCGGAGGGAGTTTTTTTGATGGCACAACTTGACAGTGATAGGCAAACAAGTTGCAATGAACAGGCTGTTTAATAATACTAAATAATAAGTTTAGAACTTAACCTCGTGTTAAACTTTACTAAACACGATCCAGCAATCTTTACAGACGAGGCAGTACTTGCAAGATGTGAGGCACTTAGAGATATGCCACAGGAAGTCATCGATATGTATGCGGCAGCGTGGAAGAAAGTAAAGTCTGCATAAACAAAAATCGCCAGATGTGGTATAATCAACGCATCAATTACCGTAACTATTAAAGGAGGGTTCGTTATGCCACATATCAGCATTACACTTTACAAGGGACGCGATGAGGAGACACTCAAGGAGATGGCCGAGAAGGTTCAGGCAGCACTTGCAGAGAACTGTCCAGCTTCAGCACTTTCAGTTTCTGTAAAGGAAGTTGAGCCAGATGACTTCAAGTCATCAGTAGATGCACTCATCGAGAGCGGAGACAAGCTCATGATCGAGTCCGACTTCTACAAATAAGATTTACGTCAGCTACAACAAGACCCCTAGCTCATATGAGTTACGGGTCTTGTTCTTTTGTTGTTATTAGAGCAGCTTCGAGCTACGCTCCTGTTATTTCTGCCGCGGCCAAAGCGTGGTATAATGTACGAAAACTATTAATCGAAGGAGAATCGATATGAGCGATAAGAAGATGTCATGCATTGATTGCGCAGTTGGCAATTGTAATAAGATGGACGGCAAGTATCCTGACTTCTGCCTAACAACAAATATGAATGAGAAGGTGCTTGCAGAGGCTATGGCCTGCTATGCTGAGGGAAGCGATGATAGAAAGATGTCGCAGGTATCAGCATCCGTTGAGCACGATGGATATATGAAATGGTGCAGGGTAGAGGAGATTATCGTATTCGCGAGAAGAATGGGATATAAGAAGCTCGGAATTGCTACTTGTGTTGGACTTCTTAATGAGTCTCGCAAGCTGGCACAGATTCTGAGAGCGCACGACTTTGAGGTATACGGTGTGGCATGCAAGTGCGGTACACAGACCAAGGACGATATGGGATGCAACGAGAACTGCAACGAACTTGGAGTTAACATATGTAATCCAGTTCTTCAGGCGAAACTTCTCAACGAAGAGAAGACTGATTTTAACATTGTGATGGGACTCTGCGTAGGACACGACAGCCTCTTCTTCAAGCATGCTGATGCGCCTGTGACTACACTGGTGGCGAAGGACAGAGTGCTCGCGCACAATCCTGCAGCGGCACTGTATCAGGCGGACTTCTATTACAAGAGACTGAAGGAAGATCAGGTGGATTTATTCTAGAGATAGGGGACGGCCAGGCGGTCGTCCTTTTTGAGGATTTGTTAAGAATTTCGTAAGAAATATGATTGCAATTCTGTAATATGCTGAGCGTAATATGAGCTCACAGGATTGGAAGGGAGAGACAAATGGCACAGAACAGTGATTACACAATACTTGTGGCAGACGATGATAAGGAGATAGCCGGTGCAGTAGAAATATATCTCCGCAATGAAGGGTTTTGCGTAATTAAAGCGTTTGACGGATTCGAAGCTCTCGAGGCTGCCCGTCACAACGACATCAGTCTGATTATCATGGATGTGATGATGCCTAATCTCGATGGAATCCAGGCAACTATGAAGCTGAGGGAGGAACTCAACATTCCCGTAATCATGCTTAGTGCCAAGTCGGAGGATTACGACAAGATTACTGGACTGAATGTCGGTGCAGATGATTACGTCACCAAACCTTTCAATCCTCTTGAACTTATTGCAAGGGTCAAGTCTCAGCTCAGACGCTACAACAATCTGGGTGGAGCTGCTAAGTCTTCTGAGGACAGAGTCTACAGCAGCGGTGGACTGGTGATCAACGACAGCGCGAAAAGCGTGATGATTGATGGAGAGCCTGTTTCACTCACACCTACAGAGTATGGAATTCTCCTGCTTCTCACAAAGAATGCGGGAAGAGTCTTCAGCATGGAGCAGATATACGAGCATGTGTGGAACGAGCCGCCGATTAATTCGGATAACACAGTTGCGGTTCACATCAGACGAATCAGGGAGAAGATAGAGATAGACCCTAAGAATCCTCGCTACCTCAAGCTCGTATGGGGTGTAGGATACAAAGTAGAGAAAAGATAGGGATTTGGCAATGGAAGACAATATTCAGGTAGTAGACAATCTCGATCAGCGAAAGATCAGCAGCGCAGCGAAGAGGTTCATCTATGCGATAGCTGCAATTCTCGCTCCGCTATCCGGACTGGTAACAGGTATTTCGATGGCATTTATGGCTGGAGCATCAACACTGTGCGACATCAAGTATTTCAAGCACTACGGATTCGACAGTGAGGAGCATTTCCTCAATGGAATGCCAAAGTGGGATATGGTGCAGTTCAGCAGTGAGTATGCACAGAACGATTTCGTCACAAGAATGGGAATATATGCGATTCTTGGTGCAATGATATTCTTCATAAGCTTAATCGTACTCTGTATTCTCAGCGGATCATTTAAGAAGAACGAATTGGGAAGACCAGAACTCAACTTCTTCGACAGAATGTGGACAGAGCTTACATTCGTTCTTGGAATCTGCTCTGCAACAATGGCAGTGTGCAGCGTATTTCCAATCGTTGAGATGATGGGAAGAATGGATATCTTCTCCTTCTTCAGACCAATACATCCAGACGCATATGTATATGGGATATCAAATGTGGCTACATTGATTCTCTGCTGCGCTGGAGTTCTGGTAGGCATAGAGCTTGCAGTACTCTGCTTCGTAAGTCTCATTAAGAAGATCAAGGCAGGTCGCTTCCTTGAGACAGCTCTTCTCGGCAAGTCTGTAAGAGCAATTATGAGAGGAGCAAGCAATGTGAGCCGCGAACTCAGCGTACCTCACGATGAAGATGAGAAAGCATGCAGAAAGCTTACGATTTTCTACCTAGCGGTTCTGATTGCTATGGTAATCTTCGCAGCTGCAGTTCCATTCGTTGGTATTATTGCAGATATCGTAATCCTCGCAATCGTTGTGCCAAGCAAGGCGCGTAAGTTCCTCGAGGTTCAGAAGGGTGTAGTAGAGGTTAAGTCAGGCAATCTCAAGTACAGAATTCCTGTTGAGATGGATGAGAAGGGTCCTAAGACTGAGATCGATAAGCTGGCTGCAGATGTGAACACAATCTCAAATGCAGTTGATGCAGCAGTTAAGAATGAGCTCAAGAGTCAGCGCATGAAAGTTGACCTCATCAGCAACGTGTCACATGACCTCAGAACACCGCTGACATCGATGATCTCATATGTAGACATACTCAAGAAGGAAGGCCTCGACAGCGAGAAGGCTCCTGAGTATCTGGACATCATCGAGGAGAAGACAAGAAGACTCAAGGATCTCACAGATAATCTCTTCGAGGCAGCTAAGGCATCGAGCGGCAATGTGCCATGTGAGCTGACAAGTATAGATCTCGCAACTCTGCTCGGCCAGGAACTCGTCGAGATGGAGGACAGTTTCAAGAAGAATAATCTCACAGTTATTGACAATGTGCGTACTGAGAATACAATGGTAGTTGCGGATGGAAAACTACTCGCAAGAGTTATCGAGAACATCTTCGGCAATGCCTCCAAGTATGCACTTGAGGGCAGCCGCTTCTACATCGATATTAGGGACTATTCAGAGGATGAGGTAGCGCTCGAGGCGAAGAATATCTCACGTGATCAGCTGAACATCTCAACAGATGAACTGATGGAGAGATTCACAAGAGGTGAGGAATCTAGAACTACAGAGGGTTCAGGTCTCGGACTCGCAATCGCGAAGGACCTCACAAGAATGATGGGCGGACGCTTCGAGATCGATATCGATGGAGATATGTTCAAGGCGAGAGTTATCCTTAAGCGCGCATAACGCATAAGGAGGAAGTAGAATGACAGACTTTGTAATACGCGCAGTCATCTCATGTGTCACAGCCGAGAAGAGTGCTGAGTTCGAGATCACAGCAGGCGTTACAGATTACGAGCTTCGTGAGCTCGAAGCGCTCGAGCCGGGTACACCGCTGTACTACGTAGAGAGCGTATACGAGGGAGTAGAGGAATTTGCTTTTACCGAGGGTATGAGAATGCTCATCGAGAAGTATCCTGAACTCGAGGAGATTGAAGACGCGACTTACATGATCGAGCTCTTCGTATAATTACAGATAGGGATAAGAGAAAACCCATCGACTTATGTGTCGATGGGTTTTACTTTATTTCATCGTTCTGCAGCTATGCGTCAGTCTAGACTGTTGGCATATCTGTTCTGAACATTGAAGCTGCTACTGGGTCGCTGATGAGTGTGTTATCACCGAGTACCAGTACTCTTGATGTCTTGTTTTTCTGACATAATGTCTTAGCATCCTTGAAGTTGCTGTTAGCAACGAGGATGAGTGGAGCATTGAGCTGGAGTGCTAATGGGCCACCTGAGAGACCGTCAGGGAAGTTCTTGCCGTATGCGAGAACTACACTGCTTGGATTACTGAAGAACTTCTTGGCAATCAGAGTTGATGTCTGGTATCTTGTAGCACCAGCGATTCTCTCCTTGCTAGCATCTGGAAGCGCCTTAGCAACCTGATTCATTACAGAATCTGATACTACGTCTGAACCTCCGAGTACATAGAACTTGTCTGTATCGAGGTCAGCGAGGAATGCCTTCTGCTCAGCTGTGAGAGTCTTGTTAACGAGAAGGATAGGTCTTCCTGTAGCTGAAGCTGAGAGGCTGTCTGCATATCCGTTACCTGTGCAGATCAGGAGTTCCTGATTAGTCACTCCAGCTGCCTTCAGAATCTTGATATTAGTCTGGTATCTTGTAGCACCAGCAAGTCTCTTAACAGCTACACCGTCATCCTTGAGACTCTTCTCGAAGTTTGATGATACAACTGCAGTATCACCGAGGATGTATACCTTACCGCCATACTTGAGGTGTGACTTAGCATATTCAGCAACCATGCTCTCTCTTGCCTTATCTACAAGGATGATTGGAGCGTTCTTAACCTTTGCCAGGTAGCTTCCTGTGAGAGCATCAGGGAAGTTGCCACCGTAAGCGATTATGATGTTATCGAACTCATCGGTCTCCTTGAGCTCGAGGAGCTTGTTTGCAGCCTCGAGGCCTGTATCGTATCTAGTTGCACCGGCAATTCTCTCAGGAAGGCCTGATGATGCATAGATGGTGAAAGTCACATGGGTACTATCGCTTGACTTGAGGGAAATGACTCTGATAGTACCAGTGCCAGGTGCATTGTTATTAGTATACTCCACTCTGTAGTCTTCGCCTTCAACGAGTACTTTGTCGCCAATCTTCACGATTACTTCTGGACATACAGGCTTGCCTACATATGGATATTCGCGCACATTGTCAACTATCTGGATATCTACACTATCCCATCCATCGAAAGAACCGTGCTTCATCTCGAAATAGCGTGCGTTGTTAATGATTGATTCATACATCGCTGAAGAAGGGGCATAGTTGCCCTTGAAATACAGATCGCCACCTTCAGATCCATCTAAATTGTCTGAGATTAGAGCATTGATATTGCCTGAGCCAGTGAATTCTGGGCAAGCACCCATAAATGCGTGACCACCTACTACCTTGAGATATGCGTAATCTTCAGTGATATCAATGTACTGTGAAGAGATGCCTACCGATACTCCGTACTCGCCTGTTGCCTGTCCACCGTTAACACTGACTCTTGCTACACCAATTTCAATACCGGCACCATCACATTCGATTCCGATAGTTGAACCGCCGGAACTGTTATTAACATTGAGTGTGGTGTTGTTGTCTATGCAGAGATCGTCAAAAGCGAGGATACCAATACTCTCGTAGTTGGCATTATCATCTCTGGCTAAGCCACCACTTGCATTAATTGTTGACTTGAGAGTGGTGAGACCATATTCTCCATCTACATTCTTGCTTCCGCATCCAATGACGATTCCAATACTATCTGCAACGGCATCCTTGTTCGCAGCCTTAGCTGTGAGGGTCATACTCGCTGTTCCCATTCTTGTCTCGGCGTAAACTCCACACACAGTGCTGTCCGAGTCTGGGCTTGATGCCTTTGCTGTTACTTTACCACCAGTGAAATAGAGTTCTCCAACTCCGCTATGATGGTCAAGTGCAGCGATTCCTGCAACAAGATTAGCACTTTCGAGACCAGATGGGTTTGTCAGGTTTATTACAGCAGTACCCTTTGTCACGATATTGAGCTGGCCGAATGATACGATGGCTGCTCTGATCTCTGTTTCATATGGAGATACGACCTTGATACCTGGTCCGCTATAGTGGTAATCGTCGAGTGTAAGCGTATTAGTTTCGATATCATATGAAGCACTGCCTGTGCCGTCGATATCGCTTGCGTTCTCTGCTGTTACTTGTATTCCGCCAACCCATACATTTATCTTCTCTTCATCGGCATTAGCTGTGCCATTAGCGGAGATATATGGAATGAATGCTACCATCATGATAGCAGCGAGGAATACAGCAAATACAGATCTGATTGCTCTATTCATATATATCCTCCCTTCGTAAGTGAGTCCCTTATATTATGATTGTATAGTAAACGTTAGGTGAATGGTATTGTTTTTCTGCTGTAGTATTCAAAAAATCTATAGATATTCTTTTGACAATCTTTCAAACGGAGAAGTGTATTTATGTGCATACGGAAAAACAAAAGCGTAGATTTGGAACGGTGTTTCCTTTATAATATAAAGGTGTTGTCAAGAGGCAGGCCTTTGTCCTGTATTTTTATGTCAAAAATAATAACTGGAGGACAATTAAGAATGAACGAAAGACAAGGTTTCGGAAGCAGACTTGGTTTCATCCTCACAATGGCAGGATTCTGCATTGGAGTAGGAAACCTCTGGAAGTTCCCTTACATGGTTGGTAACAACGGTGGTGGAGCATTCCTTATAGTATATCTTCTTCTCGTACTTCTGCTCGGTATCCCTGCATTTGCAATCGAGGCAACACTCGGTCGTAGTAGCCAAGCTTCATCAATCGCAGGTATGAGAAATCTCACAAAGAAGGGCAGCGGATGGGTTCTCATCGGTTGGTGCGGAGTAATCGCTCTCTTCCTTCTTACATCATACTGTGTGATGGTAGTAGGTGGATGGTGCCTCGGATACTTCGGTAAGATTCTCTCAGGATCACTCACAGGTCTTGATGCAGAGGCTATCGGAGTAGAGTTCGGCAACTTCGCAGGAAGCCCAACAGTATTCATCTGGGAGATTCTTCTCTGCGTACTTCTTTACTTCGTAATCAAGCGTGGAATCAAGGAGGGTGTTGAGAAGATCTGTAAGATCCTCATGCCACTCCTCTTCGTAACACTCGTTGGACTCGCTGTATTCTCAAGCACAATGGATGGAGCGGCTCCTGGAATCAAGTGGTATCTCACACCTGATTTCTCAGCTATCTCACCATCAGTAATCTCAGCAGCAGCTTCACAGGTATTCCTCTCAATCGGAGTAGGCATGGCTGTATCATTCGTATACGGAAGCTACCTGAGCAAGCAGGAGAACCTCTTCAGCAACGTAACAATCGCAGCAGTACTCGATACAATCGTAGCGCTTATCTCAGGATTCATCATCATCCCAGCGCTATTCACATTCAACATCGAGCCAACTGCAGGTCCATCACTGATCTTCGTTACACTGCCTAACCTCTTCAACATGATGCCAGGTGGTAGAGTATTCGGAGCAATCTTCTTCCTCTGCGTTGCACTTGCTGGATTCACAACAATGGTTGGACAGGTTGAGGCTCTCACATCAACAGCTATCGACATGTTCAAGTTCGAAAGAAAGAAGGCTCTTGTAATCGTACTCGTAGCACTCTTCGTATTCGATATTCCTATCACACTCTCACAGGGTACAGGAATCCTCAACAACGTAAGACTCATCGGATATGACATCTTCACATTCGTAGACTTCATTGCTTCAGGTCTCATCCTGAACCTCGGAGCACTCATGATGATCTTCTTCGTTGCTTTCAAGTGGGGCTTCAAGAAGTTCCAGTCAGAGGCTAACATCGGAGCTGGAGATTCAAAGATCTACGTAGCAAACTGGATGGGAATCCTCTTCAAGGTAGTATGCCCGCTCCTCATGATCGTAGTATTCATCGCAATCTTCAAGAGCTACATCGGATAATAACTGAATAGTATCTATAAAGAGACCTGCCTTCGGACAGGTCTTTTTTGATATGCGTGAAGCGTGCTCTGTGATATAATCAGCCTAAGAACGATATGATACTTCAATCGATGTTGTTAAGGCATTTATTAAGAAGTAAGATAGATGGAGGTAGACAATGGGTATCTTTAGTAAGAAGATAAGCGAGGAGGAACTGCAGTTCCAGGAAGAGAACAGAAAGGCCCTTGAGAATTTCAAGGTAACAAAGGCTCTTGGAATCAAGAAGATTCCTACTGCATGGCAGTTCATATACGATGAGGAGAATAGAAACTTTGTCGTAGAGAGAGGACCAGAGGAGCAGTTCAGAGATAAAAATCCATATATCGTATCCTATGATCAGGTATTAGGAGTCACTCTTGAGATTCAGGAGACATGGTCAGAGGAGAAAGGCGAGAACGCTCTCAAAGGATATGGTCAGCTCACGCAGGATAAGTTCGATGAGGTGTGGTGGAGATATGATTTCTTCCTGACAATCGAGACTGATCATCCATATGCGAAGAATATCAGATATAAGATGAATGAGTTCAAGACTATCACCAAGGTTCCTAACAGAAAGAGTATCTTCTTCAGAAGAGGCTTCGAGCTCGGCGGAACATATTCCGCCGCAGAGCTTCCTGCTCTGATTGAGAAGATGGAGAAGCTCTTCGATGATGAGGCTAAGACAATCCACGGTGACAAGGTCTTCGCAACAATCACACAGACACGTCCTGATTCACTGATGGAGAGACTCGAGGATGACTTTAGAGATGATATCTACCTCAAGAAGATTGATAATATGATCAAGCACGTTAAGCGTGCTAACAGAATCGCAAAGATTCTCAGCTGTAGATAGGTATATTCATTAATGCCTCAATTGTTATCAAGGGTGATTTTGTGTTATATTAATACGAGATATTAATTAAGGAGGGTATATATGCCTTTAGTTACAACAACAGAAATGTTCAAGAAGGCTTATGAGGGCGGATACGCTATCGGAGCTTTCAATGTTAATAACATGGAGATTATTCAGGGTATCACTGATGCGTGTGCTGAGAATAATTCACCTGTAATTCTGCAGGTATCAAAGGGCGCAAGAGCTTATGCCAACCACACATATCTGATGAAGCTGGTTGAGGCAGCAACAGTTAATTATCCTGATCTTCCAATTGCACTACACCTTGACCACGGTCCGGACTTCGAGACATGCAAGGCGTGCATCGATGGAGGATTCACATCAGTAATGATAGATGGATCATCACTCCCGTTCGAGGAGAATATCGAGCTCTCAAGAAAGGTTGTAGAGTATGCACATGCTCACGGCGTAGTGGTAGAGGCTGAGCTTGGAACACTTGCCGGCATCGAGGATGATGTAGTAGTTGAGGCAGGAGATGCTTCATACACAAAGCCAGAAGAGGTTGAGGAGTTTGTTACAAGAACAGGCTGTGATTCACTTGCGATTGCAATCGGAACATCACACGGAGCTTACAAGTTCAAGCCTGGCACAAACCCACAGCTGAGATTCGATGTACTCGAGGAGGTATCAAGAAGACTTCCTGGATTCCCAATCGTCCTTCACGGTGCATCATCGGTTCCACAGGAGTTCGTTGAGAAGATCAACCAGTTCGGTGGAGCAATGTCTGGAGCAATCGGAGTACCAGAAGATCAGCTCAGACAGGCTGCACAGTCAGCTGTATGCAAGATTAATATCGATTCAGATATCAGACTTGCTATCACTGCTAGTGTAAGAGAGTATCTTGCAGAGCATCCAGATCACTTTGACCCACGCCAGTATCTGAAGCCAGCTAGACAGGCTGTTAAGGATATGGTAACGCACAAGCTGGTTAACGTGCTCGGAAGCAACGACAGAATCTAAGTACGACTGACACGGCGGCTGAATAAGCCGCCTGTCTTTTATTAGAGATAAAGAGGAGATATGATGAGTTCTAAAGTATATTTTACAGACTTCCATTGCAAATATGACAGCCAGCTCGATAAGTTAAGAAAGCTGCTCGAGAAGGCGGGATTCGCAGATATGGATCTGAAGGATAAGTTCGTAGCAGTTAAGCTTCACTTCGGTGAGTGGGGCAATATGGCTTTCCTCAGACAGCAGTATTCGAAGATTGTGTGCGATTATGTCAAGGAACTCGGCGGTAAGCCTTTCGTGACTGATTGCAATACACTGTATCCAGGTTACAGAAGCGATGCACTCGGACACCTCGATGCTGCATATATGAATGGTTATAATCCGCTTGCAACTGGCGTCCACACGATCATCGCTGATGGACTCAGAGGTAATGATGAGCAGGAGATTCCTGTTAAGGGAGGAGAATACGTTAAGAATGCAAAGATTGGAGCGGCTATTGCCGAGGCCGATGTGATTATCTCCCTTTCGCATTTCAAGGGCCACGTTGCTACTGGTTTCGGTGGTTGTATAAAGAATATTGGAATGGGTTGCGGTTCGAAGAGAGGCAAGATGGAGATGCACTCCAACGGAACTCCTGCAATCGATGAGGATCTCTGTATCGGTTGTGGTATGTGCCTCAAGAACTGCGCAAACGATGGCGTTAACATTGTCGATGGCAAGGCGATAATCGATGAGGACAAATGCCTCGGCTGTGGACACTGCTTCGGTTTCTGCCCTAAAGGAGCAATCAACTGCAAGTGGGATGAGGCTAATCTGATTGTCAATCGCAAGATTGCTGAGTACGCTTCTGCTGTACTCGACGGCAAGCAGGCTTTCCACATAAGCTTAGTTAAGGACGTATCGCCAAGTTGCGATTGTGATCCGTGCAATGACGTTCCACTGGTTCCAGATGTTGGAATGTTCGCAAGTTATGACCCAATTGCAATCGATCAGGCGTGTGCAGATGCCTGCAATGAACAGCCTATCTTCGAGAACAGTATGTTGGGTGAGCATACTCACGACTGCTGTGAGCACAATCACGATAAGAAGGATATCTTCAAGCTCGCTCATCCTGAGACCAATTGGGAAGCTGGACTTGAGCACGGTGAGAAGTTAGGAATGGGAACAAGAGAGTACGAGCTGATTACTCTTTAAGATAGAGGTATAAGAATGGATAACAGACCTATTGGTTTCTTTGATTCGGGACTCGGCGGTCTCACAAGCGTCATGGAGCTTCATGAGATTCTTCCAGACGAGAAGGTAATATACTTCGGTGACACAGCCAGAACACCATATGGATCGAAGTCGCCTGATACAATAAGGGAATTCGCGGGACAGATAGTGGATTATCTGGTATCCAAGGATGTCAAACTGATTATTATTGCGTGCAATACGGTAACTGCTATGGCTCTCGATACTCTGAGAGAGAAGTATCCTGATGTGCCTATCTACGGAGTTATCGGACCTGTAGTGCGCAAGGTTGTTAAAGACGGCGTTAAGAAAGTTGGAATCATTGCGACCAAGGCTACAATCAGCAGCGACGTATATTCGCGCAAGATTAAGGAACTCGATCCTTCGATCGAGACCTACAGCCTCGCATGTCCGGCCTTTGTACCGCTTGTCGAAGAGGGTTTTACAGATACAGAGATTATGAAGATGACGGTGGCTTACTATCTGGACGACTTCGTGAAGGATAACGATTTCGACAATCTGATTCTCGGCTGCACACATTACCCTCTGGTTGCTAAGCATATCAACGAGCTGTATCCTCAGCTCAATCTGTATAATTCCTCTGCAGAGGTAGTCAGAGAACTCAAGGATTATCTTGAGGAGAACGATATGCTGGCTGAGCCTAATGAGTTCCAAGACAGATATTATGCGAGCGACCTTTCAGACAATTTCATAGCTATGACAGATCTGCTTTTCAAGGACAGAGATTCGAAGATCAAACTCGTAAAGTTTGAGGATTAGGAGGGTGAGATGAAAGTGACTTTCCTCGGTGCGGCTCATGAGGTTACAGGCTCCTGTACTCTTCTTGAGGCCTGCGGTAAGAAGATTATCATCGATTGCGGAATGGAGCAGGGCGCAGACATCTACGAGAACTGCGATATTCCAGTTGCGCCAGACCAGATAGATGCAATCTGCCTGACACATGCGCATATTGACCACTCGGGTAAAATTCCGGCGCTCGTTGCGCACGGTTTCGACGCACCAATCTACGCTACAGATGCTACGAGAAAGCTTTGCGACATCATGCTTCGTGACTCCGCTCACATTCAGGAGGCCGAGGCAGAGTGGAGAAACAGAAAGGCTAAGCGCGCTGGCAGACCTGAGTATGTACCTCTCTATGTGACTGCAGATGTTGAGAGAACAATGCCTATGTTCAGATGCTGCAGTTACGACAAAGAAGTGGAGATTTTTGACGGCATAAGCATACGCTTTACTGATGACGGACACCTTCTCGGCTCATCGAACATACTTTTCTCGATTAATGAGGATGGACTGGAGAAGAGCATTCTCTTCTCTGGAGATATAGGCAATCTGCACAAGCCTCTAATCAGAGATCCGCAGAAGCCACCGCATGCTGACTACGTGGTAATCGAGTCGACGTACGGAGATAGACTTCATCCTGAGAACCCAGATTATGTGGGACAGCTGTCTGTGATTCTCGAGAGAACATTCAAGAGGGGAGGAACTGTGGTGATTCCAGCATTCGCGGTTGGAAGAACTCAGGAACTGCTCTATCACCTGAGGGTGATTAAGGAGAAGGGTCTTGTGCCAATTCTTCCTGACTTCCCTGTATATGTGGACAGCCCGCTTGGAGTTGAGGCTACTAATATATACAGCACTGAGGTTGAGGAATACTACGACGAGGATGCGAAAGCACTTATCAATAAGGGCATCAATCCAATACAGCTTCCGGACCTTCATCTGGCAGTCAAGGTTGAGGAGTCGAGGGCTCTTAACTTCAATGATGAACCTAAGGTAATTATCTCGGCATCTGGAATGTGCGAGGCGGGAAGAATCAGACACCATCTCAAGCACAATCTGTGGAGAGCTGAGAATACGATTGTTTTCGTAGGATACCAGTCACCAGGAACTCTCGGCGGCAAGCTGCTTGAGGGTGTTGAGGACATCACACTATTCGGCGAGCCTATTACTGTTCAGGCTGAGATTGCGACTATTGACGGCTGCAGCAGCCATGCTGATCAGAGAATGCTCATGGATTGGCTTAAGCAGATAGAGCCTGACAGAGTATTTGTTAACCACGGCGAGGATGCTGTTACTGTAAGCTTTGCTGAGCTTGTTCAGAATGGACTTGGAGTGCTTGCAAGTGCTCCGTTCAGCGGTGAGGTCTATGACCTTGCTAGTGGCGAGTGCATCGATAAGGCTCCTGTTGTTCCTGTTATTAGAAAGACTGCTGTTCAGAAGGATGGATATAAGCCTAGAACTGAAGGCGGTAAGAAGAATCAGTCAATATATCAGCAGCTTGTGGCAGCTGGTAAGAGACTTCAGGCTGTTATTCAGCGCAATCAGGGTGGAAGCAACAAGGAACTTGCGAAATTTGTCGAAGAAATTAATGATATCTGCGATAAGTACGACAGATAAAACCACTTTTCTTGTCGGAAGCGCATCGACTAAGAGCAAAAGAGGTTTTCGAAGGCGAAAACCTCTTTTTTATATGCTTTAAACTGTACATTAAGTGCCTGTTTGATTGACATAATGGCTATTATCTAGTAGAATCATATGGCTAATTTGCAAAATATTACCTAAGTGGAGTAACTATGGAAACTGAATTCAAGTATCGCATTAATGATGCAAGCGTATTTGATTCGATTATCAAGGACCCTATTCTCGAGAATCACCTCAAGAATGATAAGGTGGACGAGGTGCAGATGCATGCTGTCTACTTCGATACAGAGGATCAGGATCTGAGAAATGCGGGTATCGCGTATAGAATCAGATATGAGAATGACCGCATCGTTGCTACTATCAAGTGGGACGTTGAGGTGAATGAGGAAGATGGTCTTCATGTCAGAGAAGAGATCGACCTTGTAATCAATGATGAGAGATTCGCTGAGGCACCAGATATTGATATTTTCAAGTCAAGTGATGCTTATGAGGTTCTGTATGAAGCTGTTGGCGATAAGAAGCTCATCAAGACTATTGAGATGGACTTCTGCAGAAAGCTCGTGATGGTTGATACAGGCAAGTCAATCAGTGCGCTTTCTCTTGACGAGGGTGTCATCGGAAACAAGAAGGGTGCTGTTGACGTGCTCGAACTCGAGATTGAGTGGTATCACGGAGATGAGAACGATTTCAAGGATCTCGCTCATCGCATTGCAGAGAAGTATCAGCTTGAGCCTGAGCAGGAATCAAAGCTTCAGAGAGCTTTTGCTGAATAATCAGCTGGCTTTCGCACAATGCACACATTATAGATAATAAATATTAAGTGTAATACAAACAGGAGGATTAGTTTAATGAAGAGCACAATCATTGCTAAGGAAGGCAACGAGGTTAAGTTTGAGGTAGTTTTCGCAGCTGAGGAGTTTGAGGCTGCTGTAGACGCTGTATTCAAGAAGAACAGAAACCAGTTCCAGATTGATGGATTCAGAAAGGGTAAGGCACCTAGAAAGATCATCGAGAGAATGTACGGAGCTGAGATCTTCTACACAGACGCACTTAACGACCTCTTCGACGAGGCATATCCAAAGGCTCTCGCTGAGCTCGATATCGAGCCAATCGATCAGCCTAAGGATCTTCAGGTATCAGACATCAAGAAGGGTGAGGACGTAACTGTAACAGTTAAGGTTGACGCTTTCCCTGAGATGGAGATTGCTAACTACAAGGGTCTTGAGATCGAGAAGAGCGCTACAGTAATCGGAGATGCTGAGGTTCAGGCTGAGCTCGAGAGACTTGCTAAGAAGCAGGCTAGAATGGAGACCGTTGAGAGAGCTGCAGAGAACGGCGACACAGTAATCATCGACTTCGTTGGTTCAGTTGACGGTGTTGAGTTCCAGGGTGGCACAGCTGAGAACTATGAGCTCAAGCTCGGAAGCGGACAGTTCATCCCAGGATTCGAGGATCAGCTCGTTGGTCAGGCTGCAGGCACTGAGGTTGAGGTAGCTGTAACATTCCCTGAGGAGTACCACGCAGAGGACCTCGCTGGTAAGCCAGCTGTATTTAAGACAACAGTTCACGAGGTTAAGCAGGAGATTCTCCCAGAGATCGATGACGAGCTCGCAAGCGACATCAGCGATTTCGAGACACTCGCTGAGTTCAAGGAGGACCTCGCTAAGAAGCTCCAGAACGATGCAGACAACATGGACGAGTCAATCATGAAGGACAGAGCTCTCGAGGCACTTTTCAATGCTAACCCAATCGAGACACCAGAGGTAATGATTGACAGCGAGCTTAACTCAATGATCCAGGAGATGAACCAGCAGCTCGGAATGCAGGGCATCAGCGTTGAGGATTACATGAAGTGGATGGGCAAGACTGTTGAGGATCTCAAGAACGATTCAAGAGATGAGGCTCTCAGAAGAGTTAACACAAGAATCCTCCTCAAGAACATCATCAGAATGGAGAACATCGATGTAACTGATGAGGAGCTCGAGGCTGAGGTTGCAGCATTCGGTGCACAGTACGGAATGACAAACGAGCAGGTTAAGGAGATGATCGGACCTAACGTTAAGTACTTCAAGGAAGACGTACAGACAAAGAAGGCTATCGAGTTCATCTTCGCTGAGGCAGTTAAGAAGGAAGCAGAGGCTGAGGCATAGTCCACAGCCCCTTGCTTAAGGAGATATTAAGAATGAATTATGTACCTTATGTAATTGAGCAGACAGGACAGGGAGAGAGAAGTTACGACATCTATTCAAGACTTCTGATCGACAGAATCATCTTCATCGATGACCAGATTGACGACAGAACAGCAAGCCTTGTTGTAGCACAGCTTCTTTTCCTTGAGGCGCAGGATCCAGAGAGAGACATCAAGATCTACATCAACTCACCTGGCGGAATGGTAACGGCAGGAATGGCTATATACGACACAATGAAGTACGTTAAGCCAGACATCTGCACAATTTGCGTTGGACTGGCGGCAAGCATGGGTGCTGTACTTCTGTCAGCAGGAACAAAGGGCAAGAGATATGCTCTTCCTAATGCCGAGATCATGATTCACCAGCCACTCGGTGGTGCTCAGGGTCAGGCATCAGATATCAAGATTCAGGCTGACTGGATGATGAAGACTAAGTCCAAGCTGAACAATATCCTCGCTGAGGCTACTGGCCAGGATCTCGAGACAATCGAGAAGGATACTGACAGAGACAACTTCATGTCTGCTATGGAGGCTATGGAGTACGGACTTATCGACAAGGTGCTCGAGAGATAACTACTTAAGGAGATTGAATTGAGCAAAGAGAACAGAACTAACGAGCTTGTGTGCTCTTTCTGCGGGAAGACTAGCTCACAGGTAAAGAAAATCATTGTTGGACCGGATGTATTCATCTGCAACGAGTGTATCGACCTCTGCTCATCTCTTATCACAGAGGACCAGCAGCCGGTACGCAAGAGAATGACAAAGCTGCCTAAGCCAGCCGACATCGTTGAGGAGCTTGGACAGTATGTCATCGAGCAGGAGAGCGCTAAGAAGACTCTCGCTGTTGCGGTATACAACCACTATAAGAGAATCAAGTATCTCGAGAAGAAGGATAACAGAGGCTCAGATCAGGTTGAGATTCAGAAGAGTAACATCCTGATGCTCGGACCTACAGGAAGCGGTAAGACTCTGCTCGCACAGACTCTTGCGAGAATCCTGGATGTACCTTTCGCTATTGTAGATGCTACTTCACTCACTGAGGCAGGTTATGTTGGAGAGGACGTTGAGAATATTCTCCTCAGACTCTATCAGGCTGCTGACGGAGACCTTGAGAGAGCTCAGAAGGGTATCATCTACATCGACGAGATTGACAAGATTGCCCGCAAGTCCGAGAACGTTTCCATCACAAGAGATGTAAGCGGTGAGGGCGTACAGCAGGCCCTCCTCAAGATTATCGAGGGAACTATTGCCAATGTTCCACCACAGGGTGGACGTAAGCACCCAATGCAGGAGTTCATTCACTTCGACACTAAGAATGTACTCTTCATCTGCGGTGGTGCTTTTACAGGTCTTTCTACTATCATCAAGAGAAGACTAGGTAACAAGGTTATCGGTTTCGACACAGAGGCAGTAGGAGAGGAGTACGATGAGAGAGACATTCTGCTCAAGGTTGAGCCAGAGGATCTCCTCAAGTTCGGACTCATCCCTGAGCTCATCGGAAGACTTCCGGTGAACGTAAGCCTGAGCGAGCTCAGCACAGCTGCACTCGAGAGAATCATCAGAGAGCCTAAGGATTCTCTGATCAGACAGTACCAGACACTGCTCGCTATGGATGATGTTGACCTTGAGATTGATGATGAGGCAATCACAGCAATCGCGGCCAAGGCAATTGAACTCAAAACAGGAGCAAGAGGACTTCGCGGAATCTTCGAGAACATAATGACAGACATTATGTACGAGCTTCCTTCACAGCCTGATGTTGTTAAGTGCACCATCACAAAGGAAGTAGTTGAAGAAGGCGCTGCGCCAGTTCTTGAGCGCAAATAATCACAAGTATTAGGGCGGCAGACGGTTACAGTATGCCGCCTTTATGCCATTATTGGAGAAGAAGAAAGGAGAGCGAATGGAAGAGAACAGAATTCCGTTTATTGCCCTTAGAGGCCAGACTTTTTTCCCTGATACCATCGTAGGCTTTGATATAGGAAGAGATAAGTCACTGGCTGCAATCGATGCAGCTATGAACAGCGATAAATACGTAGTTGTCGCAACACAGAAGGACACATCGGTTAACGACCCGGGCGATAATGATGTATATCATACAGGTGTACTCGTTAAGCTCAAGCAGGTTGTTAAGAGACATGAGGAGTATGTAAGAGTACTCGGAGATGTCGAGAGAAGAGTAAGAATTAACAGCGTCTATGACAGTGGTCTGATGCTTTCCTGCGATTATGATATCGCACCAGATACAGATAACGATCCAAGCGATCTCAACCTCGTTGCGCTTGTAAGATCACTCAAGCACCTTTACTTCAAGTATGTGGAGAACAGCAACTCAGGAGAGGGCGCTGCAAGAGCTCTCATCGAGGGCGTAGACGATCCAGCTAACCTCTGCAATATCATCGCAGGTGAGATTGATGTCAACTTCGACATTAAGCAGACAATTCTCGAGATTGACTCGGTTCCACTTAGAATGGAGAACCTCATCGGTGTTATCAGCAGAGAGAATCAGATTCTCGCACTCAGCAAGAGAATCAACTCAAGAGTTGTTAAGAATATGAACCGTGGTCAGAAGGAGTACTATCTCAGAGAGCAGCTCCAGGTTATCAAGGAGGAGCTCGGTGAGGATGACCATCAGGATGATGAGATTTCAATCTGGAAGGAGAAGCTGGCAGCTCTCAATCTCGAAGAGAAGACAGATGCCAAGATCCGCAAGGAGATTGACAGATTCTCTAAGATGAGCCCAATCAGCCCTGATGCGAACGTATCGAGAACTTATATCGAGACTGTTCTCGAACTTCCATGGAACACATCATCCAAGACAAATATTAACATTAAGAAGGCTGAGAAGATTCTCGACGAGGATCACTACGGTCTTGAGAAGGTTAAGGAGAGAATTCTCGAGAGCATCGCTGTAATGCAACTCACAAAGGCTATCAAGGGCCCTATCATCTGTCTCGTTGGCCCTCCAGGAGTAGGTAAAACATCGATTGCTCGCTCCATCGCTCGCTCGATGAACAGGGAGTTCGTGAGAATGTCCCTCGGCGGTGTAAGAGATGAGGCTGAGATCAGAGGTCACAGAAGGACTTATGTTGGTTCGATCCCTGGTAGAGTAATTAATGCTATTATCGAGGCGGGAACTAACAACCCGCTCTTCCTGCTCGACGAGGTGGACAAACTCGGTAACGATTTCCGAGGAGACCCAGCTTCTGCATTGCTGGAAGTGCTCGACCCAGAGCAGAACAGAGATTTTACCGACCACTATCTCGAGATTCCATTCGACCTCTCGAAGGTAATGTTCATCACAACTGCTAACACAACTTCAACTATTCCTGCACCTCTGCTCGACAGAATGGAGGTTATCGAGGTATCAAGTTACATCGAAGAGGAGAAGGTGAAGATTGCTCAGAACTACTTGATTCCTAAGCAGATGAAGGCGCATGCAATCAAGAAGACTCAGCTGACTATCACAGAGAGTGCAGTAAGAGATATCATAAATTACTACACAAGAGAGGCTGGTGTAAGAAATCTTGACCGTGAGGTGGCTAACCTCTGCAGAAAGGTTGCGAAGAAGATCGTAACTGAGAAGAAGGGCAAGTACCAGATTACTTCGAGAAATCTCGACAAGTATCTGGGCAAGAAGATCTATGTTGATGACATTCAGGATCTTGAACCTGAGGTAGGAACAACAACAGGAATGGCTTGGACAGCTGTAGGCGGAGTGACTCTTGAGATTGAGACAGTCAAGATGCCGGGAAGCGGCAAGCTGATTCTGACAGGTCAGATGGGCGATGTTATGAAGGAGTCTGCTCAGACTGCTATGGGTTACATCCGCTCAATCGCTGAGAAGTACGAGATTCCAGAGGAGAGCTTCAAGGATTACGATATTCAGATACACATCCCTGAGGGTGCAACTCCTAAGGATGGTCCATCAGCTGGAGTTACAATGAGCTGTGCGCTTTTCTCAGTGCTGACTGGCAAGAAGGCTAACAGAAACATCGCTATGACAGGAGAGGTTACTCTTCGCGGTAAGGTTCTCAAGATTGGAGGCCTTAAGGAGAAGGCGCTTGCCGCATACAGACATGGAATCACTAAGATTCTCATCCCACGTGAGAACGAGCCTGATCTCGAGGAGATTCCTGCAAGCGTAAGAAAGAAGATGGAGTTCATCTGTCTTGATACAGTAGAGGATGCCCTCAAGGAGATTATCATCGATGAAAATTAAGAAATCGGATATAGAGACTGTGGCGGTTAAGCCGTCACAGTACCCTGCACCTGACAGATACGAGATTGCTTTTGCCGGAAGATCAAATGTAGGTAAGAGCTCGCTTCTCAATCTGCTCACAGGCAGAAAGAGCCTTGCTCGTGTGTCAGGAAGCCCTGGTAAGACAAGAACTATCAATTTCTACCTCATCAACGACGACTTCAGAATCGTTGACCTGCCTGGCTACGGCTATGCTAAGGTCAGCAAGTCTGAGAGCCAGAAGTGGGGAGAGATGATGGAGCAGTACCTCGAGAACAGAGAGAAGCTTCTCAAGGTTGTTCAGCTTGTCGACATCAGACACAAGCCATCTGCACAGGATGTGCAGATGTATGATTATCTCAAGTACTACGGACTCAGCGGCATAGTTGTTGCTACAAAGGCTGACAAGGTATCCCGCAATGAGATGCAGAAGCAGATGAAGCTCATCAGACAGACTCTGGATATGGATAAGAGCGACATCATCATCCCTGTTTCGTCCCTCAAGAGAACAGGCCAGGATCAGCTGCTCGATGTAATTGAGGAACTCCTCAACTTAGCGGCAGAGGCAGAGGGCGGAATCACTGAAGAATAGAATCGGAGGATATTATGAGCAAGGATTCTAATGTAATGGGCAAGATTCTCTTTGATGAGAAGGCAATTCGCGACAGAGCTGCTGAGATTGGTAAGCAGATCACTGAGGATTTCGCGGGCGAGGACGTTGTAGCTCTCTGCACACTCAAGGGTTCACTCCCATGGACTGCAGATGTAATCAAGAACATCGACCTCGATCTGGTGCTCGACTTCATCAAGGCGAGCAGCTACGGTTCTTCCACGGTAAGCTCAGGAGTAGTTAAGATCTCAATTGAGCCTAAGGAGAACCTCTACAACAAGAATGTTATCATCATCGAGGACATCATCGATACAGGTAATACACTCAATTACCTCGTGAAGAAACTCGAAGAGAGACATCCTAAGTGCATCAAGATCTGCACTATGCTCAATAAGGAAGAGAGAAGAGTTGCTGATATCCACGGTGACTACGTTGGATTCGAGGTAGATGATCTCTTCGTTGTAGGTTATGGTCTCGACTATGATGAGAAGTATAGAAATCTTCCTTACATCAGCTATCTCGAGGCAGAGGATATTGAGAAACTTTAATTAGAGTATTGGAGGGCAAGAATGAATATTAAGAAGGATATGCATATTCATTCCTGCTTCTCTGACGGTGACTTAAGACCAGAGACAATTGTCGACCGCTGGGAGAGTGCAGGACATAAACTGATTGCAATAACAGATCATGATGGCATTGAGGGTTCGATTATTGCCTGCAAATACGCTGAGACCAAGAGTATCAATGTGATACCAGGAATTGAATTCGATTCTGAGGATGATCTTGGCAAAGACTTACATATTCTCGGTTATCATATTGACTTTGATAATCCGAGACTTCAATCAGCCTTGTTCGAGCTTAAGCGATGGAGAGCTCAGCGCAACGATGAGATGCTCGAGATTCTCAGTGATCTGGGATATGAGATAAGCATCGATGACCTGATTGCTGTGAATGATGGTAACTATATAGGCAAACCAACATTTGCGCGCGTTTTGATAGACAAGGGTTATGTGAAGGATCTCAATGAGGCATTCAATGAGGTCTTCGATAAGGAACCAAGGCTGAATAGTGTAACAAAGAAGACTCTTCGTTCGCATGAGGTAATAGAAATAATCCATGCTGCTGGAGGAACTGCAGTTCTGGCGCATCCGATACAGCAGAAGCGCAAGGGCGAGACTGATGAGGAGTTCTTCCCAAGGCTCGTTCAGCTGCTTGATCTCTTTAGACTGTATGGAATCGACGGTATTGAGTGTGAGCATCCATCAGCTTCTGCTGAGGAGGCGCTGGCTCTTAAGAATTATGCCGAGAAGTACAAACTGACTGTTACGTGAGGTTCGGACTTCCACTCAGATAAGATGAAGCGCAAGTATTAGAAATTGTTTAATCACACAAAAAATCAGCGGAACACCGCTGATTTTTTGTTGAAATTATTGACATTTATCTAATATTCGTTTAAAATAAATGCAACTGAATATTGCAATTAATGGATAGAGGCGCGAGCTATTATCAGTAAGTCCGGTGCATAAGGTCGTCAAGCCGTTGCCGGGGAGAAAGGAATGCTCGCCGAAGTTGAGAACTGACGAATCTCTTCTGGGCAGGTAGGATAAGATCCGCCTGACTGTCGCAGTTGCGGAGAGCTAGGTTTAATTGTTGAAACTTGCGACGAGGCGTAATGTCTCGTATCTTGCAGGTCATATATCGATGACACTACAGCTAATGCAATTGCATTAGCTGTTTTTTTCCTGATATTGCAATAGCAGAACCGTAGACACTAAGGCAATTATAGAAGGAGAAAAGACATGAGACAGAACACTATTTTCAAGGGAGTTGCTACAGCAATCGTTACACCTATGACAGCTGATGGAGTAGATTACGAGGCATTCGGTAAGCTGATTGACTGGCAGATCGAGGAGGGCATCAACGCTCTCGTTATTGCTGGTACAACTGGTGAGGGTTCAACACTTTCTGATGCAGAGCACAGAGAGGTGCTGAAGTACGCTGTTGAGAGAATCGGCGGAAGAGTTCCTTGCATCGCTGGTACTGGTTCAAACGATACAGCTTATGCTATCGACCTCACAAAGTACGCTTGCGAGATCGGCTGCGATGCTATGCTCGTAGTTACACCTTATTACAACAAGGCTACTCAGAAGGGTCTCGTTGCAATGTACAATGCAATCGCTGATGCTTCAACAAAGCCAATCATCGTGTACAACGTTCCTTCAAGAACTGGAGTTAATATCGAGCCAGCTACATATGTTGAGCTTGCTAAGCACCCAATGATCGCTGCTATCAAGGAGGCTAACAGCAATATCTCAAAGATTGTTCAGGCATTCTCACTCGTAGGCGACCAGCTCGACATCTACTCAGGTAATGATGACCAGATTGTTCCTATCCTCTCGATGGGTGGAATGGGAGTTATCTCAGTTCTGTCAAATGTAATTCCTCGCCAGACTGTTGAGATGTGCGACAAGTACTTCGCTGGCGATGTTGCTGGTGCTGCTGCTATGCAGTGTGAGTACCTCTCACTCGTTAACGCTCTCTTCTGTGAGGTTAACCCAATTCCTGTAAAGGCTGCAGTTGCCGCTATGGGATACATGGAGAACTACATCAGACTCCCACTCACACCAATGGAGCCACAGAACGAGGAGAAGATGCTCGAGATTATGAGAGCACACGGAATCATCTAAGATCATCAGGAGAGATAAGCTATGAATATTATTCTTAACGGCGCAGCAGGTGTCATGGGACAGAAGGTGGTAGCTGCTATCGAGGAGGCTGCAGGATGCACTCTCGTAGCTGGAGTAAGTCCTGAGTATGATGCATGCGAGGCGTGTGGAACATATAAGACAATTGCTGAGTACACAGGCGAAGCAGATATGGTAATCGACTTCTCACACCACTCAGCTACAGCTGAGCTTCTCGCATACTGCAAGGAGCACAAGCTTCCTGTAGTAATCGCTACTACTGGTCAGACTGAAGAAGAAAGAGCAATGATTACAGAGGCTGCTTCTGAGATTCCTGTATTCTTCTCAGGCAATATGTCAATCGGAATCGCAGTAACATGCGAGCTTGCTAAGAAGGCGGCTCTTGCATTCCCAGATGCAGACATCGAGATTGTTGAGGCTCACCACAATAGAAAACTCGATGTGCCTAGCGGTACTGCTCTCATGGTTGCTAACTCTGTTAAAGAGGCGCGCGACGAGGCGAACTTCGTAATCGGACGTCACGAGGCCGGCAAGAGACAGAAGCAGGACATCGGCATACACTCACTCAGAATGGGTAATGTAGTCGGAATCCACGAGGTTATGATTACAACAGGCCGTGAGACAATCACTATCAAGCATGAGGCTCACGACAGAGCGCTCTTCGCTGATGGAGCAATCGCAGCAGCAAGATTTCTTGCTGACAAGCCTGCAGGAATGTATAATATGCAGGAAATGATGAGATAAGGGGAGTATCAATGAACGCACAGGAAATTATCAGATATATTGCAGAAGCAGAGAAGAAGACACCTGTTAAGCTCTATGTAAAGGAGAATGAGGCTGTTGATTACGGCAGTGCTAAGGTCTTTGGAGCTGGAGACAAGATTGTCTTCGGTGACTGGAAGGAACTCGCTCCAATCATTGAGGCTAATAGCGACAAGATTGCTGATATCGTAATCGAGAACGACTGCCGTAACAGCGCAATCCCAATGCTCGACATTAAGGATATCCCAGCAAGAATCGAGCCGGGCGCAATCATCAGAGAGCAGGTTGAGATCGGAGCTAACGCTGTAATCATGATGGGTGCTGTTATCAACATCGGAGCAGTTATCGGATCAGGCTCAATGATCGATATGGGAGCTGTTCTCGGTGGAAGAGCTACAGTCGGTAACAACTGCCACGTAGGAGCAGGTGCAGTACTCGCAGGAGTAATCGAGCCAGCATCTGCAACACCTGTAATCGTTGAGGACGATGTTCTCATCGGCGCTAATGCAGTAGTACTCGAGGGAGTTCACATCGGTAAGGGTGCAGTAGTAGCTGCAGGTGCAATCGTAACAAGCGATGTACCAGATAACGGTGTTGTTGCAGGATGCCCTGCAAAGCTGATTAAGATGAAGGACGAGAAGACAACACTCAAGACAGCGCTTGAGGCTGACCTCAGAACCCTTTAGGAGACAAAGATGCAGAAGAATACACCATTCAATTTAAATGATGTGAAGAGATGGGCGGAGGATTATCCTACGCCTTTCTATGTTTATGATGAAGCGGGTATCAGAGCCTGCGTAGAGGGAGTTAAGAAGGCTTTCGCCTGGAATCCAGGTTTCAGAGAGCATTTCGCGGTAAAAGCCTTCCCGAATCCTTCTATACTCAGACTGCTTAAGTCGCTGGGCTGTGGCGCTGACTGCGCTTCTATCCCTGAGATCGTTATGGCAGGCTGTTCTGGAATCGAGGGAAACCATATCGTATTCTCATCTAATGAGACTTCACTCGATGAGTATAGAGTTGCAGTAGAGGCTGGTGCCATCATCAACATCGATGACCTGACTCAGGTAGAGCAGCTTGAGAAGGCTGTAGGCTATATTCCAGAGGCAGTATGCTGCAGATATAATCCAGGTGAGTGGGGAACTACTAACGAGTTCATAGGCAATCTCTATGACTCGAAGTTCGGTATGCCAGAAGACCAGCTCTTCGAGGCGCTCAGACAGCTGAAAGAGAAAGGCGCAAAGCGTTTCGGCGTACACGCTATGCTCGCGAGCTGCTGTCTCAGCAACGACTACTATCCGATGCTTGCAGAGGAACTTTTTGCACTGACAATCAAGATAAGAGATGAACTCGGCATCACGCTCGATTTCATCGACCTTGCTGGTGGTGTTGGAATTCCTTACAGACCTAAGGAGAAGCCAGTTGATATCGCTGCAATCGGCGAGGGCGTTCACGAGGCTTATGACAGAATCCTCAAGGCTAACGGCATCGAGCTCGATATCTACACAGAGATGGGAAGATATATCACAGGTCCTTACGGCTATCTCGTTACAGAGGTAATCGGAAAGAAGCATATCTACAAGGAGTATATCGGAGTAGATGCTACAGCTTCATGTCTTATGAGACCTGCAATATACGGTTCATACCATCATATCACCGTTCTCGGCAAGGAGAACGAGCCTGCAGCTGGCATCTTCGATGTGGTAGGTTCACTTTGCGAGAACAACGACAAGTTCGCAGTGGACAGAGAACTTCCTGCAGTGGAGCTCGGTGACTACATTGCAATTCACGACGCAGGTGCTCACGGACATTCGATGGGATATACTTATAATGCTAAGCTCAGACCAGCAGAGTTCATGCTCTGTGAGAATGGAGAGCTTAAGATGATCAGAAGAGCACAGACAATGAATGATTATTTCGCAACACTCGACTGCGATGCGGAATTCATGGAGGCTAGAAACAGATAATGATTAATTCACTCAATACAGCTGTATATGAGAGTAAGAGAAGCGCAATAAGACAGTTCTCAGCACTTGCAAAGGCAACTCCGGGCTGTGTGGCGCTGACACTCGGCGAGCCTGACTTCGATACACCATCACAGGTGATTGAGGCAGCGGCTGTATCAATGAATGCAGGTGACACACATTACATTGCGAATAATGGTACTGCTGATCTTAGAGAAGCCATCTCGAAGTACGAGAGAGAGGTCAATGGGCTCGATTACAGTGCTGATGAGATTATCGTGACTGCAGGAGCGACTGAGGCTCTTTGGATTGCCTTCTTCAGCATGATTAATCCAGGAGATGAGGTTATCATTCCAACTCCTGCATTTATGCTCTATGAGGAGCAGGTCAAGCTCTGCAGAGGTGTGCCTGTTCTTATGGACACATCAGAGGACGGCTTCCAGATTAACGCTGACAAACTCAATTCACTTATCAGCAATAAGACTAAGGCCATCGTAATCAACACACCTAACAATCCAACAGGGTGCATCTACAATCGCGAGAGCCTTGATGCTATTCACAATGCAATCAAGGGCAAGGCAATCTTCGCAATTTGCGATGATGTGTACAGACAGCTGATATACACAGATGATTATGCAACACTCGCTGACTACAGAGACCTGCGAGATCAGATTATGGTTGTGCAGAGCTTCTCGAAGCCGTATGCTATGACTGGCTGGAGAATGGGATATCTCATGCTCCCTGCTGAGATTAAGGAGAGAGTGGAGCTTGTGCACCAGTACAATGTGGTGTCAACACCAGCACCATTCCAGAAAGCCTGCATTGAGGCTCTGGCATACAGCCCTGAGCCAATGCTTGCAACATACAGAAAGAGAAGAGAATACGTTCTCGGAAGACTTGAGGCCATGGGTCTCGAAGTGCAGATTCCAGAAGGTGGATTCTATGCTTTCCCTTCAATTGAGAAATTCGGTATTCCATCTGCTGAATTCTGTACTAGAATGATTACAGAGGGCGGACTTGCCTGCACACCAGGTAGCTGCTTCGGAACAGAGGGTTATATAAGACTTACATACTGCTATTCAGATGAAGAACTCAAGGAGGGTCTCGATAGACTCGAGCGATTCATCTCGACACTGTAGCTCGGAGAGGGCTCGAAGGAGGTACACGTGTTATTTAGATTCAATATAATTTCACAGGACATTATCGATGAGGTAGTGGAACTCAGAAGAAGAATTCACAGCAATCCTGAGATGGGCAATCAGGAATATGCAACTGCTGCTCTTGTTGAGGAGTATCTCAATGGACTTGGAATTCCTACATCAAGAGTACTCGATACTGCTGTAATCGGAATCATTGATTTTGCAAAGCCTGGTAAGACTGTCGCTTTAAGAGCTGATATGGATGCTCTTCCTGTCTGCGAGCTAACTGGGGTTGATTACGCATCACAGAACGAGGGAGTAATGCATGCCTGTGGCCACGATGTTCATACAGCATCACTTCTTGGAGCGGCTAAGCTTCTCGTATCGCAGAAGGAGAATCTATGCGGCAGATGCGTGCTTATCTTCCAGCCTGATGAGGAAGGTGACGGCGGAGCAAGAAGACTTATCGCTAAGGGAGTTATGAAAGGCGTTGACGCTGTTTTCGGAGCTCATGTTGCACCAGATATCGAAGCTGGCAAGGTAGGCGTTCGCTACGGCAAATTCTACGCAGCAGCCGATATGTTCGATGTGACAATCAAGGGTGTGAGTGCGCATGGCGCATCACCAGAGAAGGGTGCAGATGCTCTTGCCACTGCAGCTAAGGCAGTAGTAGACCTCAAGGCAATTCCTACAACACAGGAGGATAAGTGCGTAATCTCAACTGGAATGCTTCATTCTGGAACTGCACGCAATATCATTGCTGATAAGGCAGAGTTCTCTGGCATCATCAGATCTCTTGGTGCAGAGAATCGTGCATATCTTCGCAAGCTTGTTAGGAAAACTATCACTGATGCCTGCGAGACATATGGAACAAGCGCAGAGATCAGCTTCAGAGAGAGTTATATGGGAATCGTCAATTCCAAGAATGAGACTGCAGTAGCAGAAGCAGCCGCACTCATGGAGTTCGACAAGAGCGCTCTCGTTATCATCGACGAGCCGCTGATGACAACAGAGGACTTCGGCTACTTCATCGACGAGAGTGTCGGATCCTTCTACCACATCGGTGCAGGTTGCACTAAGCCGCTTCACTCGCCAGAGTTCCTTCCAAGCGATGAGGCACTCGTGACAGCGATGCGTATGCATGCTGCGGTAGTGTGTGAGTATTTATCAAGATAGAATAAAAGTCGCGCTTCTGCGCGACTTTTTGCTTGTGTTTATTTGCGGTGCTTACGCAGGAGCATCGCTCCGAGAATAAGTGCGACTGCATAGCTGCATCCGTACATTATGAATACTCCGCGATATGAACCAGTGATATCGAATATCAGTCCTGAGAAAGGACCTGCAACCATTGCTCCGAGATTCATTGCTACAGAAAGCATTCCGAAGATATTGGTGAAGTCTCTGCTTCCTGCAACGCTAACTGTAATGATTGGTGCCATGACATTAGTTGTGGCAAAGGCAACTCCGAAGAGGATTGCGGCTGGTAGCATAAATCCTGGCTTATTGATGAAGAGCAGCAGGAAGATGCCGATTGTTCCGAGCGACAGTATTGTGATGTAGTTGCGGAAGCTACCGAGCTTGTCATTGAGCCAACCGAAGAGAATCTTCGCACTTGCCATCGAGATGCTTATGATGCTGATAATGCTTCCTGCTTGAACTGCGGAATAACCGAGACCTGTCAGATAAGGTGCCATCTGTGAGTATATTCCAATAGCACCGAATGCGAAGAAGAAGAGGATGATGCTAAGTATCCAGAATCTCGCATCGCGCAGTGCTGTCTCCTTGAGCATGCAGTTCTCTTCTGATATATCGATTTGTGTCTCGGATGAGTTGTCCGTCGCATTGCTCTTGCCGTATGGCTGAAGTCCCATCTCTGAAGGCTCGTACTTGAATAGTATGGCGATAGGCAGCATACAGAGAAGTGCCATAAGTCCGAGAATTCGCATCGAGAACTGGAAGCCGTAGGCTACCGTGAGGGCACTTCCGACAGGATTGAATATGGCCGAGCCAACGCCGGAACCTGTCGTTACAAAGCCCATGGCGAAGCCTTTTCGCTCGTGGAACCAGTTGTTGACTAGGGCGTTGGTTACGACTCCACTTGTGAAGGCTGATCCTACGCCGAGGAGCACGGAGAGTGCGTAGAAGCTGGCGAGCTTGCCGCAGATTGAATAACCAAACCATCCTGTGAGTGTGAGAATTTATGAATATCTTCGGGCAATATAATTGGCTTGAATATGGAGCTGATAAGCCTTATATTTATGATATGGACAAGAACAATAACAACAAAACAGAACTGAATAAGAACGATAAGTCGAAAGCCAAGAAGATTGCAGCTGCTTCACTTGCTGTTGCGACTATTGGTGCGGCTGCTGCGGCAGATATGCCGCCTTCATACGAGGATATCACTGCCAGAACTGCAATAGTTCAGGACATCGCGGACTTCGATATGGATATGCCGGGCGATGAGATCAACGATCAGGATGAGGAGAGACAGAAGAAGCGCGTAACAATTGGTAGTGTGCTAATGGCTCCTATCTATTTTGCTGGTCTTGGAATTCTCAAACTGATCGAGTTCCTGCTCGCTGGAGTGGCTTCGCCTCTGCTGGCAATGCTGCTGCGATGGGTATTCCTGGCTTTGCTTGCCGTCGGTGTCTTGGCTGCTGGACTCAAGTACGCCTTCCCAGACATCCCTCTTCGTGAGCTGCTCTCACCTCAGCGCGCTCTCGTTGCTGTTGGTGGCGTGACTGCAATCAGCATCATCTGCCAGATTCTTCCAATCTTCGGTGTTGCGGCGGCTGTATGGGCTGAGAGAATACAGGCCATAGGCGTTGCGATTCTTATCGCAGCTATCGCTTTCTTCGTGATTAAGATAAGAAAACGCAGAAAATCTGCGGCATAGTGCGCAATTTGGCGAGATTTCGGTAATTGAATTTGTAATGCGAGACTCCTATCATTCTAAAGATGAAAGGAGTCTTATATTATGCGCGAATATCAGATAAGGGCCAAAGAGAATTATGTGCTTCCAAGGGCGGTGTATAATCAGTGCCTCTGGATGGTGAGAGATGTGAATCGTCTTGTGAGAATCGTCAACAGCGGGGCAGACCCTGCTCTTATGCCGACGGTGGCTGCCGCAAGAGAACGCTTGGAAGCAATACAGGCTGCACTCAGCTTCGTGCCGGAAGAGTATAGAGAGGGCATATTGGACGGAATAATTAACAGAAAGAACTTCGGACCAGCTCATGATAATACATGGAAGAGGTGGAAACAGCGCTTTATATATGAACTCGCTGTTAATCTTATGCTTGTATAGATGAACCTCATATGCATCCGAAACTCTCTTTAATTTTGAGAGCAAATGCGATAGAATAATATTATCTGTAAAGGCGAAATAAGAGTTTGGGGATGCATGGTATGAAAGAGTTTATTGAATATCTTAAGAATGATAAGAATAAAGCGGAGAATACGCTTATAGCATATAGCAGAGATCTCAAGGCACTTGAGAGTTTCCTTGCTTCGAGGAACGGAAGGGCGATTGAGGACTGTGCGGATACGGATGCAGTTGCCTATATGCTTGAACTGAACAGCAGCAACAAGTCGAAGGCGACGATCAACCGCAAGATTTCCGCTATAAGAACATACTACGACTACCTGATAATGAAAGGGCGAAGAGAGAGTAATCCTTTTAGCAAGATAAGAGCGGCGAAGACGGATAAGCGTCAGATTGAACACCTCACAGTTTCGGAGGTGGAGAAGCTTCTGTCACTTCCTGACGAGTCGGTTAAGGGTCTCAGGGACAGGGCTATGCTTGAGTTTCTCTATGGCACTGGCTGCAGAGTTACGGAGCTTGTGAGAGTGAGATTCGAGGATATCAATCTAAGGATGAGATTCGCGACTATCAGGGAGTCCAATTCAGAGAGCAGAATCGTGCCGATTGGAAGATATCTTCAGGAAGCGCTTGAGAGATATATCGAGGGGGCTTATCCGACTATGAAGGGCGGAAGGCCGGAACCCGGTGACTACCTCTTCACTAATCAGAGGGGTTCCTGCCTCACTAGACAGGGAGTGTGGAAGATACTCAAGGAGTATGGAGATGAGATTGGCATAGCCGATAGAATGACACCTCAGGTTCTGAGAGACAGCTTCGCGGTCCACATCCTGCAGAATGGGGGAGACCTAAAGACACTGCAGGAGCTGATGGGATTTGACGATATGAGCGTGGGTCTTGCATACCTTGCAGTGACTGATATACATGTTCGAGAAGTTTTCCAAAAAACTCATCCAAGAGCGTAAAAAACCTTTGACAAGCCTGCGGCACTTTGGTATACTCTTTTCGTTATTACGGGCGTTCCGCTGGGGATATGCGGAAGAGTGACATAAAGGAACCAAGAACGTCTTTGAGGAGAGGAGGAATAACGAAGAATGAACATTTTAGATCAGATCACAGCTGAGTACAAGAGAGATGATATTCCACAGTTCAATGTTGGAGATACACTCAGAGTTCACGTCAAGATCGTCGAGGGCCAGAGAGAGAGAATTCAGGTATTCGAGGGTTATGTGCTGAAGATGCAGCACGGTGGCGTTAACGAGACTTTCACAGTAAGAAAGCTTTCAAACGGAATCGGAGTAGAGAAGACTTTCCCACTCCACTCACCAAGAATTGAGAAGATCGAGCTGGTTAGAAAGGGCAAGGTTAGAAGAGCTAAGCTCAACTACATGCGTTCCAGAACTGGTAAGGCTGCAAGAATTAAGCAGGCTTAATCTTACAAAGACCAAGAGATGCATACCTGAAGCGTGCGCGGATGGTATGCATTTTTTCTTTATTGCAAACAAGGAGGAGTAATGGCTTTACAGAACATCAACTGGTATCCCGGCCATATGAAGAAAACCAGGGAGCTAATACAGGACAACCTCAAGGCTGTAGATGTCGTAATCGAGATCATCGACAGCAGAATTCCTGTATCAAGCAGAAATCCTGTAATCGATGAGATCATCGGAGACAAGAGAAGAATCATCGTTCTCGGTAAGTCCGACCTGGCTGATGCTGCAGAGACAGCTCGCTGGAGAGATCATTTCGAGAAGCAGGGACACAGAACTCTGGCGCTGAACCTTCAGTCAGGAGAGAATATCAAGCAGCTTCTTAAGGCTCTTGAAGCAGAAGAAGAGGAGAGAAACAAGGTCAAGAGTTTCAAGCGTCCTCTCAGACTTATGATTGTCGGTGTGCCTAATGTCGGCAAGTCATCACTCATCAACAGACTTACAGGTAAGAAGAGCACAAGAACAGGAGATAGACCAGGAGTTACAACCGGTAAGCAGTGGATCACGCTCAGCAACGGCATGCAGCTTCTCGACACACCTGGTATCCTCTGGCCTAAGTTCGAGGACAGAAGCGTAGGTCTCTGCCTCGCATTCTGCGGAAGCATCAAGGATGATATCCTAGGTGTGCAGGATCTTGCTTACGAGCTCATCAAGGTTCTCGAGAAAGATTATCCTGAGAACCTTATGGAGAGATACAAGCTCGATGAGATCTGTGAGGAGACTATAGATAATATGGATGCCATTGCTATGAAGAGAGGTTTCCTCATGGCGGGCAAGAGAATAGATTACGAAAGAACTGGTCGTATCGTACTCGATGAGTTCAGAGGCGGCAAGCTCGGAAGAATTACACTTGAGAAGCTCTCAGAGCAGGCATAGGAATTATGACTAAGCAGGAAAGACTGGAACAGCAGAGAATCAAGCTCGCTGAGATGCGTGCACACGAGGACGAACTAAGAGCGAGCGGAGCGAGATATATAGCTGGAATTGATGAGGTTGGCAGAGGCCCACTTGCAGGTCCAGTGTACGCTGCGGCAGTTATTCTGCCTGCAGACTGGGATGTACTCGGAGTCAATGATTCGAAGAAAATGTCAGCTAAGAAGAGGGATGAACTCGATGAGATAATCAGAGAGAAAGCTGTAGCATATGGCATCGGAATCTCAGACAATCAGGAGATTGACGAGATGAACATTCTCAACGCTACCAAAGCAGCTATGCTCAAGGCGATTGATGCTGCTAATGCCAAGCTCCCAGAAGGTGAGTGCATCGACTGCATTCTCATCGACGCAGTCAAGCTCGACACTGATATCAGACAGGAGTCAATCATCAAGGGTGATGAGAAGAGTCTCTCAATCGCAGCAGCTTCGATTGTTGCAAAGGTTGCAAGAGACAATTATATGACCGAGATGGACGAACTCTATCCGGGTTACGACTTCGCAAGCAACAAGGGCTACGGTACAGCTGCGCATTACGAGGGTCTGAGGGAACTCGGAATGACTCCGATACACCGAAGAACTTTTCTCAGGAAATTCGAGGAGGCTGAGATGGCAAAGAAGAAATACTATGCGGTGAGACGCGGCCGAGAGATAGGCATCTATGAGACATGGGATGAATGCAAGAGCATGGTCGATGGTTTCGGCGGAGCTGAGTATAAGAGCTTTGCAAGTCTTGATGATGCGCAGGCATATCTTGGAATCGGAACTGCTCAGGGAGAGCAGCTGTCTTTAGCGGGTGCGGATGCCGGCATTAAGGCATATGTCGACGGTAGCTACGATGTAGCCAGCGGAAGATATTCAGGCGGTGCAGTTGTCATCGATGGAGATGATGTAGTTGAGCTCTCACAGGCATATTCTGACGGAGATCAGTCTCAGCTTAGAAATGTTGCGGGGGAGATAATGGGAGCTAGACTCGCAATCGACTACTGCATCAGCCAGGGCATTGAAGCAGTGACTGTATACCACGACTACGAGGGAGTAGGCAAGTGGGGAGATGACCTTTGGAAGGCGAATCTCGAGATGACTCAGGCTTATAAGGCCTACATCGCAGAGGCTCGTAAGAGCATCAGAATCCGCTTCGTGAAGGTCAAGGCACATGCGGGCAATAAGTACAACGAACTCGCTGACAAACTGGCAAAATCAGCTCTCGAAAAGTAGAAACAACGAGAATTGAGAGCTTTGTTGTGCTATAATTAAATAGTTTATTGCAAATATTAATCGCTGAGGTGAATATATGGCTTTCAGATATTACAGCGCAGAGGTAATTAGGGCAAAGAGACCAGAATATAAGGGCACAGACGAGGAACTTCAGTCGGCTATAGACGATATCAGCCTGCTGTACAACTCGGCTCTGAAGGAGCTTAATACCAAGCTTGACGTGCTTTCTGATGACTTTGATAAGAAGCATTCTTACATGCCTATTCATCATGTTAAGAAGAGACTTAAGTCTCTCGAGAGCATTATCGATAAGGCAGAGCGCTACGGAATCGAAGATCCAATCAATAATCTTGATCAGGTCCGTGCAGAGATCCTGGACATCGCGGGCATACGAGTCATCTGCAACTACGTAGAGGATCTGTACACGGTACTGAATCTGCTTCTCGAGCAGTCCGATATTGAACTTATCAAGATCAAGGACTACTGCAAGAAGCCTAAAGATACTGGCTACAGAAGTCTTCACGTAGTCGTCGCAATTCCGGTCTTCCTGGTTAACAGAAGTGTGCTGGTTCCTGTCGAGATTCAGTTCAGAAGCATCGCTATGGATACATGGGCCTCACTTGAGCATGAACTCAGATACAAGAATAAAGGACAGCTCAGTGATGAGATTAAGGAAGACCTTAAAGACTGCGCTACGCAGCTTGCAAAGATAGATGAGAGAATGGCCCGCATCAGACACGAAGTGATTGATGACGGTAATGATTATTCGGATTTCTAAAGGAGGAATAGAGATGAGAAATCTTGCGAAGACATACGATCCGCAGGGGTTTGAGGATCGTATATATGAGATGTGGGAATCAAAGGGAGCATTCAATGCTGAGGTTGATGAGAACAAGAAACCTTACACAATCGTAATGCCACCTCCAAATATTACAGGACAGCTTCACATGGGACATGCACTTGACCAGACTCTTCAGGATGTACTGATCAGATGGAAGAGAATGCAGGGCTACAGTGCACTCTGGCTTCCAGGTTCAGACCATGCGAGTATCGCTACTGAGGTTAAGGTAGTAGAGAAAATCAAAAAGGAGACAGGTCGTGACAAGCACGATATGACTCGTGAGGAATTCCTCGAGCACGCATGGGCGTGGAAGGAAGAGTACGGTGGACGCATCACAAAGCAGTGCCGTAAGCTTGGAGACTCCTGCGACTGGAGAAGAGAGCGTTTTACCATGGATGAGGGCTGCAACAAGGCTGTTAACGAGTTCTTCATCAATCTCTATAATAAGGGACTGATCTACAAGGGTAACAGAATCGTTAACTGGTGCCCAAGCTGCCAGACAACTCTGTCTGACGCTGAGGTTGATCACGAGGATTTCGACGGTCACTACTGGTACTTCAAGTATCCAGCAGCTGATGGTTCAGAAGGTATCACAATCGCAACATCACGTCCTGAGACAATGTTCGGTGATACAGCTATCGCTGTTGCTGAGGGTGACGAGAGATACGCTCACCTCGTAGGCAAGAATGTAGTTATTCCGCTGGTTGGAAGAGAGATTCCAGTAATCACTGATGAGCATGCTGATCCAGAGAAGGGTACAGGAGCTGTAAAGATTACTCCATCACACGACCCTAACGACTTCGAAGTTGGACAGAGACACGATCTGCCACACCTCGTATGTATCGATGAGACTGCTCACATGAACGAGAATGCAGGCAAGTACGCTGGTATGGATCGTTATGAGTGTCGTAAGGCATGGGTTAAGGATCTCGATGAGGCTGGATACCTTGTAAAGATTGACAATATTACAATTCCTGCAGGTACATGCTACAGATGTCACACTGTAATCGAGCCAATGGTTTCTGAGCAGTGGTTCGTAGCTATGAAGGAGCTCGCTAAGCCTGCTATCGAGGCTGCTACATCAGGCGAGATGATTCACGTTCCAGCAAGATTCGAGAAGATCTATCTGAACTGGCTCTATGATATCCGTGATTGGTGTATCTCAAGACAGCTCTGGTGGGGACACAGAATTCCAGCTTACTACTGCGATGAGTGCGGCGAGATTGTAGTAGGTCACGAGATGCCAGAGAAGTGTCCTAAGTGTGGATGCACACATCTCACACAGGATGAGGACGTTCTCGATACATGGTTCAGTTCAGCACTCTGGCCATTCTCAACACTTGGCTGGCCTGAGAAGACACCTGAACTCGACTATTTCTATCCTAACTCAGTAATGGTAACAGGATACGATATCCTCTTCTTCTGGGTAATCAGAATGGTATTCTCATCATGCGAGACAATGGGCGAGATTCCATTCAAGCACGTATTCCTGCACGGACTCGTAAGAGATGAGCAGGGAAGAAAGATGTCAAAGTCACTCGGAAACGGTATCGATCCACTTGAGATCATCAAGGATTACGGTGCTGATGCGCTGAGATTCATGCTTGCTACAGGTATCACACCTGGTAACGATATGCGTTTTATCCAGAGCAGACTTGAGGCGACAAGAAACTTCGCTAACAAGCTCTGGAATGCTTCAAGATTCACTATCATGAACCTTGTTGGAGAGGACGATGAGTTCCTTCCAATGGCAGATGCTGCTACAGCTAATCTGAAGGACGAGGATAAGTGGATTCTTGCTACAATCAACGACGGAGTTAAGTACGTAACTGAGGCTCTCGACAAGTTCGAGCTCGGACTTGCTGGACAGAAGGTATATGAGCTCATCTGGGATGTATTCTGTGACTGGTACATCGAGCTTATCAAGAAGAGACTCTGGGGCGATGATGAAGAGGATAAGAAGACTGCAAGATACGTTCTTCAGAAGTCACTGAAGGATCTCTGCAAGCTCCTCCACCCATTCATGCCATTCATCACAGAGGAAATCTGGAGCTTCCTCCCAGCAGAGCCTGTAACAGATGAGAACCCAGATGGACTTCTCATCAAGGAGTCATGGCCTGAGTACGATGAGACTATGGACTATGCTGATGCTGTTGCAAGAATTGAGATCGCAATGGATATCATCAAGGCTGTAAGAAACATCAGAGCTGAGGCAGAGGCTGCTCCAAGCAGAAAGCTCAACCTCATCATCAGAACTGATTCAATCGCTGATTCAGTAGCTGCAGTTGAGGAGTATGTAAAGAACATTGCTAATGTTGTAAGCATCAAGATCGAGGCTAGCAGCGCTGACGCTCCTAGGGACGTAATGTCAGCTGTTATCAACGGTGCTGAGATTCTTGTTCCACTCGATGAGCTGGTTGACAAGGATGCTGAGATTGAGAGACTTACAAAGGAGAAGGCTAAGCTCGAGTCAGAGGTACAGAGAGTTGAGAAGAAGCTTGCTAACCAGGGATTCGTAGCAAAGGCTCCAGCTGAGCTCGTTGAGCAGGAGAAGGCTAAGGGCGAGAAGTACAAGGAGATGCTCGCAACAGTAGTTGCAAGACTTGAGGCACTTACAAAGTAACAATGGATATTTTTGATCGAATTTACGAGACAACTAGAAATAAGGGACCGGCAGGCCTTCAGCGCATGGAGCGCCTGCTGGAACTTCTCGGAAATCCGGAGGAAGATCTGAGAATTTTTCACGTGGGCGGAACCAATGGTAAGGGTTCCGTCTCGTTCTTTATTAAGTCATTATTAGAGGCTGAGGGCTTCTCTGTGGGAATGTTCACATCACCACATGTGGAGAAGTACAACGAGAGATTCAGATATTCTGACGAGATGATTTCCGATGAGGATCTTGAGCGCTATGCAGATATGGTGCTCTCATACAATGAACAGCTTAACTCCGAGGGGCACGGAAACCTGGCGCTTTTCGAGATACTTACGGCTGTAGCATATCTCTATTTTAACGAGAGAAGACCTGACTATGTCATTATGGAGGTTGGCATAGGCGGAAGAATCGATGTCACCAACACTATAGCGCATCCTGTCGCTACCGTGATTACGCAGGTTGGATTAGATCACACGGACGTACTCGGCGATACTGTTGTGAAGATTGCGGAGGACAAGGCGTGCATCATCAAGCGTGGCGTGCCGATTGTGACACAGTCGCCAGAGGCGGAGATTCGAGATGTTATTCATAGAAAAGCAGAAGAGATGCATGCGCCAATTCTCGACGTTGCGGAGATGTCATACGAGGTTGTTGATCCTGCGTGTGAGGCACTCGGTGGCATAGTTGTGAGATTCAATGCAGTAGTCAACGGACGAAACTATGAGGACCTCGCAATCAGAATGATAGGAGAGCATCAGATAAGGAATGCAATGACTGCGCTTTCTGCTGTAATGTCAGTGATAGATATCAGCGAGGAAGCGGTAAGGGCTGGACTTCTTCATGTGATTAACCCGGGACGCTTCGAATTCCTGCAGTACAGCGAGCCTTGCATTGTAATTGATGGAGCGCACAACCCGTCTGGAATCGCGGCCGCAATCGATGCATATAGAAAGACTATCGGAAGAAATGTTGACGATAACAAACTTTTATTAGTTTTTGGGTGTCTAAAAGACAAAGAATGTGATACTATGGTATCGATGCTTGCAGAAGCTTTCGGCAATGCAGATTTTCTTATGCTTCAACCAGATAGCGATAGGGCACTTCCTGCTCATACGCTCGGGGATCTGTTTGAGGCTAGGGGATGCAAATGTGAGGCTTCTGAAGACACGTCAACACTGTTTGATACTGAGAGACTGGCGAAGTATGATAATGTGCTGGTCCTCGGTTCAATATATTTGATTGGCGAAATCAAAACAAAATATATCTCTTTATAGTGAAAGGAAAACGACCGATGTTTGACAAGAATGGAAATGATAACAGCACTTATAATCAGTATATCATTGCTGAGGTAGCTAAGGTTTCTCCAACAGTTGCAGACCTTATCGAGAAGGAGTACAACCGTCAGAAGAACAATGTTGAGCTCATCGCTTCAGAGAACTACTGCTCAGAGGCTGTTATGGCTGCAGGCGGAAGCTGCCTTGTATGGAAGTACGCTGAGGGATATCCATATCAAAGAACTTCAGGAAACAAGGGTAGATACTACGGCGGAACAGAGTTTGTTGACCAGCTTGAGGAGTACTGCTGTGACAAGTGGAGAGAGGTTTTCAAGACTGACTACCATGTAAACGTACAGCCACACTCAGGATCACAGGCTAACTTCGCTGCTTACAAGGCTATCCTTGAGCCAGGTGACACAATTCTCGGACTCAACCTTGATAACGGTGGACACCTCACACACGGTTCAGCTGTTAACTTCAGCGGCAAGCTTTATGATGTTCATTTCTATGACGTTGACGATAACGGATTCATCGATATGGAGGACCTCAAGGCAAAGGCTAAGGAGCTTCAGCCTAAGCTGATCCTCACAGGTGCTAGTGCATATTCAAGAACAATCGACTTCGCTGCATTCGCAGAGGTTGCTAAGGAAGTTGGAGCATACTTCATGGTAGATATGGCTCACATCGCAGGACTCGTTGCTGCTGGCGAGCACCCAACACCTTTCGGATATGCTGATATCATCACAACAACAACTCACAAGACACTCAGAGGACCAAGAGGTGGAATGATCTTCGCTAAGCCTGAGCTTGCTAAGAAGGTTGACAGCGCTGTATTCCCATATGCACAGGGTGGTCCACTCGAGCATGTAATCGCTGCTAAGGCTGTATGTGCTGAGGAGGCTCTCAAGCCAGAGTTCAAGGAGTACCAGGCTCAGGTTAGAAAGAACTGCAAGGCATTCGCTGATGAGTTCGTAAAGATGGGATACAATGTAGTAACAGGCGGAACAGACAACCACGTATTCCTGCTCGACCTCTCAGACAGAGAGTTCACAGGTAAGGATCTGCAGAACGCTTGCGATGCAGTTGGAATCACACTCAACAAGAACTGCGTTCCTAACGAGAAGAGATCTCCAATGCAGACATCAGGAGTAAGAATCGGAACTGCTCCTATGACAACAAGAGGATTCAAGGAGGAGGACTTCATCGAGGTTGCTCACAGAATCGACGCTGTTTGCAAGGAGCTTGACGCTCAGAAGGCAGCAGAGGCTAAGTAGTCTCTTAAAGACTCTAATAACAAGAAATACGGGCGCTGACGGCTGTGTCGTCAGCGCCTGCGTTATTTCGGCGATTCCAATCTCAGCCCTTGCACATTTGCTGGGATATACTATAATTAAGACCTACACTCTAGTGGATATTATTTCGTACTTTGGGCTTTAATTCCTATAACGCTTGAATGAATTATCCGTGGGGTGTATAATGAGGAAAAGTTAATTAAGGAGGATACTGTCATGGTGAAAGTATTAGTTGGAAATAAAGGATCTGGAAAGACCAAGAAGATGATCGACCTCGCTAACGAGGCAGTAGAGAACTCAAAGGGTAATATCATTTTCATCAACAAGAACACAAGACTCACATATGACCTGAACTACAACATCAGAGTTATCTGCATGGAGGACTTTGTTCACGTAACAAATGAGGATGAGTACATCGGATTCATTTTCGGAATTCTCGCATCAAACAGCGATATCGAGACATTCTTCCTCGATGGCGTTCTTAAGCACGCTGACATCGAGGTTGAGCACATCCCAAGCTTCGTGCGCAAGATCAAGGAGATTTCCAACGACTATGGCATCGATTTTGTTATGAGCATCAGTGCAGAGCTCGAGGCTCTCACAAACGTTGACTTCGAGGGCGTTGAGGTACTCAACTAACAGAATCATATATATTTAATATTGTTGAATCCCGGGCATTATGCTCGGGATTCTTTGCAAGAGGAATTATAATATATGAGTATTATTCAGGATATCAGCAGAGGTTTAGAGAACGGATACAGACTGTATGAGGAGCGAATGTCGATGATTAACTCTGTTGCAGAAGTTGTCACAGAAGAGGACTGTCTTCTCGCAAACGGAGATAATTCAGAATTCATGCTCAGACTGCTCGCATCGGGATATGAGGGCAAGCTCAAGTCGATATATATTGATCCGCCATTCTTCACAAAAGCCAAGTACAACGCGACAATCAGTATCAAGGATGCAGATAACAAGTCGCACAAGATTCACCACCTGGCATATGATGACACGTTCGACAGGAATCTTGAATTCTACATCGAGAATATGACGTTGAGACTACTCCTTATGAAGGAACTCCTCGCTGATGACGGACTCATGTGGGTTCATCTCGACTGGCATTCATCGCATTACATCAAGCTTGTGCTCGATGAGATAATGGGTGAGAAGAACTTCATCAACGAGATTATCTGGAAGTATAAATCCGGTGGATCTGGTAAGAAGCACTTCTCTAGAAAGCATGACTCGATTCTCGTGTACAGCAAGACATCGAAGTACTATCTTAACGTGCCTCAGGAGAAATCATATAACAGAGGACTGAAGCCTTATAGATTCAAAGGTGTTGAGGAGTATCGCGACGAGTTCGGTTGGTATACTCTTGTCAATATGAAGGATGTCTGGTCAATCGATATGGTCGGCAGAACTTCAAAGGAAAGAACAGGTTATGCGACGCAGAAGCCTCTGGAACTGATGCAGAGAATTATCGAAGCATCAACCAAGGAAGGCGACCTATGCGCGGACTTCTTCTGCGGTTCGGGATCATATCTTGAAGCGGCTAATAAGCTCGGAAGACGCTGGATAGGTTGCGATCTCGAGGGTCTCGCTGTTGCAATGGCACGCAAGCGTCTAAGTGCAGCAGATGCAGTCTTTGAAGAGATTAAGCTATCTGAGAACGAAGCAGAGCAGGGCAGATTCGTATGTCGAGTTGACCATAGGGATGAGCTTGAGAGCGGTAAATCACTCTACAGACTTGCAATCGATTCATTCATTCCCGACCCTGATATCGGCCATATTCAGCTCAAAGAAAGAGAGCTGGTACTGCAGATTGCAGAGCAAAATGCAGAGCAGCTCATCGATTACATCATGATTGATCCAAATTATGATGGGAACTTCAATGCCGAAAGCATCATCACTGACGGCTTCGACAACATCAAGTGCATCTCACGCGGCAATATCGCGCTGACAGCAGTCGATGTGTTCGGCAAATCATACCTATTCGTGTTCTAAGGTCTCGCAATACAGCTTCCGCACAAGTGTAGCTACGAGCTTATTGATGGCAGCCCAGTCGCTGAGACCATCGTTGCGCAGAATGAAGAAGCCATTCACATAAGCATCATGCTCTCGGAGCTCGGTATCGAGCCCGAGGGCTTTTATATTAATGTAAAAACCATCTCCGTATGCCTCGAGAGGAAGCTCTACGCTCAGGCTTCTTGTCCTGCTCGCGAAGCTTGCTCTGTAGCTGGTCGAATCATCTGGATATATCTCCAAGTTGATAGGCTCACAGAGCTGATCTCCATTTATGCAGAGTCTCGCTCTCTTGCAGTCGAGAGTCGTTCTTATTGTGAATTCAGGACGAGAGTCAGCAATTCTGATAGGGTAGCCGAAGCAGGCCATAGCTTCATCGAAACTGTTGCATCTGAGAATGTCTGGAAGTCTATCTGATACGGTCTTGAGCATGAGAGTGTGAAGCTGTGCTACATCTTCTCTATTGTGAGTCAGAATCAGTTTCTCGTTGATTGGATTACCGTTAACGGCATATTCGTTGTAAAGTTTGACGCTCTCTGCACCCGAGATTGTATCTCTTCTCGCTCCAGCCATAGCGAAGAATCTCTCGACGCTCTTCTGGCTGAGAGATTCAATTCTTCCCGGCAGATTGCTGTGCTTGCGAAGGAAGCTGTAGAGATCGAAGTCATACATTCTGATGCCTTCTTCGAAGCCGAGAGACTCAGCTCTGCTATTGAAGAATGGTATATCAAAGCTCGCACCGTTGAAGCTGATGATGTAGTCAATTGCCTCATCCTTCAGGTACTGAAGCGTAGCGGCTATTACCAATCGCTCTTCGTAGTGGTTCTCTGCGAGGTACTGAGTTACTCTGACTCCGCCCTGAACAGGTGAGAGCATAGCACAAAGTATCACCTTGCTGTTGGCTCTCGACAATCCAGTCGTCTCGATGTCGAAGACACACGGCTTGAGGCCACCGAAGTAGCGATTGTAATCAATCGCTTCAATATGCGGTATTCTGTAATCTCTTGTGAAAGTTCTCATATCAGATTCCTCGTATGAATTACATAATTTCCTATAAAACGAAATCGACTGCAGGGGAGCAGTCGATTTCAAAAAGGGTATTGGGACTAGAGATTATAGAAATTACTCTCGTAACTTCTTATCCCATTATACCAAGTCTACAGAATATAGCAAGCAAAATTGTTATATTCATAATTAATGATTTGCTTGGCTTAACTATACATTGAAGAGGAAGTGGCAGATGTCGCCGTCCTTAACTTCATAATCTTTGCCCTCTGATCTGAGCCAGCCTTTCTCCTTAGCAGCAGAAAGCTTGCCGTCGCACTCCATAAGCTTATCGTATGCGATTGTCTCTGCTCTGATGAATCCCTTCTCGAAGTCTGAGTGGATTCTACCAGCAGCCTGTGGTGCGAGTGTTCCTCTCTTGATAGTCCATGCTCTTGTCTCGTCCTCACCAGTTGTGATGAATGAGATGAGATTGAGAAGGGCATATGATGACTTGATCAGCTTCTCAAGACCCGACTCTGTTATGCCGAGATCCTCGAGGAACATATCGCGCTCCTCATCCTCGAGTTCTGAGAGCTCTGACTCAATCTTAGCGCAGATTACAACTACCTCTGACTTCTCGTTAGCAGCGTACTCTCTTACTGCCTTTACGTAATCGTTATCGTCGCCGGCAATCTCGTCCTCAGAAACGTTTGCTGCGTAGATTACAGGCTTGTATGAGAGAAGATCGAGGCTCTTAACGAACTCAGCCTCATCCTCGTCGAGATCCATTACTCTTGCTGACTGTCCCTCACCGATGAAGTCGTGCACTTTCTGGAGGAGGTCGAGTTCCTTCTGTGCGCTCTTGTCAGCCTTGAGAACCTTCTGTGTCTTCTGGATTCTTCTGTCGAGAATCTCCATATCTGAGATGATGAGCTCAGTGTTGATAGTCTCGATATCTGATACTGGATCAACCTTGCCGTCTACGTGAACTACGTTGCCGTCGTCGAAACATCTTACGACGTGAACGATAGCCTCAACCTCGCGGATATGGCCGAGGAACTTGTTGCCGAGACCCTCGCCCTTTGATGCGCCTTTGACAAGGCCTGCAATATCGCAGAACTCGATTGTTGTGTAGATTGTTTTCTTTGACTTGTAGACATTTGAGAGTGTTGTAACACGCTCATCTGGTACTGTTACAACGCCAACATTAGGCTCGATTGTGCAGAAAGGGTAGTTAGCAGCCTCTGCGCCAGCCTTAGTGATTGCGTTGAAAAGTGTGCTCTTACCTACATTTGGAAGTCCAACTATTCCTAATTTCATATATTACCTCTCATTACTGATATTGTTTGTCTTGCTTAAATATCTATACAGTACAGCACATCCGATAATCACGCAGAGACTCAGCACCTGAGCCTGCTTGAACGGTCCAATCATAAGGCTGTCTGTTCGTAGCCATTCCACGAAGAATCTCTCAAGTGAGTAGAGCATACCATAGAGGCATACTATCTGTCCCTTGAACACGCGCTTCTTGCCTATATATGTAAGCAGGAAGAATAGCATAAGGCACCAGAGTGATTCGTAGAGAAAAGTAGGGTGGACGTGTTGTCCATTGACGATGATTGCCCAAGGGAGATTTGTCTCGATACCGTGTGCTTCGCTGTTGAAGAAATTGCCCCAGCGTCCGATTGACTGTGCAAGTGCGACAGTAGGGACTACCAGATCGAGGAAGTCGAGTGTGTTGATCTTCTTCTTTCGTGATAGTACATATATTGTAATAAGTCCGGCTATGAGTCCGCCGTGGATGGCGAGACCGCCGTTTCTGATATTGATTATCTGTGCGAAGCTGTGATAGAACTTCATGTTGAAGAGCACATAGTATGCTCGTGCTCCGAGAACTCCTATCGGCAAAGTCCACAGAATAATATCAAGAACACTGTCTGGTACTATTGAATACATCGGCGCTCTGCGGTATGACATATAGGTCGCCAGCACCATAGCTGAAGTGATGAGAACACCGTACCACATGATATCAATGCCGAAGACAGTGAATGCTACTGGCCCAGGTGATTGCATCTTGACCTCCTTATAGTATTCTCCTTGGCAAGTATACCATACTATTGGTCGATAATGTTCGGTAAACGATTTTTTCTCAAAATAATTTTGGAATTATTGTTGACAAGAGGTTAATCGTTTGTTATTATAATCAAGCGGCAAAAATGTTGCACAAATGATGTGGCGGCGTAGCTTAGTTGGCTAGAGCGTCCGGTTCATACCCGGAAGGTCACTGGTTCAAGTCCAGTCGCCGCTACCAAGTTTTTTAAGGGCGCATAGCTCAGCTGGGAGAGCACCTGCCTTACAAGCAGGGGGTCATAGGTTCGAGCCCTATTGCGCCCACCATATATGGCCGGGTAGTTCAGTTGGTTAGAATGCCAGCCTGTCACGCTGGAGGTCGACGGTTCGAGCCCGTTCCCGGTCGCCATTTTTTATCAATATGGTGGGTATCGTCAAGTGGTTAAGACCCAGGGTTGTGGCTCCTGTATACGTGGGTTCGAATCCCACTACCCACCCCAGTAATTTTTAATAATAACTCGCTGATGGGGTATCGCCAAGCGGTAAGGCAACGGATTCTGATTCCGTCATTCGCAGGTTCGAATCCTGCTACCCTAGCCAAGTTATGACGCTGACTCGATCAGCGTTATATGGTGACATAGCCAAGCGGTAAGGCCATGGTCTGCAAAACCATTATTCCCCGGTTCAAATCCGGGTGTCACCTCCATTAACTCGGAACTTCGGTTCCGAGTTTTTTGTATATAGTCTATTGTGAGAAAGAGACTGTGTCGCAATGAGTACGAAGAACGAAGTTAAGAACAATATGATAACGAACGGACCTATTGGTTTATCCATCTTCCGTTTCTTTATGCCGCTGGTAATCGGAACAATTGTGCAGCAGGTATATACGATGGTAGATGCAGTTATTCTCGGCAGGTTCGTAGGCAAACTGGCGCTGGCTACAGTAGGTGGATCTGTCGGAATGATCACCTATTTTGTAGTCTTTTTCTTTACCACGATATTTGCTGGCGCTGCGGTTCTTTCTGCTCAGAGATGCGGAGCAGGGGATGAGAAGGGACTCGACGTATCTCTTCACACTATGATGGGACTTGCTGTCATATGTGCAGTAGTGATGACCTTCGTAGGAGAACTAAGTGTCACTTGGTCTCTTAATCTTCTCGATACTCCTAAGGAACTCATGCAGTACTCGAAGGAATATCTCTATGTATACTATGCTGGCTTTGCTGGACCGATCTTCTATAATGCTGGATCTGCAGCGCTTCGAGCTGTGGGCGATTCAAGAAGACCGATTATATATCTTGCGTTCAGCTGCATACTTAATATTGTGCTCGATATTCTGTTCGTAATTGTCATTCCTATGGAAGTTATGGGAGCTGCTATTGCGACAGTTATCTCACAGCTTCTGAGCGCTTTACTCGTAATCATAGCGGTAAGGAAGCCTTACGAGATTGACGGCGTAACTATGAAGCTCAGCTTCTGCAGAATCAAGAAGCTTTTCAGTATGCGTGTTCTCAAGAGCCAGCTCAGCATCGGAATACCAGCTGCTGCGGAATCTGTGGTATACTGCGTCACCAACATCATGGTGCAGATTGTTATCAACCACTTCGATACCAATGCAATTGCGGCCTGGGCGACTTACTTCAAGGTAGACACGATTCTCTGGTCGGTAAGTGCGGCCTTTGCAACAACTGTTACGACCTTCTGCGGTCAGAATTACGGAGCTCGACAGATTAAGAGAACGTTCGGCTGTGCGAGAGCATCTATGCTTCAGGGCTGTACCGTGTATGCAATTGTCATAGTTATCTGTTATATATTCGCAGCTCCTATTATGGGGCTCTTTGTGACTGATGCCGAGGTAATTAATCTTGGTGTGTATATCATCCGAAACTTCATGCCTTGGTACATGCTGAGTATCATTATGGAGATAATCATGGGAGCACTGAGGGGCCTCGGTGATGTAAAGATTCCAACTGCTATCAGCGTTGGATTCCTGCTGATTCAGAGAATTCCATGGCTGATCTGGATTATGCCAATCTACATGACACATAGCTGCTTGATTCAGTCATACTACGTGACTTGGATACTGGCACTAGCTATCCTCATTCCATATTATTTCTTCCGCAAGCACAAGACGAAGAAGAAATTCGAGAACATTGCCTAATTACCATAATAACGACCACTGAATAGTGGTCGTTTTGTGTATTTATCTTCATATTACTTGAAATTTACCACAATTTTGACTATTATTAGACCATAAATAAACGCTATTCAAATGCAAAGGTAAAGGCATGAGAACAGGGGATAATATTAGACAGAGAAAAGACGGCAGATACGAAGCCAGATATATCAGATCCAGAGACGATTCCGGCCGCGCCATCTATGCATCCTGCTACGGCAAGACATATGATGAAGCGAAGGCGAGAAGGGAAGAAGCTCTGGATGCTTTGCGTATGGAGAATTTCGAGCCGAAGGGAATCAATCTTCTCATACTCGGTGCGGGAAGCCACGGACGAGAGGTTAATGAGATAGCGAGTGAACTCAATATGTTTGATAGAATCGATTATCTTGATGACAATCCGGCAGTAGAGAATACAGTGGGCCGATGGGAAGATATAGGCAAACTGAGATCTGAATACTCGGCAGCGATAGTTGCTGTTGGAGACAAGGATACGAGACAGCGCTGGTTCGCAAGACTTGCAGAACTCGGCTATTCAATACCTAAGCTTGTTCACCCATCAGCAGAGGTATCGCAGAGCGCAAGTATTGGAGTCGGAACCGTAATCTGCGCAAGAGCCATAGTCAGCTCTGGAAGCAGTATCGGAAGCGGTTGCATTATATCTGCGGGCGTAGTTCTCGGAAGAGATTCAAAGGTGAATAACTGGACACATATCGATGTCAGTGGAACAGTAAGATAAAGCGTTAATGGATAGATAGACAGACAGCAAAGGAGAAGATTATGTTTAAGGGAACTGATATTAAAGCATTTGATAAGAAACTCTACCTCAGCTCACCAACAATGCACGGCGAGGAGCTTAAGTACATGCAGGAGGCATATGACACTAACTGGATGTCAACTCTTGGAGCTAATATCAATGAGGTTGAGAAGACTGCCTGTGAGCTCGTCGGCTGCAAGTATTCAGTAGGTCTTGCAAGTGGAACAGCTGCACTTCACCTCGCAATGAAGCTCGCTGGAGAGAAGCTTTACGGCAAGCCAGCTGCTGGCAAGGGTGCACTCGAAGGCAAACTCGTATTCTGCTCAGATATGACATTCTCAGCTACAGTTAATCCTGTAGTATACGAGGGTGGTATCCCAGTATTCGTAGACTCAGAGTATGACACATGGAATATGTGCCCAGAGGCTCTTGAGAAGGCTTTTGAAATCTATCCAGAGGTTAAGCTCATCGTAGTAGCTCACCTCTATGGAACACCTGCTAAGATCGATGAGATCAAGGCAATTGCTGATAAGCACGGTGCACTGATTGTAGAGGACGCTGCTGAATCTCTTGGAACAACATATAAGGGTGTGCAGACAGGTATCTTTGGAGACTACGGCTGCATCAGCTTCAACGGTAACAAGATTATCACAGGAAGTTCCGGAGGAATGTTCCTGACAAACTGCCAGGCTGACTATGAGAAGGTAAAGAAGTGGAGCACACAGTCAAGAGAGAGTGCTTCATGGTATCAGCACGAGGAGGTTGGATATAACTACAGAATGAGCAATGTAATTGCAGGAGTAGTTAGAGGACAGTTCCCGCACCTCGGAGAGCACATCGCACAGAAGAAGGCAATCTATGAGAGATATGAGGAGGGCCTCAAGGGACTTCCTGTTAAGATGAATCCTATCCCAGCTGACTGCGAACCTAACTACTGGTTGAGCTGTATGATCATCGACGAAGATGCAATGTGCAAGCAGGTAAGAAGCGACCAGGATGTTGCTTACATTCCAGAGGAGGGTAAGTCATGTCCACAAGAGATTCTCGACGTAATCGCTTCAATCAATGCAGAGGGAAGACCAATCTGGAAGCCAATGCACATGCAGCCTATCTTCAGAATGAACCCATTCGTGGCTAAGGACGGAAGCGTAAGAGCGGGAGAGGATATTTTCCATAGAGGACTCTGCCTGCCAAGTGACAACAAGCTTACAGCAGAGCAGCAGGACAAGATTATCGAAGTAATCAGAGCGTGCTTTGAGTAGAATAACAACAGGAGATTTGACAATGTATCAGAATATTCCGGATTTCTATTTCGATGAGAGTTATCCGAAGCTCTATGAGAAGATAGAGAATGCGAAAGCTGTGTCGGTAAGTGTGGACAATGAACATGGCTCTGCAATTTCATATATGATGCTGAGAGAGATTCCAATTGATACAGACGAGAAGTATTACGATCTCATAACACCATATGGTTACGGCGGACCTATAATCACATCGCTGACAGGCGATAAGGCGGCTCTGGTAGACAGCTTCAGACTTGAGATGGAGAAGTTCTGCAAGGACAATAATGTAGTCAGTGAGTTTGTCAGATTCCATCCGATACTGAACAATGCAGCAGACTTCGAGAGCATTTACAATCCTACATGGGACAGAAAGACTGTTGGAACAAATGTCAGAGATTACGAGATCAGTGAGGAGTTCAGCAAGAGCACCAAGAAGTACATCAAGAAAGCTCTCAAGGCAGGTGTGACTTATGAGGTAATCGAGAATCCGAGCGAGATAGATGAGTTCAAGACTGTGTACTACTCAACAATGGATCGAGACAGTGCTTCAGACTATTACTACTTCGGCGATGAGTATTTCCAGCAGATACTGGATACTCTCGGCAAGTATGTTATCTATGTAAAAGTCCTCTTTGAGGACAAGCTTATTGCGGCAGGTCTATACTTCGCCTGCGGCGACATCGTGCAGTGTCATCTTTCCGGTACTCTTTCTGAGTATCTGAGTATGTCACCTGCCTATGTGACAAAGTATGCAACAGCAGAGTGGGCGAAGGAACACGGAATGCACTTCGTACACTACGGTGGCGGAACGTCGAGAGCTGAGGACAACAGCTTGTATCTTTTCAAGAAGAAGTTCGGACAGAATACTGACTTTGACTTCTATCTTGGAAGAAAGATATGGAATAAGGAAGTGTATGACAGACTGTGCGAGATAAAGGGAGTCGACAAGGATTCGGATTTCTTCCCTGCGTACAGACAGTAGCTTAAGGATAAACGGAAGGATAATAATATGGAGAAGAAGAGAATGCTTCAGACTGTAGGTCTGGCAATGCAGAGAGGTTCAAGAAGAAGAGGTAACTACCTCAGAGATAAGAAGATTTTTGCAGAGGTTGGTGAGAATGTTAGATTCCAGCCAAGACTTATTCCGCTCTATCCTGAGCTGATCAAGCTGCACAACAATATCATGGTAGCAGCAGGTGTAAGATTCGTTACACATGATGCGTCATATGCAATCCTCAACGGAATGGATATGGGATTCTTCCCTGAGAAGGTAGGATGCATTGAGGTAATGGACAATGTATACATCGGATATAACTGCACTATCATGAGCAACGTTAAGATTGGCTCAAATATCATTATCGGTGCTAACTCAATCGTGACAAAGGACCTCGAGTCGAATGGTGTATATGTTGGTTCTCCAGCAAGAAAGATTGGAAGCTTCGATGACTTCGTAGAGAAGATGAAGTTTGATCCTACAACAGGCGGATACAATTATCCAATCGTAGAGCACAACCAGAGAATCACAGAGATGGAAGCTGAGCTCGCATGGGCTGACTTCAATAAGACAAGAGAAGACAAATAGCTATAAGGGAGCAATCAATGGAAACTAAGAGAAGACGCGGTATATATGAGCTTTTTGTTAAGCGAGCTCTGGATATCATTCTTGCGGGATTTGCATTCATCATACTCAGCCCGCTGCTTGCAATCGTAGCGATTATTGCAAGATTCAAGCTTGGAAGCCCTGTAGTATTCAAGCAAGCACGTCCTGGTAAGGATGAGAAGATTTTCTATCTGTACAAGTATCGCAGTATGACTAATGAGACTGACGAGAACGGTATGCTCCTCCCGGACAGCAAGAGACTTACAAAGTTCGGCAAGTTCCTGCGAAAGAGCAGTATCGATGAGCTGCTTGAGCTCTGGAATATCATCGTTGGAGATATGAGTATTGTTGGTCCTCGTCCGCTTTCGATGTACTATCTGCCTCACTACTCAGATGAGCAGAGAAGAAGACAGTCTGTAAGACCTGGTCTCACAGGCCTTGCTCAGGTGAATGGAAGAAACAATCTCAGCTGGGATAAGCGCTTCGAGTACGATATCGAATATGTGGACAATATCACATTCATCAATGACTGCAAGATTATCATCAATACCTTCTTCAAGGTTCTGAAGTCTGCAGATATCACAGTTAGAGGTACACACAAGGTTAAGGATTTTGGTCCTTATACAGTGCTCAAGGAAGAGGGAAGAGTGACAGACAAAATGAACGGAATGACTTATTCAGAAATCGGAAGCTTCTTCTGGCTCGATGACAATATGCCTGAGGCTACAGGTAAGGGGGTCAACTGGCTTCCAGCTGCAGAGGATTCTGCATTTACATTCTCAGGTAGAGCCGCTATTGAGATGGCTGTAAGAGATATTCTAAGCAATGGTTCAATGAACTGCATCTATATGCCTTCATACTGCTGTGTATCAATGATGCAGTCATTCATTGATAACGGAGTTAAGGTAAAGTTCTACGAAGTATCTCGCAAGGACGGAAGATTCAAATATGAGCTTCCTGCTCTTGGTGCAGGTGATGCTGTGCTCGTTATGGATTACTTCGGACTCGGAACTGATGCGGCTGCAGAGGCTATCAGCAAGGCACATGCAGCTGGTGCAATCGTAATCGAGGACATCACACATTCACTTCTTGCCGATGAGCCTGCTTGTGCTGAGAGTGATTATCTCGTTGCCAGCCTTAGAAAATGGTTCGCTGTTCCAGCGGGTGGCTGGGTAGCAAAGAAGTCCGGCAAGCTTGCAGTTAAGCCTGATCAGTGCAGTGACAATGCTGTAGAGGACAAGATCAGCGGAATGAAGGAGAAGTACGCTTATCTCAAGGGCGAGATCAGCGACAAGGAGAACTTCCTTGCAACACAGTCCAAGTTCGATAATGATCTGATTCACGTTGACAGACTGCTCGAGATTGACAGCACTTCATATGGAATTATTGAGGGAACAGACATCGAGGCTGTCAAGAAGCAGAGAAGAGACAATGCGCGCAGACTCTGCGAGGGACTGGAAGAGCTCAACAGCGAAGTACTTGAGCTCCCAGAGATGAACCTCGAGAAAGGCACACCGCTTTTCCTGCCTGTGTTCCTTGCGGAAGAGGACAGAAACTCACTGCGTAAGGCTCTCATCGAGGCCGGAATGTACTGTCCTGTGCACTGGCCTGAGGTTATGGGCGCAAATGCAGGTGTCAGAAAGAACGAGCTCTCACTTGTCTGCGATCAGAGATATAGCGAGGGTGATATGGATGCCATTGTTGCTTGCATCAAGCAGTGGTATCAGAACAGATAGATTGGAGAGAAGATATGAATCTCAAGGGTAAGCGTTTACTTATTCTCGGAGGACAGAGAATCTCCTGTGAGATAGTTAAGCATGCTCAGGATATGGGCATCACAGTTGGTGTTACTGACTGGTATGAGCTCGACAGAAGTCCGGCGAAGCAGATGGCAGATGAGGCGTATTTCGAGAGCACCAGTGACATCGATGTAATGGAGAAGCTCATCAAAGAGAATAATTTCGATGGAGTTATCACGGGCTTCACAGACTCAGTCCTTCCGTACTATGCGGAGATGTGCGAGAGATGCAATCTTCCTGCTTACGGAACAAGGGAGCAGTTTGAGGTTCTCATAGACAAGAGCAGATATAAGGCTCTTATGAGAGATTTCGATGTTCCGACAATTCCTGAGTATCAAATTAATGTTGACGATATTGAGGCTTCATGCGAGTCTGTGGAATTCCCAGTGCTCGTTAAGCCTAGCGATTCAAGTGGCGCAAGAGGAATCACAATCTGCCACGATTCGGCTGAACTCGCGGAGGCTGTTGAATTCGCCAAGGGTGCTTCGCAGACTAAGACTGTACTTGTTGAGAAGTATATGGATGGAGCAGAGGCGACTATCTTCTGGATCTTTGATAAGGGCGAGTATCATGTGATGCTGATGGGCAACAGACACGTCAAAGAGAATCAGGGTGGAGTTATTCCACTTCCTGTTGGATACACTTATCCAGCGGCGCTTCTTCCTAAGTTCCTTGAGGAGACAGCTCCTAGGATGAAGGAGATGTTCCGCTCAATCGGAATTGAGAACGGAATGCTCTTCATGCAGTGCAAGATCGAGAACGATGTACCATACGTATACGACATCGGCTACAGACTTACAGGTTCGCTTGAGTATAAGAATATCAAGGAGAGTTGCGGATTCGATCCGCTCGATATGCTGATTAGATTTGCTGTAAGCGGAGATTACGGCGAGCCTGATCTCGCATCGAAGATTGATCCGTACCTTGGTGGCGGTTATTCTTTCAACGTATCCATGCTCTCTAAGCCTGGCAAGATTGCTGAACTTCGCGGAATCGAAGAGGTTCGTGCAATGCCACAGGTTATCGATGTCTATGTGGCTCATCCTGCGGGTGATGAGATTACTGAGAAGATGAAAGGTCTCCTTGCTCAGATTACTGTAAGAGTACTCGGTAAGGCGGGTAGCATCGATGAGATGAAGCAGCTTATTGCAGACATCAACAGCACAATCAGGATTATCTCGACAGAGGGCAAGGAACTTCAGCTTCCTGGTATCGAAGAGTCTGATTATGCTGACTGCATATATGCATAGGCGGAGGAAGATATGAGAATAGTTGTTACGGGCGCTTCAGGATTCCTTGGAAGTGCACTTATTAAGCGATTAAGAAACGACACAGGTATCGAACTCATAGCACTATCGTCAAGTGCAGATATTGCAGGTGAGCTGAGAGATGGTGTGATGTATTATCATAAGGATGCTGTGTTTGGGGAGTTCGCTACTGAGCTTCTTGAGGGTAGCGTAGTAGTTAACTGCGCATATCCACGCAATTCGACAGGTTCGGCAGTTGCTGATGGTCTGTTGTATATTAGTAGACTCTTCGATGCATGCAGAGCTTGCGGTGCAAGAGCTGTTATCAATATCTCATCTCAGAGCGTATATGACGGAAAGAGAGAGGCTGCTGCGAAGGAGAGTGACGCACTCAGTCTTGATACTCCTTATGCTGTCGGCAAGTATTCGACTGAGCTTATGATTGAGTCTGTATGTGCTTCATGCAATATGGCATATACCAACGTAAGAATGGCCAGTCTGATTGGACCTGCTTTCAATCAGAGGATTGTCAACAGATTCGTAAGACGTGCTCTCGATATGGAGCCAATCTCTGTGAATCTGAATAGACAGATCTTTGGATTTCTCGATATTGAGGATGCAGTATCATCAATCGTCGGACTTATCAAGCTCGACGCAAAGAACTGGAAGCCTGTCTATAACACAGGAATAGGCAAGGGCTACACTCTCAAGGAGATGATTGAGGCAATTCAGGAGGTTTTTGCTGAGAGAGGCAAGGATTTCCCTGAGGTGACATATAACGATGATGATGCTGTTGGCAACACATCGGTTGATTACAACTTGCTCGAGGCTGATACTGGCTTCAGACCTGAGATGGATATCAAGTCCAGCGTAATCGCAATTCTCGAGCAGATGGAGGCATAGAATATGAGAATATGGGTTATCGGAAGAGCATATCCGAGCAAGTCAAACGGAATGATGGGAAACTTCGAGTTTGAGCAAGCACAGATGCTTGCTTCAGCTGGTCAGGATGTGACATACATCTCAGCCGTTCTTCATCCGTTTAAGAAACAGACCAATGGTTCCTATGAGTTCCACGAAGAGAACGGGCTTAAGGTTTGCTCTTTCTCGAAGCGCTTCCTTCCTAGACTCAGGGGTATGTATTGTGGCGCTGCAAGAGATAAGGCATGGATGGGCTTCCTATCGCTTGTTGAGGCGAAGTGTGGTCTGCCTGATGTAATTCACCTTCACTATCCGGCAATGATGCTGATGGCGAATGTGCTCGAAGCCTACAAAGCAAAGGGTGTGCGAATCGTCTTGACTGAGCACTGGACAAAAGTTCTCAATAAGAGACTCGATGCGTATGAGCTTGCACAGCACAAGAAATACATGGAAGTTGCTGATACATATATAAGTGTCGGCAAGCCTCTTGCTAAGGCGGCGCTCGAGCTTGCGGAATCTGATCGAAAGACCGAGGTCGTGCCGAACATAGCGAGCCCACTTTTCGCACCGGTTGAAGAAGCGCATAAGGGTTATCGCTTCATCGCAGTTGGACGTATCGAAGCTGTAAAACAATTCGACAAGCTCATTGAGTCTTTCGCGAGGGTATTCGGCGGTGATGCGAGTGTAAGTCTCACAATCGTCGGTGATGGTAAGGAGCGCGAATCACTAGTAAAGTTGATTGAGCAGCTTGGAATACAGGATCAGGTTAAGCTCGTTGGACGTAAGAGCAGGGAAGAGACAGCTAGGCTTGTTGCTAAGGCAGACTGTCTTGTGTGCTGTAGCAGATTCGAGACCTTCGGAGTGCCAGTAATAGAGGCATGGGCAAGTGGCATCCCTGTTGTGTGTACAGATGCGGCGGCTGTTGCGAAAGTCTGGTTCGAAGATGGACTTGGCGTCAAATATGCAGCATCAGATGAGAATGGACTTGATGATGCCCTCAAGGAAGTATTCGAGAAGCGCGAAGAATTCTGTTCTGAGGAGATTGCAGCGTACGCTAACGAACACTTCTCAGAGGAAGCTGTTACAAAGCAGCTTATTGATATTTACAATAGATAGATGCAATTATCAATTTGAAGATGATAAACCGTGTGGGGTATAATCCATACGGTTTTATTATGTAAATTAAGTAAAGGAGATATTAAATGGAAATTATTAAGGATCTTCCAGCAGTATTCGAGGAGTTTGGTGAAGCGAGAAGAAATTCTTTCGTTGCTGTTAAGGATATTAAGGATAAGGGTATTCCGGTAATCGGAGTATACTGCACATATTTCCCAACAGAGATCGCACTTGCTGCAGGTGCGGCATCAGTAGGTCTCTGCTCAACCTCAGGAGAGACAATTGCAGAGGCTGAGAAGGATCTTCCAGCTAACCTCTGTCCACTGATCAAGTCAAGCTACGGATTCGCTAAGACAGACAAGTGCCCATTCTTCTACTTCAGTGACCTCGTAGTTGGAGAGACAACATGTGATGGTAAGAAGAAGATGTACGAGTATATGGGACAGTTCAAGGATGTGTTCGTGCTTGATCTTCCTAACTCACAGACAGCTGCTGGTCTTCAGCTCTATAAGTCAGAGCTTCTGAGACTTAAGGCATACATCGAGGAGAAGTTCGGAGTAGAGATTACGGATGAGAAGCTTCTTGAGGCTATCAAGCTCGAGAACGAGATCAGACTTGCTAAGAAGAACCTCGCATCAGTTATGAAGCACGATCCAGCTCCTGTATACGGAGGAGAGCTCTTCAAGATCTTCTACGGAAGTGGATTCAAGTTCGACAGAACTGCTATTGCAGATGAAGTGAACAGTGTAGCTGCAAAGATCGTGGCTGAGTATGCTGAGGGTAAGATGCTCGAGAAGAAGCCAAGAATCATCATCACAGGATGCCCAATCGGAGGAATCACAGAGAAGGTTATCCGTGCTGTTGAAGACAACGGTGGAGTAGTAGTAGGCTTCGAGAACTGCTCAGGTGCTAAGCAGTACGAGAACCTCGTAGATGAGAATGCAGATGATATCTGGGAGGCACTCACAGAGAGATACCTCAATATCGGTTGCTCAGTAATGATGAATAACAAGAACAGATTTGAGCTCCTCGGAAGTATGATCGATGAGTATAAGGCTGACGGAGTTCTCGAGATGACTCTCCAGGCTTGCCACACATACAATGTTGAGCACAAGGCTATCGAGCGTTTCTGCAAGGAGGAGAAGAACACTCCATACTTCGCAGTTGAGACTGATTACTCAGAGGCTGATATCGCACAGCTCAACACAAGAATTGCTGCATTCATTGAGATGCTCTAGTTTTCACCAGAAGATAATAGAATATCCTTATTATAAGTGTATCTTATATTTGTCTAAACGATTTAATATACGGCGACAGCTTTATTATAATCATAGAGGTTATTTGATTCATTTATTAGGAGGATTAGAACAATGTCAATCGATCTTGAATACGCACTCGAACATAAGAATGATCCTGCCGTACTTTGCTGCAGAGCAGAGGAGGGCATCGTAATCAGCGAGCACAACCTCGAGGATCCAGCAATTTTCCCAGACCTCATCGATACAGGCCTTCTGAATGTTGATGGAGCTCTCACAATCGGTCAGTGCATCGGAGCTACACTCACAAAGACATGTGACTCACTCACACCACTCAAGGCTGACATCGTAGCAAACATCCAGGATGCTTTAGGCGACGATGCTGCTGAGGAGGTTGAGGCTGAGGCTGTAGAGGCTGCACCAGCTATTCCGGCTGTTCCTGCAGGAACTACTGTTACTGTAAGTGGTGGAGTTGTTAAGCTCTACATCGCTGAGGGTAAGGACATCGCAATCGAGTTCCCAGTATAAGCATAGAATGATACAGATTGTTCAAAGAATCTCGGGGTCCGCTCCGAGGTTCTTTTTTTTCGCAGAAATAAATACAAAGAAAAACAAATCACTTGTATTGAAATAAGAACAATCTATATGTATAATCCAATTAGTTGGTAAAATATACAAAAAAGCGAAAGGGAGTTGGAAATATGTACAAAACAGAACTGCCGATGAAAGGACTTAAGGTTATTGAACTCGCTACAGTAGTTGCTGCTCCAATCACTGGTAGAATACTTGCAGAGTTCGGTGCCGAAGTAATCAAGATCGAATCTCCGCCATATGGAGATTCTGCCAGAACAATAGGCTTAAGCCACTCTCTTCCTATCGATGAGGGCAACAATCCTCTCTTTGACCAGCTCAATACTGGTAAGCGATTCGTCGCACTGAATCTAAAGACAGAAGAGGGTATGGAAGCATTCCTCAAGCTTCTCGAGGATGCTGATGTATTCATCACAAATGTCAGAATGAAGTCTCTCGTGAAGATGGGAATCAATTATGACAGTATCAAAGACCGATTCCCTGAGTTGATATATGCACACTTCTCCGGTCTTGGAATTGATGGCGATGAGGCTAATAAGCCTTGCTTCGACCAGACAGCATTCTGGACACGTTCAGGAGCTCTCACCGAGGTGCTCGCGAGAGGATCAGTTCCGCCAAGCATGTCATTCGGTTTCGGAGACATCGTATCATCAAGCTCATTCCTCAATGGAATTCTGATGGCCATCTATGCTAGAAATAACAGCGGAGAGGGTACATTCATATCAACCTCACTCCTCAAGACTGCCATCTGGTGCAGTTCGACTGCAGCTCTGAATTCACAGCCACAGTACGGAGTCGAGTATCCCATTAACCGGCTCAAACCTTGGAACCCGTTTGCAGAATTCTACAGATGCGCAGACGGAGAGTGGATTGGCGTGTTTGACAGAGAATATGATAAGAACAGACACTTCCATGCAAGAGTATTCAATATGCCAGAGCTTGTAGAAGATCCAGATCTCGAGACACTGCCTAAGATGAGAGCTTCCGACAAGATCGAGGCCGTTACGAGAAAAGTTGAACTCGCTTTTCGCGAGAGAACTTCTGCAGAGTGGAAAGAGATCTTCGACGCGAGAGATATCGCGAACGAAGTTAACGGACACTTCAAGGATCTGCACACTGATCCGCAGGCTGTTGCCAATGAGTGGTTCCACGAAGTTGAGTACGAGGAGGGCGTAACAACATATATGCCTTCAGCTCCGATAGATTACTCAGACTACGGACACAGAAGAGTAAGTAAGACCGGCGCACTTGGATGCGACACCGATGCAGTACTCGCAGAGCTCGGATATAGCGAAGAAGCAATCAAGGCAATGCGCGATAGCAAAGCTGTAATGTAAAATCAGACTCTCACTGTGCTATAATGCACAGTGAGATATTTTTGATTTGTAGTTAAAACAAAGGGGATATGAGATACTATGACAATTAAAGCGGTTCTATATGATCTCGACGGTACTCTTCTTCCGATGAATACCGAGAGCTTCGTTCAGATATACTTTGAGACACTTGCTAAGAAGATGGCAGAAAGTGGATTTGGAGCTGAAGTCAAAGCTGCCATGGGCGAGGGAATGCAGGCAATGTTAGATAATGATGGAAGCAGGACTAATGAAGAAGTGATGCTCGAGGTGTTCCGCAAGTACTTCGAAGGCGAGAAGTTCGATCAAATTAATCAGGCCTTTATGGATTACTACAAGAACGAGTTTGCGGCAACGCGAGAGGCATGCCGCAGAGAGCCAGCTGCAGCAGAGACGGTTGAAATGGTAAGGAATCTGGGACTCAAGCAGGTAGTTGCAACTCAGCCTATATTCCCTGCTGTTGCTACAATGCAGAGAGTTGCCTGGTCGGGTTGTGATCACTCAATGTTCGACAGAATCACAACCTATGAGAATTCATCGCACGCTAAGCCATCACTCGATTACTATAGGGAGATTCTCGACAAGCAGGGTCTTCAGCCAGAAGAGTGTCTGATGGTTGGAAATAATACAGACGAGGATATGGTTGTAACAGAACTCGGTATGAAGGTCTTCCTTCTCACTGAGGAGCTCCTTAACAGATCTGGCAAGGATATCAATCAGTATCCACATGGAGATTTCGAAGATCTAAAAGCATATATTAAGAATATCGTATAGAGAGGGTAGGAGAATGAATAATTTGCTAGAGATTATGCTCAACCGAAGAAGCATTAGGAAGTACACAGATGAGTCAATCAGCGATGATAAGCTCGAACTGATTATGAATGCTGGTATGGCTGCTCCAAGAGGAAGAGGCAAAGACAGTGTAGAGCTCATACTGGTTAGAGATAGAGCCAGTCTTGAGGCACTTTCGCATTGCAGACCAGCTGGCCCTGGAATGCTCGCAGGAGCTGATGCTTGCATTGTAGTTATCGGTAATGAGAATGAGTCAGATGTGTGGACTGAGGACTGTTGCATCGCAATGACGCAGATGCACCTTATGGCAGATTCACTTGGAGTAGGAAGCTGCTGGGTGCAGGGCAGACTTAGACCATCAAAGGAAGAGGGTAGAACAGCAGAGGATGTTGTTAAGGATCTACTGGGAATTCCTGATGGCTACAGACTTGAAGCTATGCTGGCACTCGGAATGCCGGCAGAAGAGAAGCCTGCACGCAGTGTAGAAGAGCTGCGCAAAGAGATGCTTCACTGTGAGAAGTTTTAACGTAAAGAGAACTTTACATAGATAGGAGTGTAATATGGAGAAAGTATATCGTAAGGCCACTATGGCTGACTTTGATGCAATTGGACTGATCTACGATCATATTCATGATGCTGAGGAGTCTGGTAAGCTTATCGTTGGATGGGAGAGAGGTGTATATCCGACTAGGTCAACAGCAGAAGTGGCTATTGAGCGCGGGGAGATGTTCGTCTGCGAAGTGGATGGAGCCATTCCAGCTTCGGCAATACTGAACAAGACTCAGGTTGATGTGTATTATGGAGCAGACTGGGAGTATGAGGCAGATGATGATGAGGTATTCGTTCTTCACACACTGGTTGTAGATCCTGCATGCGCAAAGGGGGGAATCGGACGTGGTTTTGTAGCGTATTATGAGGAACTCGCTAGGGAGCTCGGATGCAAGGTTCTCAGAATGGACACCAATGAGAGAAATGCAGTAGCCCGCAAGCTCTACAGTAGCCTAGGATACAGAGAGGCTGGAATAGTGCCAACTGTGTTCAATGGAATTGAGGGCGTTGGACTCGTACTTCTCGAGAAGAAACTTTAATCATATGTAAAGCGTGCTTTACGTATGCGCGCGTGATCGATGTAAAGCATACTTTACATAAATAAGAGGGATAAGATGAATAAGTTAAAGAATCTTGATAAGAAGAAATTTGCAACACAGGCCTTCCTGATTGTTGCGGGTAACATAATATTTGCGGTGGGAGTCAATCAGATTATCACGCCGATGAATCTGTATAACGGTGGTTTCACTGGTATCTCGCAGCTCATCAGAACAGTGATGATTAATGTATTAGGTATCCCTGAGATTCCAGGAGTGGATTATCTGGGTATTATATACTTTCTGATTAACGTTCCGCTCTTCTTCTATGCTTATAAAGTGCTCGGCAAAGAGTTCTGCCTTACATCGATTATCTCGATTGCTCTCGCATCATTCGCGATGTCTGCAGTTCCAGTAGCCAAAGAACCCCTATTCGATAATTATCTAGCGGCATGTCTAGTTGGAGGTGTTGTTGCGGGAGTCGGTGCTGGTTTGGTTATGAGAGCTGGTAGTTCTGGAGGTGGACAGGACATCATCGGAATGGGCTTGTCTAAGACGCATCCGAACTTCAGTGTGGGCAAGGTCAATATCGCAATCAATCTCTGTATATACGCTGTCTGCCTCTTCATGTTCAATATCGAGGTAGTAATCTACTCATTCATCTATGCGACTGTCATCGGTCTATCCATAGATAGAGTGCACATTCAGAACATTAATATGCAGGCGATGATCTTCACCAAGAAGGAGGGCATCTCCGATGCAATCATGACAGAACTCGGTCGTGGTGTAACACGCTGGGAAGGTGAGGGTGCCTACACTAATGAGACGACATATGTGCTATGCGTAATGCTCTCTAAGTACGAGATGTCGAAGCTTCTCGAGATTGTACGCAGAATCGATCCGAACGCCTTTGTTACAGTCAACGAGGGATCGAAGGTGTACGGCAACTTCAACAAGAATTTCTCTCTGTAGAAGGATTATTATTGCAAGGTAAAACGACTGCCCGATGGGCAGTCGTTTCTACATAGAAAGTTTACTGATTGTAAGGGGGTTATTCTATCTAGTAACTGCGGATGATGGTCCGCATTTCTCAGCCATACAGCAGTTGCCGCAATCCTTGCCTTGCTCGACAATATTGCCATCTGCATCTGTAATTCTTCGGATACTTCCGTCTCTGTTATAGGTAGCTTCGCTTCCATCCTCAAATCTTCTCTTGACGATTCTCATAGATGAGCCGACTACTGTTGTATTAGGTTCAACATCGCGGCGAACTACACTCTCCGCTCCGATGACAACATTATCGCCTATTGTGATAGGTCCGAGAACTGTTGTCTGAGCACCGATGGTTACATTATTGCCTACGGTAGGGTGTCGCTTACCTGTATCTTTACCTGTACCACCGAGTGTTACTCCGTGGTAGAGCATTACATTATCTCCAATCTCAGCTGTCTCACCGATTACGACACCAGTGCCGTGATCGATAAAGAAGTTCTTGCCGATTGTTGCACCTGGGTGAATCTCAATACCAGTCTTCTGGGAAGCTCTCTGCGAAATCAGTCTTGCTCTGAAGAAGTGTCCGGCAAGATAGTGCTTATGAGCCTTCTTATATGCTCTCTTCGCCTTGAAGTAAGGGTAGAGCATAACTTCCCACTTTGAGTGAATTGAAGGGTCGCGAAGTTTAACTACCTCGTACTCTTCGTTGATGTCTTTAAGTAAACCCATGAACATTCCTCCTGTGTAATTCCTATATGTTTGGTGGGAATTACAAGACGATATTAATCCTCATTATAGCTTATGTCAATAGAGATTTGACATATTCCTATTGTTTTGATAGGATTTTTTTGTAAGTGTGTATGGAAGTATAGAATGAGGTAATTTGTATGTCGAGAAGAGTAGATATGTTAAGCGGCAATATAGGCAGTGCTCTTATCAAGCTGTCTATTCCGCTGGTTGCGTCTAACATAATGAATATAGCCTACAATCTGATTGACACTATCTGGGTAGGCAGCCTTGGAGCGGGTGCTGTTACCTCAGTTGCGACTGCAGGAATGTGGCTGTTCCTGAGTCAGGGAATGGCGATGATTACTCAGACTGGAGCGCAGATTACAGTTGGTCAGAAGATCGGAGAGGGTAAACTCGACGAGGCGAGAGCTATCTCGAGAGCAGCTATAGTAATGATGAGCATAACAATGCTCTTTTACCTAATACTGGTACTTGTGGCAAGAAGAGAGATGGTCGGTGTATTCGGCGTGAGCGACGAGAATATCAATCAGGCGGCCTGCGATTATTTGCTGATTACGGGAATCAGTGTTCTCTTCCACGGTTTCAACTACATAATATCGAGTGTATATACGGCGATTGGTGACAGCAGAACGCCTTTCACATATAATAGTATCGGACTGCTGATTAATGTCATTCTCGATCCGATTCTAATCTTCGGATGGATTGGAGCGCCGAAGCTAGGTGTATATGGTGCGGGCGTTGCGAGTACAATAGCGGTCGCTATTGTCAGTGTAATCTTCCTCGTCGATATCGTTAAGGATGGTTACATATTCGGCAGGATTGAGGATCCTAATGTTAAGGTCTTCAACTGGTATGAGATACGAAAGATGATTAGGCTAGGAATTCCGCCAGCGCTGCAGACAATTCTCTTCTCGTTGGTATATATGGTTATCGGAAGAATTGTTACGAGCTTCGGTGATACGATATACGGAATTCAGAGGGCTGCGGCGCAGATTGAATCGCTGTGCTTCAGTACTGCGAGTGGCTTCATGTCAGCGATGAATACATACACTGCTCAGAACTACGGAGCAGGTAATCAGGAGAGGATACATAAGGGCTTCAAGATTGGTGTCATCTATATGGTGATACTAGGAAGTGCAGCTGGTCTGCTGTTCTTCTTCTTTGCCGAGCCGCTTATGGGCATATTCTTCAGGGATGAATACGCAATTGCTGAGGGAGCGAACTATCTGCACATTATGATCTATTCGCAGGTATTCATCTGCCTCGAGGCAGTTGGTTCGGGTTGCTATAACGGAATTGGAAGAACTGTAATTCCGTCGACAGCGAGCATTGTTTTCAATCTCATAAGAATACCGCTGGCATTTGCTTTAATCAAGGTGATACCTGGCGTTAGTGGTGTGTGGTGGGCAATCACCATATCTGGAATACTTAAGGGTGCTTCAGTCGCTGGACTTTTCGCTTTTAGAATCAGAAAGGAGAGCAAGCAAAATGATGGTATCAAGCAAGGGTAGATATGCCCTCATTGTGCTTATTGATCTCGCACAGAACCAAGGAGACGGCTACGTTTCTTTGGCTGATATTGCGGAGAGGGAGAATCTCTCTATGAAATATCTCGAGAGCATTGTCTCTATTCTCAACAAGGGTAAGATGCTTCAGAGTCTCAGAGGCAAGAATGGTGGATACCGCCTTGCACGTGAGACTAAGGAAATACTTATGAGTGAACTTCTGTCTCTGACAGAGGGTAGTCTCGCTCCAGTTGAATGCATCAAGAACAATGACATCAACTGCGATAAGGCGGCAAGCTGTATGACACTTCCGCTCTGGGTTGGGCTTGACAGAGCAATTGAGCAGTATCTTTCGAAGGTTACACTCGAGGATATTATGAAGGGTGACCGAAAGAAGATGCTTGGAGACTGGTGCTCAGAGTGTAGCAACTGACAATTCCTATTGACTGAGTAGGAAATAAGTGATAAGTTTATTGAAATGACAAATAATACCATTATTGGGTAGAAATATATTTGGAGGACGAAGATGAGAGTATACGCTGACAATGCGGCAACTACATACATGAGTGAGACCGCAATGAACACAATGCTTGACTGTCTTAAGAATTTCAATGGAAATCCTAACAGCCTGCACACAGATGGACAGAGAACACAGGAGAAGCTCGATGAGGCAAGAGCAATCGTAGCTGAGTGCATCAACGCGGCTAAGCCAAATGAGATCTACTTCACTTCAGGTGGAAGTGAGGCTGATAACCAGGCTCTGCTCAGCGCAGCAAGAGGACAGAAGGAGAAGGGCAAGAAACACCTTATCACACTCAATATCGAGCACCACGCTATTCTTCATACAATGAGAAAGCTCGAGGGTGAGGGATTTGAAGTAACATATCTCGCTCCGGAAGCTAACGGAATCGTAGATGTTAAGAAAGTTGAGGATGCTATCAGAGAGGATACTGCTCTCGTATCAATCATGTTCGCTAACAACGAGATGGGCGCAATTCAGCCAATTCCTGAGATCGGCGCTATCTGCAAGGAGAAGAAAGTTCTCTTCCACACAGATGCTGTTCAGGCTGCTGCACACCTTCCAATCGATGTACAGGCTATGAACATCGATATGCTTTCAATGTCAGGACACAAGTTCCACGGTCCTAAGGGTGTAGGCGTTCTCTATGCAAGAAACGGAATCAAGCTCGTTAATGTTATCGAGGGTGGAGCACAGGAGAGAGGCAAGAGAGCCGGCACAATCAATGTTCCTGGTAATGCTGCATTCGCTGCTGCGCTCAAGGAGGGTTGTGATCACCTTGAGGAGAACACAGCTATGGTTACAGCACTCAGAGACAGACTGATTGAGGGACTCGCTGACATCCCACACTCAAAGCTTAACGGTGACAGATATAAGAGACTTCCTGGAAATGTTAACTACTCATTCGAGGGAGTTGAGGGTGAGTCACTTCTACTCTCACTCGATCTCAGAGGTATCTGCTGCTCATCAGGATCAGCATGTACAAGCGAGTCACTCGACCCAAGCCACGTTCTGCTTGGAATGGGCGTTCCTGTTGAGGCAGCTCATGGAAGCTTAAGATTCAGCCTCAATGAGGAGAATACAGAGGAAGAAGTTGATTACATCATCAAGTGCGTACACGAGGTAGTAGAGCACTACAGAAAGCTCTCACCATTCTGGGATGAGCTTGAGAGCGGTGTAAGACAGCACTGCATCTAATTCGATATTCGGACATACGAAAGGAGATTATTAATGTCATTATATACAGATAAGGTAATGGATCATTTTGAGAATCCAAGAAACGTTGGAGTAATCGAGAACGCTGACGGAATCGGCGAGGTAGGTAACCCACAGTGTGGAGATATTATGAGAATGTACCTCAAGATTGAGAATGATGTTCTCGTAGATGTTAAGTTCAAGACATTCGGTTGCGGTTCAGCTATCGCAACAAGCTCAATGGCTACAGAGCTCATCAAGGGCAAGACTATCGATGAGGCTCTTGAGCTCACAAACAAGGCTGTAGTTGAGGCTCTTGATGGACTTCCAGCAAGAAAGATCCACTGCTCAGTACTCGCGGAGGATGCTATCAAGGCGGCATTCGTTGACTACTTCACAAAGACAGGCAGAGAGATGCCAGAGTGCCTTGTTGGATTCGAGCCACACGAGGACGAGCACTAAACAATAGATAATATACATAATTCCTGATTGTGTATGGAAAATCAAGCATTACAGTATACCATTTTGGTGATATACTGAACTTGGTGATTAGCACGCAGACGGTGCAAAAGTATATAATCAGGAGGGACTGCTATGGTTAATGGCATAGTAAAGTGGTTCAGCAATGATAAGGGCTACGGCTTCATTGAGAACTGTGAGAATGGCAAGGACATCTTTGTTCATTTCTCGGCAATTCAGATTGAAGGATTCAGAACTCTCAAAGAGGGACAGAAGGTAACATTTGAGATTGAGGATGATCCGAAGAACCCTGACAAGCTGAGAGCTGCTAATGTACAGGTGGTTGAATAATCTGGCAGTATACTGCTGTTGACATTTGTACGACACCGTCCGACGTCATGTCGGACGGTTTTGATATAGAACTGGATAAGAAATAACAGGAGGGTAATATGGCGGAGAAGAAGACACTTAAACTCTCATCAAGAGGAAGAAGATTCGCAGCTGCACTGATTGATTCTGCAATTCCGATGATCCTGTGGATTGTGATGGTTATCGTACTTGCAATAGCAAGTGTTAGTGATTACTACTACGATGATTATTATTACTATGATCATCACTATGGTGCGGCAGCTGGTGTAGGCATTGGGCTCATAGTTTTTCTAATGCTGATGTTCGCTTATCTCATCGTAGAGATTGTATTCTATGCAAAGGGTCAGTCAATCGGCAAGGCAATTCTTGGTATGAAGGTTGTAAGCAGTAAGAATGGTAAGCCGCTTGGATTCTGGTGGATGATGTTCAGAGAGTTCTTTGTAAAGACTGCTAGTTCAAGCGTATTCATGCTTGGATACATCTGGATTCTCATCGACAAGAGAAACAGAGGATGGCACGATAAGATTCTCGATACATATGTAGTAGACTGCAAGCCAGTAGAGAAGCAGACTGTTACCGTTCGTGCAGAGGCAGCAAAGCCAACAGCTGAGCCTGTTGTAGAGCCAGTAGCTGAACCAGTAGCTGAACCCGTTGTAGAGCAAGTGGTTGATATGCCTGCAGATGTAACAGAGGCAGATGTCGATAAACTTATAGATGAAATGGATAATATTACAGAATAGTATTTGAATACTCATTCATTTTGATGATAATTCTTTCAACATATGCACACATAAATCGCATTTTGCGTGTTATAATGAAGCCGAAGAGTTATCGTATGATAACTCTTCTTTGTTGAAAGAGAAGGTATGTAATGGAAAGTAAACCGAATAAGATTATTGAGAAGACTCAGCTCAACAAGGATGTCTACAGATTCGTTGTTGACGGTCAGGGTAGCGAATTCACTGCTCCGGGCCAGTTCGCAAGAATCTTCTCCGCAGCGGGCAACGGCACTAAGCTCGTGTCTGTATCTGAGTTCGACAGTGATAGATATATTCTAATCTTCAGAGCGGATGATGCTGTCGGTGAGGAGCTCAGCGAACTCAAGGTTGGTGATTGCTTTGAGGCTGATCTCGGTATTGGTAACGGCTTCGATATAGATGCTATTCCTGATGACTGTATAATCGCAGGTGAGGGAATGGGAATACCTCCAATTCTTGGAATCCTTAGAAGACTCTTTATGCTGGGTAAGGACTGCAAGGTTGTTCTCTGTTATGAGAGCAAGGAGGACATGTTCCTTCTGAAGCCTTTCCTTAACCTAGCGACAGAGCTTGAGATATTCACTCTCGATGGAAGCAATGCTAATAAGGGGCACATCTACAATGCTATTCATGATGCTAAGTATGTGTGTGCATGCGCATCAGATGCAGTTCTGGAGTGGACAGCTGCTAGATGTGAAGAAGGCCAGTTTGCATCCATCGAATTCTTCGATGGAGAGGGTCCTGTGTTCGACAGAGCAGTCTTCGAATAGTATATGAACGACTTGTGGAAGGGAGCGAACAGCTCCCTTTTATCATTGGCAAAATCTGCAACTAGGGGATATAATTACAATGTACAGGAGGTTCACTTTGAACAGAATCAGTGATATTGAAATTGTGAATAGGCTTGGGCTTGCGGTCAGAGACGCTGGTGGAAGGGCGTTCTTTGTCGGCGGATTTGTTCGTGATGGGCTTCTTGGAAGAGATAATAAGGATATAGATATTGAAGTGCATGGACTAGAAGCAGATGCTCTTTATTCGATTCTTGAAGGAATAGGAGTGCCACTTAGTTTCGGCAAGTCGTTCGGAGTCTATTCGCTTGCAGGTACGAATATCGACATTGCGCTACCTAGGCGAGAATCTGCTGTAGGATGTGGACATAGAGACTTCGAGATTGAGTGCTGTCCCAACATAGGAACACTCGAAGCCGCAAGGCGAAGAGATTTTACAATTAACGCTCTGATGCAGGATGTACTCAGTGGTGAGATAATAGATCACTTCGGAGGGCAGTCTGATCTCGAGAAGGGTGTCATAAGACATGTGGACGTAGATCATTTCGCGGAAGATCCGCTGAGGGTTCTCAGGGCTGCAAGATTTGCAGCTGTTCTTGGCTTCGAGATATGTGAGACTACTGCTGAGATATGCAGGGGTGTAGATATCAGTTCGCTCAGCAGGGAACGAGTCGAGCAGGAGTTGAAAAGAGCACTTCTCAAGTCAGGCAAGCCGTCAATCTTCTTTGAATCGATGAGGGCAATGGATCAGCTGGACTTCTGGTTCCCAGAATTGAAGTCTTTGATAGGACTGGAGCAGAATCCTAAGTTCCATCCAGAAGGCGATGTGTGGGTTCACACTATGGAGAGCATAGATAGAGCGGCGACTTATAGGACGGAAGTCAGCGATGCGTATTCGTTCATGCTACTGGTGCTTACGCACGATCTCGGTAAGTTGTTGACTCAGGAGATAATCGATGGTGATATTCACTTCTATAATCACGAACACAGACTTGAAGTTGCAGAGGTATTGCTCAAGCGACTCGTGGGTGAGAAGGCTGTTATCCGGTATGTGTTGCAGATGATTCCGCGGCATATGAAACCGAATACCACTGCGGACGTCGGAGCATCTATGAAGACGACGAATCGCATGTATGATGAGGCAGTGTGCGCAGATGATCTGATGTATATGGCGATGAGCGATTCTCGTAGGTGTAATAGAGAGTTTCTTGAATCAAGACTTCAAAGCTTCAAGGAACTGATGGAGAAGCCATATGTTAGAGGTGAAGATCTGATTGAGGCGGGACTTGAGCCGGATAGGCTTTTCTCGGAGATACTGGCACACGCGCATAAGCTGCGACTTGCGGGCGTTGAGAAAGAATCAGCGCTTAAGCAGACGCTTGGCTTTGCGAGACAACTATATCGAAAGAATAGGAATAATTAGAGGAGGCATTAATTATGAGTAGAGCAGATAGAGCGGAAGAACTGTTCCGTATGGGTTATAACTGCGGACAGTCAGTGTTCGCGGCTTTCGCAGATATACTTGGAATGGAAGTTGAGGAGGCGGCTAAGCTTGCGAGTCCGTTCGGAGCTGGCTTCGGCAAGCTTCGCGAGGTATGCGGTGCTGTGAGTGGTATGACAATGCTCGCTGGATATTCAGATGGATACGGTGACCCGACAGATGCAGAGTCCAAGAAGGCTCTCTACGCGCTTATACAGAAAATGGCGGCAGACTTCGAAGTTGAGCATAGGAGCATCATCTGTCGTGAGATGCTCGGACTTGCCAAGGGCGAAGATCTCGCTGAGCCTGCGGTCAGAACTGAAGAATATTATCAGAGTAGACCATGCGTTGCGGCATGTCGAACAGCTGCGTCAATCGCCGAGAAGTATCTAAGTTTCAAATAATACGAGCAAAAAAAACTCAGGTTCTTAAGAACCTGAGTTCTGTCTATTCTCCATAGATTGCGACGAAGCTCGCTTCTATCGCTTTGGCGAGAGCCTTCGCGTTCTCTTCGAGATTGTCATCGAAGAGCTGATTGTCCTTCTTCCAGTTGACAAAGCCGACCTCTGCAATGCAGCTTGGCATTGTTGGTGTCGAATTCTCGTAGTAGTCCTCGTTAGGATCAGTAAGAGTTCCTGGATGCACACCTCGACCATAGAAGCCCTGAGCAACAAGTGCATCTAGTATGTTCTGTCCAAGAGTCTGGCACTCTTTGCTGTTAGATGATGGAATCCACACCTCGACTCCTTCACCATCACCGTTAGGCGACTTGTTTCTGTGGAAGGAGATCATAAGCTTTGCATTCTTCTCATTGGCCATCTCTCCGCGAGCGGCTCTGTCGATATCTGAATCATCATCTCTTGACAGATAAACCTTGAAGCCGAGATCTTCGAGCTCTTTCTTAACTGCAAGGGTGAGTTTGAGCGTATCATCCTTCTCGACGTGCTTCATAGCCTGTGAACCTGGATCTCCTCCGCCGTGACCAGCATCGAGGAAGATTACACCTCTACCTACGAAAGGAGAGTGGAAGGCATCTCTGTTGGCAATCAGGCCTATGGCAAGAATCAGTGCAAGTATGAGTACTACAAGTGCAGTGATTCTTCGTATGATTCTCTTGCGTCTTCTCTTTCTCTTCTTCTCTTTGATAAGAATTGCTCTAATCTCAGCATCACTTAAATACATATATCTATTCCCCTTCTATGTTATAGATAATAGCCTATGGTATCGCTTTTGTAAAATTGTAAATCTTAAAAGCTTCCTTTTGATTGTATGCGGAATTTCTTGTATAATTTGAATATCTATGTAGATACTGACTCACAGAAGGAGTGATACAGATTATGTATGCATTAACAGCTAAAGATATGCAGTTCATGGATCGTTATACGATAGAGGCGGGCATCCCAAGTCCCGTTCTTATGGAGAATGCTGCAAAGGGTGTAGTGGATGAGATCACAGCGCGTTTCCCGGACAAGAAGTCTAGATTCCTCGTAATCTGCGGTGCGGGCAATAACGGCGGTGATGCTGTTTGCGTTGCTAGATGGCTGATTCATCTCGGCTACAGCGTTAATCTGTATTTCATCGGTAGTCTCGAGAAGGCATCCGAGGAATTCGCTCGTCAGGTGAAGATTTTTGCAAAGGCATATCCTGACAAGCCTATCAGCGGACTCAGAGGGCAGATAGATACAGCTGTTCTTCAGGCTGACTATGACTGCATCGTTGATGGAATCTTCGGAATCGGCCTCAACAAGAGACTCGGATACAATTATGTGAAGTTCATCGAGTATCTGAACTCGAAGAATGGATATAAGATTGCAATTGATATTCCATCAGGTCTTAATGCAACAAGCGGTAAGATCATGGAGGCGGCGTTCAAGGCGGATCTCACTGTAACATTCGGTAACCACAAGACAGGAATGTTCTTCGGCGACGGAAGAGAGTTCTGCGGAGAGATTAAACTTGTAGATATTGGTCTTATGGAGAATGGATATAAGCAGGTTGCTGATAAGCTTACAATCTGCGATGACAAATTCTTCGAGTCAACAAGAAAGCAGGCGCTTATTCCTAGAAGAGAGAAGTCTCATAAGGGTACATATGGATGCGTTGGAATTGTTGTAAGCAGCAATGGAATGCTTGGAGCGAGCATGCTCGCAGCAAAGGCAGCATACAGAACGGGATGTGGAATTGTTAAGGTATTCTGCCCAAGCAAGTACACAGGTTTCTTCAATGTATCAATTCCTGAAGCTATCGTTGTTCCGTATAAGAGCGACGATGTAGTGGGAGCTCTTGACGAATTCATGAAGAAGCTCGATGTAGTACTTGTTGGGCCTGGAATGAAGGAAGATGCATCTGGCAGACTCATTATCAAGCAGATTCTTGCAGGTACCACGCCAGCTGTATTTGATGCAGGTGCACTCAACATCATTGCTAAGAACCTGAAGTCATTCAGAAGAAGGAAATGCGAGTGCGTAATCACACCTCACATAGGTGAGATGGCTAAGCTCTGTGATGAGGACAAGAGAATCATCGAGAAGAACAGAATCGGATTCACATCAAAGTTTTCAGAGAAGTTCGGCGTAAGTATGGTTGTTAAGGCAGATACATCAGTTATCTCTCTTATCAGTGGCAAGAAACAGGAACTCTACATCGATACAGTAGGTAATTCAGGTCTTGCAACGGCAGGTTCAGGAGATGTTCAGGCAGGTGCAATTGCATCACTCATTGCTCAGGGTAACACACTCAATGCGAGTCTGCTCTATGGAACACTTGCTCACGGAAGAGCAGCGGAGAAGTTCGCACAGGATGAAGACGCTAAGCGAAGAATGATGGCTGGCGACATCATAGAGAATCTTTTCTAATAATATCTTGCATTGTGCATAGTATAGATGATATAATTGCGGACGATATGGACGAATCTGTTCCATTGCTATTAATACACGGACGGAGGTGAGATAGGAATATGGCACAGGTAGTCGTTAGAGAGAACGAAAGCCTTGAGAGCGCTCTTAAGAGATTTAAGAGATCTTGCGCACGTGACGGAGTAATGGCTGAGCTCAGAAAGAGAGAGCATTACGAGAAGCCAAGCGTAAAGCGTAAGAAGAAGTCAGAGGCTGCTAGAAAGAAGGCTAGAAAGTTCTAAGTGCGGTTAATAACAAATGCGAATCGTTAAGATTCGCATTTCGCATTTTTTGACTTTTTTTGGTATAATAGAACGAACATATATTTAAGATATTTCTAAGGAGGTTTAACTATGGGACTCAAAGAACAGCTTATGGAAGATTACAAGGCAGCGATGAAGGCTGGTGATCAGGTTAAGAAGAATACTGTTAACCTCGTAAGAGCAGCTATCAAGCAGCACGAGGTTGATACTAGAGAGACAATCGAGGATGACAACCAGGTTGTATCAATCATCAAGAAGCAGGTTAAGATGCGTACAGACGCTCTTGCTGACTTCGCAAAGGCTGGAAGAGATGACCTCGCAGAGGCATACAACAAGGAGATTGAGATTCTCAAGGCTTACCTCCCAGAGGAGATGTCAGCAGAGGCTGTAATGGAAGCCGTTAAGAATATCGCTGAGAAGAGCGGTCTTGAGCGCAGCATGAAGAGCATGGGCGTTATGATGAAAGAGGCTATGAAGGAGCTCAAGGGCAAAGCGGACGGCAGCGTTGTCAACAAGGCTGTTAAGGACTACCTCAGCGGTAAGGACGAGTAATAAAGTATCGAAAGGACTAATCTGTTAATGCTGGATACAGATGTTATAAGAATTGGCATTCCTGATGACATTGAGAGCACCAGTCTATTCGGCAATCTCGATGCAAATATCAGAGTTATTGAGCAGACAAGCGGCACATCAATCATTATGAGAGATGACACTCTCCTCATAAGAGGCGAGAAGCCAGAGCTTGCAGCAAGAATAATCAACCGACTCATCGAAGCAATCAGACTCGAGCCTGAACTCGACAGACAGAGACTCAACTACATCATCGATATGGAGTGTGAGGGCCTCGAATATGATGAGAAGTCGACATCAAAGGACATAATTTGTTATACGCATCTAGGCAGACCGCTGAGACCAAAGACTGCTAACCAGAAGGAGTACGTCGATAAGATCCGCAAGTCCGATATGGTCTTCGGTATCGGTCCTGCTGGTACGGGTAAAACCTACCTCGCTTGTGCGATGGCTGTTAATGCATACAAGAACCGTGAGATCGAGAGGATTGTCCTCACTCGTCCGGCTGTTGAAGCTGGCGAAAGGCTTGGATTCCTTCCTGGGGATATGCAGGAGAAGGTAGATCCATATCTCAGACCACTCTATGATGCACTCTTTGATGTTCTCGGTCAGGAAGCTGCAGCTAAGCTCAAAGAGAAAGGCGCAGTTGAGGTTGTCCCTCTAGCATATATGAGAGGACGAACACTCGATAATGCCTTCATCATTCTCGATGAGGCTCAGAATACGACTAGAGAGCAGATGAAGATGTTCCTCACGCGTATGGGCTTCAATTCAAAGGTTGTTGTAACAGGTGATATCACTCAGATTGACCTTCCAAGTGGAACTATTTCTGGACTTAAGCAGGCCGAGAAGGTTCTCAAGAATGTTGAAGGTGTAGAATTCAGTTACTTCAGCGATGTCGATGTCGTAAGACATGAACTTGTTAAGAGAATCATCAAAGCATACAACGACTGGGACAGCAAGCATCCCGCTAGTGAAGAACAGCATAACAGAAGGACTAATAAGCGATAGATATGATATTTATATACAGTGATGAAGACGCTCGCCTCAATGACAGCATCAAGTCATACGTAGAGAAGGCGGCACAGCTTGCCCTTGCAAGCGAGCTGGATATTGCATCTGATATAGAAGCAAGGCTCTCTGACGTAGAGTATTGTGAGAGTTGTCTTGCTGCGGAATTCCCTGTTGAACTCAGCATCACAGTAGTTGATGCTGAAGAGATTCGCTCAATCAATGCGGAATTCAGAGGCATAGATAAGACGACAGATGTGCTTTCGTTCCCTCAGCATGAGAGCATCGAGGATCTTGCATATGAGATTGAGGATGCACTCGAGGAAGGTACTGTATTCAATCCGATGCTCGGCGATGTAGTGCTATGCTACGACAGAGCGTGCGAGCAGGCAGAAGAATACGGCACCGGAGTGGAGAGAGAACTGGTGTACCTAACGGTACACAGCATTTTCCATCTTCTCGGATACGACCACATGGAAGAGGATGAGAAGGCGGAGATGCGCGCAAGAGAAGAGGCTGTAATGACGGCCATCGGACTCGCAAGACAATAAGGACAGGCAGGTAATCAGAAATATGAAATCAGGATTTGTCGGAATCATCGGAAGACCGAACGTTGGTAAATCCACAATTATGAACAATATTCTGGGTGAGAAGATATCAATCACATCCAGCAAACCACAGACAACAAGAAACAGAATTACAGGAATCTATACAGATCTCGAAGCTAATGGTGGAGAGGGCATGCAGATGATCTTCCTTGATACACCGGGAATTCACAAGCCTAAGAATAAGCTTGGAAGCGCTATCAACGAGACTGCACTCAATACATTCAAGGGCGTAGACGTTATTCTTCTTCTCGTAGATGGCACTAAGGATTTCGGTCCTGGAGACAGAATGCTCGTTGATATGATTAAGGACGTAGATACACCAAAGCTCCTTGCGATCAACAAGATGGATATGATTGGCCCTGAGCAGTATCTCAAGCTCTACAATGAGTATGATGCTATGGGCATCTTCGATGATATCTACGGTACATCAGCTCTCAAGGGTGATAATGTAGACAAACTTGTGGATAAACTCTCTGAGTATATGATAGAAGGTCCTATGTACTATCCTGAGTATATGGCTACTGACCATCCAGAGAGATTCGTTGTAAGCGAGATTATCAGAGAGAAGCTTCTGAACTATCTTCAGGAGGAGGTACCTCATGGAATATTCGTCGAGATTGAGTCCTTCGAGGAGGGCAAGAATCTCACAAATATCAGTGCTGTAATCTACTGCGAGAAGAAGTCTCATAAGGGCATCATTATCGGTAAGGAAGGTAAGAAACTCAAGGGAGTTGGTAAAGCTGCTAGACTCGATATTGAGGCATTGCTTGGAACTAAGGTTTTCCTTTCGCTCTTTGTCAAGGTCAAGGAGAACTGGAGAGATTCTGAGCGCAGCATCCGCAATTTCGGATATAAGGACGAGTAATGTTAGTCACTACTGAAGGCATAGTACTCAAACAACGCAAAATAACAGGGAACAGAAGGCTGCTTGTGCTCTTCACCAAGAAGTATGGCAAGATTACAGCTGGAACTTCGATTAACGAGAAGGGCAAGAGCAAAGCCGCACTGGCTCTTCGCCCTTTTACTCATGCTGAATATGATATCTACAAGGGCAGGGATTCATTCAATATCAACAGTGCACAAGCTGTAAGAAGTTTTTACTCGATAGGAGAGGATCTGGACCGCTTTATGGTTGCTTCGAGATTCATCGAGTATCTTGATGCAGTTCTTGAGGAGGGCGAGGCCAGACCTAAGCTCTTCGATATGTCGATTGAGTTCCTCGAGTCTCTCACTCGCGCGGAGTCGAACTATAAGACCCTGCTGTACGCTTTCGTAATCAAGGCTCTTCGAATGCAAGGTGTGATGCCGGAGCTTGACTGCTGTTCGGACTGCGGCAAGCCCCTCGACAAGATGGTGGAAGAGCGCGCACCAAAGCCTGTTTTTTTCTCTATTCCTGCGGGCGGCATAATATGTAGAGATTGTGTTGAACAGGAGAAAAAGAACGGTGAATCGTTGATTGCAGAGCCCTCATTTGATATAGTAAATGTTGTGCGATATTTCCTTGATAAGCCAATATCGCAGTTTGAACGAATTGTTCTAAAGCCGAAAGTTTCAGAAGAATTGGGTGTTATTGTTTCCCGTTACATTGACTACTATCTTGGGGTCAATGTGCTTGAGGAAGATATGACTATATAATGTACGGAGGTGTTATATGGAAATTACTCTGGAGAAGATCGAACTGGTTAAGGATAGAACAGGATCTACATATGCTGAGGCAAAGGCTGCTCTCGAGGCGGCTGATGGAAGCGTTGTAGATGCTATCATTGCAATTGAGGAGTCAATCAACAGCGATTTCGACGATGCATCTGGCATCAAGGACAGCAAGCTCGTTGAGATGGTTAAGGAGATGGTTGCTAAGGGAAATATGGCAAGAATCATCATCAGAAAGGCTGAGGAGACAGTTCTCAACTTGCCACTCACAGCTGGAGTTGTTGGCGCAGTGCTTGTTCCATGGGGAGCAATCATCGGTGCTATCGCAGCGGTTGGTCTCGGTTGTGTAATCGAGTTTGTTAACGACAAGGGCGAGGTTGTAGACATAAACGGCAAGGTTGTTGGTATCTATGACAAGGCTAAGTATGCAAGCAAGAAGGCAGTTGACGAGTTCACTGCTGAGGGCGGTCCAGCTGATAAGGTATCAGAGTGGGTTTATAAGAACTCAGATAAGATTGAAAGTGCTAGAGCTAAGAGCACTGAGAAAGTATCAGAGTTCGTAGATAAGGGAATTGAGCTTTCAAACATCGCTAAGGAGAAGTTCGATGAGCTCAATCTCAAGGAGAAGCTTGAGAACCTCAAGACAGACGATCTTAAGGCTCAGGCAGAGAAGCTCTTCAAGAAGGATGCTGAGGTTGCTGAGGACGAGGACAAGGAGATCCAGTTCGGTGAGCACATCAATATCGATGTAGAAGACATCGAAGAGGCTGAGGGCACAGAAGAGTAATTGATTAAGTTCAGAATTCTGCAACGTTAGGCGACGGCACCGAAAGGTGCTGTCTCGTTGCATTTTGAATAATAATACGTTATTGCAATATTGAAGATTAGAGAAAGAACAAACAGGAGAAGTTATGGCTAAGGCAAATAACTGCGGAGAGCGCGTAGCAACAATGGATAAGCTGACCGCTCTTGCCAAGAACAGAGGTTACATTTTCCCTGGTTCAGAGATCTACGGTGGTCTTGCTAACACATGGGATTATGGTCCTCTTGGAGTAGAACTTAAGGACAATATCAAGAAGGCGTGGAGACGCAAGTTTGTACAGGAATCAAGATACAATGTAGGACTTGACGCCGCCATCCTTATGAACCCAGAGACATGGGTTGCATCAGGTCACGTTGGAGGATTCTCAGATCCTCTCATCGACTGCAAGAGCTGCAAGTCAAGATTCAGAGCTGACCAGCTCATCGAGAACTTTGTAAAGGCTAAGGGTGAGGAGATTCAGTGTGATGGCTGGGACAACGCAAAGCTCGAGGCTTACATCGCTGAGAATGCAATTCCATGCCCAGAGTGTGGCAAGACAGATTACACAAGCATCAGAAAGTTCAATCTGATGTTCAAGACTTTCCAGGGTGTTACAGAGGACTCTGCAGCAGAGATCTATCTTCGTCCTGAGACAGCACAGGGTATCTTCGTAAACTTCAAGAGTGTACAGAGAACATCAAGAAAGAAGGTTCCATTCGGAATCGCACAGGTTGGTAAGTCATTCCGTAATGAGATCACACCTGGTAACTTCATCTTCAGAACAAGAGAGTTCGAGCAGATGGAGCTTGAGTTCTTCTGCAAGCCAGGAACAGAGCTTGACTGGTTCGCATACTGGAAGGACTACTGTGCAAACTTCCTTAAGGCCATCGGCATTAAGGAGGATAGCATAAGACTCAGAGATCACGATCCTGAGGAACTCTCACACTACAGTAATGCTACAACAGATATCGAGTTCCAGTTCCCATTCGGATGGGGTGAGCTCTGGGGTATTGCATCAAGAACAGACTTCGATCTTTCTGCACACCAGAACCACTCAAAGCAGGATCTCACATACCTCGACCCAGAGACTAATGAGAGATATGTACCATACGTAATCGAGCCTTCTGTTGGTGTTGAGCGTCTGCTCCTCGCCATCCTTACAGATGCATATGATGAGGAGGTTCTCACAGATGGTAACGGCAAGGAGGATGTAAGAACAGTTCTGAGACTCCATCCTGCACTCGCACCTTACAAGGTGGCAATTCTTCCTCTCTCAAAGAAACTCGAGGATGTTGCTCTTCCAATCTACGAGGAGCTCTCAAAGTACTTTATGGTGGACTACGATGCTGCCGGCTCAATCGGTAAGAGATACAGAAGAGAGGATGAGATTGGAACACCATTCAGCATTTGCGTAGACTTCGAGACAGAAGAGACACAGTCGGTGACTATCCGTGACAGAGATACAATGGAGCAGGTAAGACTCCCACTGTCAGAGGTTAGAGCATATATTGAAGAGAAACTTGTTTTCTAATTCACTAAGGAGATGATCGAAATGAAATACGTATATTCTTTCAACGAAGGTTCAAAGGACATGAGAAACCTTCTCGGTGGTAAGGGTGCAAACCTTGCAGAGATGACTAAGATTGGACTTCCTGTTCCATTCGGATTCACAATCAGCACAGATGCATGTAAGAAGTACATCGAGGACGGCAACCAGCTCAGCGATGAGATTATTGATGAGGCATTCGAGCACCTTGCTGAGCTCGAGGAGGTAATGGGTAAGAAGTTCGGAAGCCTGGACAACCCACTGCTCGTATCAGTAAGATCAGGAGCTCCTGTATCAATGCCTGGTATGATGGACACAATTCTGAACCTTGGTCTTAACGATGTTTCTGTAGATGGACTCGCGAAGAAGACTGGCAATGAGAGATTCGCATACGACAGTTACAGAAGATTCATTCAGATGTTCGGTGATGTAGTAATGGAGATTCCTAAGGCTAAGTTCGATGAGGTCTTCAATGCTCAGAAGAAGAAGGTTGGCGCTGAGTTCGACGTAGACCTTTCTACAGAGGATCTGAAGGAGATCATCACAGGCTACAAGGCACTTGTTAAGGCTGAGCTCGGAAGAGAGTTCCCACAGGAGCCTAAGGATCAGCTTCTCGAGGCTATCGCTGCTGTATTCCGTTCATGGAACAACGAGAGAGCTATCCTCTACAGAAAGCTGAATAACATCTCAGCATCACTTGGAACAGCTGTTAACGTACAGTCAATGGTATTCGGTAACACTGGTGACACTTCAGGTACAGGTGTTGCATTCACAAGAAACCCTGCTACAGGAGAGAATGCTATTTTCGGTGAGTTCCTCGTAAATGCTCAGGGAGAGGACGTAGTAGCTGGTATCAGAACTGGACAGCCTATCTCAGAGATGAAGGACGCATTCCCGGAGGTATATGCTCAGTTTGAGAATGTTGCTGAGATTCTTGAGAATCACTATAAGGATATGCAGGATATGGAGTTCACAGTTGAGGACAACAAGCTCTTCATGCTCCAGACAAGAAATGGTAAGAGAACAGCTGCTGCAGCAGTAAAGGTTGCAGTAGACCTCGTTAACGAGGGTCTCATCGATAAGAAGACTGCTCTCATGAGAATCGAGCCTGATCAGATTAATCAGTTGCTCCACCCAACATTCGATGCAGATGAGCTCTCAAAGGCTACATCAGTTGCAAAGGGTCTCCCAGCTTCACCAGGAGCAGCAACAGGAGAGATCTACTTCTCAGCAGAGGAGGCTGCAGCAGCAGTTGAGGCAGGTCACAAGGTTATCCTTGTAAGAGAGGAGACATCACCAGAGGATCTCGCTGGAATGATCGCTGCTGAGGGTATCCTCACAGCTAGAGGCGGAATGACTTCTCACGCTGCTGTAGTAGCTAGAGGTATGGGTAAGTGCTGCGTAGCTGGATGTAAGGATATCACTGTTGACGAGGCTAACAAGACTCTGATAATCGCTGGCAATAAGTACACAGAGGGACAGCAGATCTCACTCAACGGTTCAGACGGTAATGTATACCTCGAGGCTATCAAGACAATGGCTCCAGAGCTCTCAGGTGACTTCGGAACAGTAATGAGCTGGGCTGACGAGATCAGAACACTTAAGGTAAGAACAAATGCAGACAATCCAAGAGACGCTCAGCAGGCTGTTGACTTCGGTGCTGAGGGAATTGGTCTCTGCAGAACAGAGCATATGTTCTTCGAAGAGGAGAGAATTCCAAAGATCAGAAGAATGATCCTTGCTGATACAGAGGCTGAGAGAAGAGAGGCACTCGAGGGACTCCTTCCATACCAGAAGGAAGACTTCAAGGGAATCTATAAGGTAATGGGTGAGAGACCAGTTACTATCAGACTTCTTGATCCACCTCTCCATGAGTTCCTTCCTAAGACAGAGGAGGATATGAGACAGCTTTCAGAGCAGTTCAACATCCCATACGAGAAGGTTGTTAACAAGACAATCGAGCTCCACGAGTTCAACCCAATGCTCGGACACAGAGGTTGCAGACTTGCTGTTACATACCCAGAGATTGCTGAGATGCAGACAAGAGCTATCATCACAGCTGCACTCGAGGTTAAGAAGGAGACAGGTCTCGACATCGTTCCAGAGATCATGGTTCCACTGGTTGGAATCGACAACGAGCTGAAGGCTGTTAAGAAGGTTATCGACGAGACAGCTGCTAAGTGCTTCGAGGAGGCAGGTGAGGAGCTCAAGTACCTGGTAGGTACAATGATCGAGATTCCAAGAGCAGCACTCACAGCTGATGCAATTGCTAAGGATGCTGAGTTCTTCTCATTCGGAACTAATGACCTCACACAGATGGGCTTCGGATTCTCAAGAGACGACACAGGAAACATCATCAAGGAGTACGTAAACAAGGGTATCCTTGAGGTTGATCCATTCCAGTCACTCGATCAGACAGGAATCGGCAAGCTCGTTAAGATGGCTGTTGAGGATGGAAGAAAGACAAGACCAAATATCAAGCTCGGAATCTGTGGAGAGCACGGCGGAGAGCCAGCATCAATCCACTTCTGCAATGCTGTTGGTCTGAACTACGTTTCATGCTCACCATTCAGAGTTCCAATCGCAAGACTCGCTGCTGCACAGGCAGCAATCGAGCAGAAGTAAAGTAGACTTTACGTTGCGATAATATCAATAATACAAGAGGGTTATCAGTTTAGGCTGGTAACCCTCTTTACGTATAATAATTTGATGAATTATCTCGGCTTTCGTGTATCGACAGCGATAATGTGATAATATAACTATGTATGACTATGCAATTACTTATATCTATCATGGAGGAGATATATGAAGATAAATGGCAAGTGGGGAACCTGCAACTGGGAACTGTATGCATGGGGTCATCTGGCAATTGAGGGCGGTATTGCGACAAGTATATCGTCTGCAGATGAGGTTCCATGGGCTGAGTACAGAGAGAACATCACAACTGTGTCAGTTGATGAGCCTGTTACTTTCGTTCCAGGTGCAGCGATAGATTATCTCTTTGCAGGATGTGTCAACCTCAAGAGAGGTAATCTCAACAAACTCAATACAGAGGGTGTTGTCAGTATGAATTCGGTATTCGAGGGCTGTGAGCTTCTCAAGGATATCGATATGGCATCATTCAATACGGCAAAGACAGTTACAATGCGTTCGATGTTCATGAACTGTGATTCAATTGAGCATCTTGATCTGTCTGGTTTTGATGTATCTGAAGTTCTCGACATGAGTTGGATGTTCTGTGGTTGCGAGAGACTTAAGAGACTCAGCCTTGAGGCTTGGAATACTTCAAATGTTCTTAACACTGGACATATGTTCCAGTACTGCGGTCGTCTCGATTCACTTACTCCGGAAGTAATCGATATGAAGAATGTTGAGATTGCAGATGAGATGTTCGACGGAACAGTTGCTGAGCAGGCATATAGAGAGATTGTTAGAAAGGCTGAGGCTGAGAGAGCTAAGGCTGCTGAACTCGCAGAGCAGGAGAGACAGAAGGCTGCACAGCCTAAGAAATCATCATTCTTCTCCTTCTTCTCAAGGAATTCAGAGCCGGTATCAGAACCAGCGCCGGTAGTGGAGGATGAACCTGCGCAGGAAGTGTTTGAAGACGCGATAGCGGAGGAAGCTTACGGAGAAGTAACACCTCAGGTGCCTGAGGTTTTCGGAGATGAACCAGAAGAGATGATCGACTTTACGGCGCTCGCGGAGCCAGAAGTCGATGAAGATGAAGAGATAGAAGAAGTAGCAGAGGAAGAGGAGTCTGAGATGGATAAGGAAGAGACAGCTGTAATCGAGCATAATGCTGGCACAAGCCTTGTTAGAACGAGCGGTGAGCTCTCACATTCAGTATACGCAGGTGCTCCATACTTCATGGGTCTAGTTGAGCAGATTCCTCCTATTACTTACGGTGAGAGACTCAGTCTCAGACCGCCGCAGGTTAACAGAAATGGTGGCGATGCTGTGTCGCTTTCGGTTGAAATCAGCCCAGATGGAGTTGAGCAGTGGACACCGTTCAATCCTAATCTCGTTCTTCCAGCATCTGGCAACGGCTGCTATGTGAGATACAAGGCGTCAAATTCATATGGATTCGATGTAACAGAGCCTATCAGAATAATTATTCGCAAGGCGGACTTCGACATCAGCGAGGTGCGCTGGAAGGATATCGAGCTTACTACTTATGATGGTAAAACCAAGTCTGTACACCTCGTAGGTATCCCTGAGGGTCTCAGGGCTATATATGACGGCAATTCAGCTGTAGATGCGGGTGAATATATTGCGTCGGCTCGTTGGGAGTACGACGCACGAAATTACAACTGTCCACCGGCAGTTGAGGATTTCGTGTGGAGAATCACTAAGGCTGATTATCACATGCCTAATGTGAGATGGAATTACGAGGGTGCATTCGAGTATGACGGAACTCAGAAGTTCGTAGCACTCGAGGGCCTTATTCCAAGAATCACACCTGTATATAGAAATAACGTAGCTACTGACAGTGGCGTGTATTATGCAACTGTTGAACTCGATTATGATCACCTGAATTACAATGCACCAGCACCAGTTATGCCATGCAAGTGGGAGATATCCAAGACTGATGTCGATATGAGCGATGTCAGATGGAAGGAGCGAGAGTTCACATATGATGGAAGTGCCAAGACTGTTGAACTCGAAGGAGTTCCAGAGGGTGTTAAGGTGCGCTATGTAGGTAATTCTGCAGTAGATTGCGGAATCTACACTGCTACAGCATTCTTCGATGTTGATGATGCTAATAATTACAGACAGCCTGGAAGCATGAGCGTTCAGTGGAGCATCAGCAGGGCTGTTATTAAGCCATCAGAACTCAAGTGGTCCTATGATGAGGGTATCTCATATGATGGCACGCTTAAGACTGTAAAACTTGAGAATGTTCCTAAGGAAGTCAACGTAAGATACTACGGTAACTCTGCAACAGAGGCTGGAACATATGAGGCGAGAGCCGAGTTCGCTGTTGTCGATGAGGTTAACTATGTTATAAAGGGAGAGGATTCAATCTCTCTCAAGTGGCACATCGATAAGGCTGATTACGATATGAGTGCTGTATGCTGGGATTACAATAAGCCTTTCGTATATAGCGGAATCGGAAGACGTATTGAGCTTCTTAATCTTCCAAGAGGAGTGAGAGCTGAATACAGTGGCAACAGCGCGATGAATGCAGGTTCATATGTTGCTGAGGCGGACTTCGTCTACGATGATGTTAACTACAACAAGCCTAAGGTTGAGCCATGTAAGTGGGAGATTCTTAAGGCTGATGTAGATGTAAGTGGAGTATATTGGGCTTCAATGACTGACTCTGTATATGACGGAAGTGAGAAGAGCGTAGCTCTCGTTGGACTTCCTGAGATACTCAGAGCAGAGTACAAGGGCAATCGCAGTGTTAAGCCTGGTGAGTTCGTAGCAACTGCTGAGCTCATCCTGACAGAGCCAGAGAATTACAATCTCCCTCAGATCAGAGATTGCAAGTGGTATGTAGAGAAGGCTAACTTCTCGATGGACAGAATTGCATGGGATTACAGTGGAGCATTTACTTATGACGGAAGAGTCAAGAGAGTATCCCTTATCAATGTCCCAGAGGGCTTCAGTGTTGAGTACACTGATAATGAGAGAACTAATGCTGGAACCTATACTGCTACAGCTAGACTCATCCACGATGAGGATTGCTATGTGATTCCTGATTGCCCAAAGTGCACATGGACTGTTGAGAAGGCTGATTACGATCTCAGCAATGTGTGCTGGAACTATAAGAATTCTCTTGTATATGATGGAACACTCAAGGAAGTTGTTCTTGAGAATCTTCCTGAGGGTATCATTACAACATACATCGGAAACAGCGCAAGTGAGGTTGGCAGATATGCTGCCAAGGTTGTTCTCGATGTTAAGGATCCAGAGAACTACAATGTTCCAAGCTTCGGTGGAACAAGCTGGTCAATTGAGAAGGCGGCATATGATCTCAGCGAGGTACGCTGGGTAGCTCCTGAGGGACTGGCATATAACGGAGAGACTAAGACAATCGTGATCGAGGGTCTGCCATCAAGTATTCATGCTGAGTACTCGGGTAACCAGGCTGTGAAGGTTGGTGATTATGTTGCTTCAGTTAAGCTGAACTACGATGAGCACAATTACTACAGACCTGTTATCGAGGATTATCCTTGGTCAATTGAGAAGGGCAATTATGACTTCAGTAACCTGAGCTGGAACTACAGCAAGCCATTCACATACGATGGCAATGTCAAGTCGGTTGAGCTTACTGGATACAGCTACGACGTATCTGTACGTTACTCGATGAATAGAGCCGTAGACGCGGGCATATACGAAGCGACAGCGTATTTTACACTGGAAGATACTGTCAACTATAAGCAGCCTGAGCCTATGAAGCTCACTTGGATGATCGACAAGGCGAGCTTCGATATGGACAACGTGCGCTGGTCATATGATGATGTCTTCACATATGACGGAAGTGCGCACACAGTTAAGCTCTACAACCTGCCTGAGGGCGTGTGGGCTGACTATGAGCAGAATGTTGCTGCTGATGCTGGGCAGTACGAGGCGAAGGCGACATTCGGAGTTAATAATCACCAGAATTATGTTATTCCTGAGAGCAGAACTCTTCAGTGGGAGATCAGACCTGCTGAGTTTGATATGAGTGGTGCTCACTGGGATTACAGAAATAATATCGTATACGATGGAAACGAGCAGGGCGTAGAGCTCCTTGGTCTTCCTAAGGGTGTTAAGCCAATCTACACTGGCAACAGGGCGCTTGGTGCAGGTAAGTATGAGGCTAGTGCTGTATTTAAGCTTGAGGATGACTGGAACTTCGTAACTCCTAAGATTGACAGCATCGAGTGGAACATCGACAAGGCTGAGTTCGATATGAGTGAGGTTCACTGGTCATATGTTGAGCCTTTCGTATACGATGGTTCGGCAAAGCGTGTTCAGCTTGTTAATCTGCCTGAGGGCGTTGAGGCGAGTTACTTCGGAAATGTGGCTACAGGTGCTGGAACCTATGAGGCTAGAGTTAAGCTCACGGCTAAGGACGGCGACAACTTCAACAGCCCTGTTATCAGCAGCTGCAAGTGGAGAATCCTTAAGGCTGACCACGATATGTCACGCGTATGCTGGGATTACAGAGAGGGAAGTTTCACATACGATGGAACTCCTAAGAGCATCGAACTTCTCAATCTGCCTGCAGGTGTGAGCGCGACATATACAGGCAATTCAGAGGTAAAAGCAGGTAACTATGTTGCGGAGGCTTGCTTTAGTGTCGATGATGCGAAGAATTTCAATGTTCCATATGTCGAGAAGTGCAGATGGAATATCGCAAGAGACACTTACGATATGAGTGGAGTAAGCTGGAACTACTCAGAAGCTAAGACGTACGACGGTAGAGAGAAGTCAATCGAGCTCATCAATCTGCCTGATGGTGTAAGCGCTTCATACAGCGGCAACGCTGCAGTGGCAGCTGGAGACTACAATGCTTCAGCTAAGCTCCTCGTTGACACAGAGAACTACGAGACTCCAACAGTAGCAGACTGCAGATGGACAATTCTCAAGGCTGATCCAAATGTATCGAGCATCAGCTGGAACTATGCTGATAGTTTCGTATACGATGGACTGCAGAAGAGTGTTGCGCTGACAGGTATTCCACAGGGAATGACTGTAAGCTATGCAGGCAACCAGGCGAAGAGCGCTGGTACATATACTGCTGAGGCCTTCATCACAATGGATGATTCTGCTAACTACAACACTCCAGTAATCGAGCCAATTGAGTGGAGAATCGACAAAGCTGATTATGATATGAGCAGAATCGCTTGGAATGTCGCAGATAGCTACGTATACGACGGTAGAGCCAAGACAATATCTCTCACTGGTCTGCCAGAAGGACTTACACCAATGTACAAGGATCATTCAGCGACAAATGCTGGTACATACAGCGCAAGTGTAAGCTTCAAGTATGACAGAAAGAACTACAATGCACCATCAGCTGATGGCTGCGAGTGGACAATCGGCAAGGCTGATTACGACATGAGTGCAGTGTGCTGGAACTACCACGACGCATATACATATGACGGTATGATGAAGTCAGTTGAGCTTATCGGACTTCCACAGGGAGTTAAAGCCGTATATGAGAACAATGCTCAGGCAAATGCTGGTACATATATTGCTACTGTATGCTTCGAGTATGATGAGCAGAACTACAACAGACCATCATTTGGAAGCTGCACATGGACCATCAATAAGGCTGATGTAGATCTCAGTAAGATTAGATGGAATTACAATGCACCATTCACTTACAATGGAGGGGAGCACTCAGTCGCTCTGATGAACATCGAGAAGAGGGGTGGACTCATCGGACTTCTGATGAACAACGGCAGTGATGATGAGCCAAGAATCTACGGACTCCCAGATGGAATGGACGTAAGCTACGACGGTAATACAGCAGTTGATGCAGGAGTATACACAGCAACAGTATTCGTAACTCCACAGGATATCAACAACTACAATGTTCCGGATCCTATCAGCTGCAAGTGGGAGATTAAGAAGGCTGAGCCTGATATGAGTGAACTCGTATGGGATTATGAGAATGTCTTCAGCTACGATGGCAAGGAGAAGCGAGTAAGCGTATCAGGACTTCCTGAAGGCGTAAGCATCGCGTCGTATGAGGGCAACACAGCTGTAGATGTAGGAACTTACATCGCAAGAGTAAGCTTCAGGGTTCCTATCGATGGCAATTACTCACAGCCGGAAGAGAGAACTCTCAGATGGAGAATTGAGAAAGCGACAATCGATATGTCAGATGTTCGCTGGGATTACACAGCACCATTCGCATACGATGGCAATGCCAAGACTGTAAGCCTCATCAATCTGCCAGCAGAGGTATCAGCGACATATATCAACAACAGCAACTCACAGCCAGGAACATATGTAACTAAGGCAGTTCTGTCTTACGACAAGTCCTGCTATAGAGTAAGCGAGGTTGGAGATCTGCGCTGGAGAATCGAAGATTAATATTATTACAAGATAAAACAAGTCTGCGTTCATAGAACGCAGACTTATTTCTTTGGCGCTTTAGCTAGACTTAAACCCCTGGTTCTACCAGGGGTGAGTAAATAAAACTTTAGTAAATGTTCGAGAATTAAAAAACCTCTGTTACAATAGTGACGGTTTGGCGACCGCATCACTATCAAAAGTAACAGGAGGT
>JAQXQE010000005.1 GCA_029101005.1 Bacillota bacterium | reverse complement strand
CTTGATATCTAAAAGTTTCCTTTTACAGGATGCGCATTTGCGCTTTGCGATTCTTTAGAATCATTGTTGTGTTTTGAATTGTACAGGGACGATAATACATTGTTGTATCATTGTCTCTTATACTGATCTTTTGAATGAGATATTGCAGATTGCTCTGTCGTCTCGTTCATAGACCGGTTCTACACTATGAAGTTTTCAAGGTTCCTCGCTGATTTAATTGCCTCAGCGAACTCATTCATTTTAGCATTGTCAGATTACTCTGTCAAGTACTTTTTTGAATTTATTTTTGAGACGTTTTCGTCAGCGAACTCGTACATTATACCGCGTACAGATTAATCTGTCAAGCAGTATTTCGAGTTTTTTCGCTATCTTTTTGATCCGTGCTTCAGAAGCATTTCTCAAATGCGATAGCTTGCTTATAATACTGCACTTTATCACTGATGTCAACATCTTTTTTTCACTTTTTTTCTTTTGTTTCTAGTGTTGTTTACATCAGCTTCGTCAGCCTCTACTCTGGCTCAGAAACAGACGATTCAGCCACCATTAGACTATCTGCTGCTTCCTCATAAGAAGGATACTCCATAAGGTACTTCTTGAATGCAGTCTTAGTGCTGTGATAACTATTCTTGCCTAGGATAACAGATGATCCGCTCTCCATGATGATCTCCCCATCTGATACCTCTGCTATTCGTGCGAGGTTTATTAGCAGGCTCTTTATCGGCCTGTGGAATGACTCATCTTCCAGCAGCTTCACAATATTGCTCATCCTGTCGTAGCATTCGTATTCATTACTCGATGTAATGATGTGTACGATTCTTCCGTCCTGTTCGATTAGTTCAATCTTGGATACAGGAACCTTCGCTACAGTGTGATTGTTGATGATTGAGAAGAATACAGTTCCTATCTCTTCCTTCTCCACCTCAGGTGTGATATGTCTCTTAATAATCATTGCTGACCTCCCTTTCCCTACAGCAATTACAATATACATCCCCCGATATAATATGTCTGTATATTTATTGTTTCATATATTAGAGCAAAATCACAGTCCTATTCTTTCGCAAAATCATACATTCTAATTGATTATTTCGTACATTTTCTCTGCATCGTCCTTCTTACAGGAGTCAATAAGTGCAATTACCCTTACTGTCAGCTCATTTGTACCGAATGTCACCTTGATGATGTCATCCACTTTGAGTTCGAGGCCTGGCTTCGCAGGCTTGCCATTAACCTCTACTCTTCCCTGCTCGCAGGCATCCTTGGCAACAGTTCTTCTTTTGATGATTCTAGAATTCTTAAGAAACTTATCTAATCTCATAATTACTCACCTTCCATATATAACAAAAGACAGGCGCGATTAAGCAGCCTGTCTGCACATTCAAGTATATGCTATCTGTTTACAGCATCCTTCAGTGACTTGCCTGCCTTGAAAACAGGTGCCTTTGAAGCAGGAATGTCGATTACTGTCTCAGGCTTCTGAGGATTTCTTCCTGTTCTAGCCTTTCTCTCTCTTGTCTCAAATGAACCAAAACCGATCAGTCTTACACTGTCCCCTTCTACAAGAGCGGCCTCGATGCTCTCGAGTACTGCGTCAAGTGCAGCCTCAGCATCCTTCTTCTTAAAGCCAGTCTTCTCTGCAATCTTTACAACCAGTTCTGCTTTATTCATCTATGAAACCTCCTTATTACAACGCTATGAACGAAATTATATAGTTAGTAAGTTATCAGTGTCAACGGATATTTAGTGCTTTGGCTTATATCCATCATCTACTGATGTGAGGTGGAGCATATCAGATACTCTGACGAGTCTTCCACCCATTGGAAGCATGAGAGCTTCCTCTCTTGTCATTGTCTTTGTAACAAATATCAGCACGAAGTATACTCCGACTGCCACGATAATTGCGAGCAGTGTTGAGATGGAGTTCGAATGCACGAAATGTACACCGATCTTGAATACGAGAATTGTAACAACCCCCATGATACCCGAAGCAATCAGTGGTCTCACGAATGTGCTGACTATATCTATAGATGTACCCGCATACTTCTTCACCGCGCGATAGTTGAGAATACCCGCAACGAGATACGCGGCCACACTACCTATCGCAGCACCGTTGATGTTGAGTGCTGGGATACCTACGAGGATGTAAGAAAGTACGATTTTTACCAGCGCTCCTATGAAGAGATTAACTACTGGGAGCACCATCTTGCCTACTGCCTGCAGTGTTGTCGAGAATGTTCTCATCGCTGAGAGCGTGAGGATACTAAGCGAGAGAATCTGCAGATTGGTTACTGCCATCTCCGCCTCCTCGATTCTTGCAGGATAGAGCATATAGAGAATTGGTCTTGCAAGTACGATAAGTCCGATTGCGCATGGGTATGCAACTACCATCATCGTCTTGATACCAGTCTGGATATTTCTGTCAATCTCCTCTCTCTTATGAAGAGCATAGGCAGCAGTAACTGCCGGAAGAAGGCTCATTGATACAGCATCGATAAATACGCCCGGGAATCCGATGAGAGGATCGCAGAATCCACTGATAAGACCATAGAGTGTCTTTGACTCGGCGAGTGTCCAGCCTGTTGCCTGAAGTCTTCTCATAATGATCATTGAATCGATAATCATCATAAGAGGCATAATTGTCGAACCGATAGTGATAGGAATCGCGATGCCGAAGAGTTCCTTGAGGAGGCTCTTGCTGGATTCCTCTTTGTCGATAGATGTCTCGATGAGCGCGCGTCTCTTCTTTCTAGTTCCTACGAAGATAAAAAGAAGTACGATGAGTGCCGCAACAAGTCCTGCTGACGCTCCGAAAGTAGCTCCCGCTGACGCCAGTTCGAGGCTACGGCGCGCGAAAAGGAAAGAGAGTGTGAGACCGATTCCTACTCTCACGAACTGCTCGAATACCTGAGATACTCCTGTTGGCAGCATATTCTGCTGACCCTGGAAGTATCCTCTGAATGAAGATACGATTGGTGCGAGCAGAAGTGCTGGCGCAATCGCCATCAGAGATGCCTTCGCTCCCGGATTACCCATAGCTGTGGCAATCTGACCCGCACCGAAGAAGCAGAGCAGGAACGAAACCACGCCGATTGAGATCATAAGAGTGAATGACACCTTGTATGTTCTGAATGCATTGCGGTGATCGCCGAGAGCTGTTCTCTCAGATACCATTCTTGAGATTGCAACCGGGAAGCCCGCTACAGAGAGCACAAGGAAGAAAGAGTATACCGGATAGGCAACTCCATAGTATGACATTCCCTCTGCACCAATCAGGTTGGCCAGCGGCAGTCTGAATACCGCGCCCAGGAGCTTACTGATAATTCCCGCTACAGCAAGAATTGTTGCTCCTTTGATGAGCTTCGAGCCCGCCCCGTTTGAATTGTGTTTGTTTGTACTATCCATTCAATAACCCTTCTATGTTATTTAGAGCTGCGAGAGAATCTTCTTTCTCGCGATTTCTACCTCTGCGTATGTCTTCTCCACATCGATTGTGAGATACTCTCCATCCTTGTAGAGTACTCTTCCATCACACATTGTGAGCACAACGTCCTTGCCGCATGCGGAGTATACGAGATTGTTAATCATATTGTGTACAGGCTGCATATTTGGAACCTCTGTATCAACTACGATGAGATCAGCCTTGCATCCGACTTTGATGATACCGCAGTCTTCTCTTCCCTGCGCAAGAGCACCAGCACGTGTTGCGCTGTAGAGCACCTGCTCAGGCTTCATTGCCGCAGGATCTCCCGACTTAATCTTGCCGAGAAGTGCGAATGCCTTCATCTCCTCGAAGAAGTCGAGACTGTTATTACTTGTTGAACTGTCAGTTCCGAGAGCCACATTGATTCCTCTCTTGTAGAGTTCTGGTACGTTGCAGATGCCGCTTGTCAGCTTGAGATTGCTGATAGGATTTGATGCAACATGGACATTCTTAGCTGCGAGAATATCCATGTCGTTCTCTGTGAGCCATACGCAGTGAGCTGCGAGAGTTGGCTGATCGAACATTCCCATCGAGTCGAAATACTCAACTGGAGTCATACCATTATGTCTCTCCTTGCAGCCCTCAACCTCGCTTGCTGTCTCACTCACGTGAACGTGCATGCGGATATCGTGCTTCTTTGTCTCAGCGATGATAGCAGCAACTGCATCATCGTTATTTGTGTACTCAGCGTGAATGCTCGCATCAACGAGTACTCTGCCCTCGTCGAAACCGTGGTACATGATGATTGTGTCCTGCATCTCCTTGAAGCCGATGCAGTCCTCAGGCTTGCCCACAGGGCATACTACCGAGCGACTGATGTTGACCTTCGATCCGCTTGTTGTTATTGCGCGGAGCATATCATCGATAAAATAATACATATCGCTGGTCGATACGATTCCGTATCTGATAGACTCTGCCATAGTGAGCAGAGTTCCCCAGTATACCGCTTTCTTGTAGAGCTTGTCCTCGAATGGGAAGATAAGCTCATTAAGCCATCTATCGAGCGGAAGATTCTCGCCATAGCCTCTCATAAGTGACATTGGTGAATGTCCATGAGCATTTACGAAGCCTGGCAGCAGAACCTTGCCCTTTCCGTCATATTTGTCACCATAGAGCGGAGCCTCCTGCTCTGATGGAGCTTCGCTGCTGATGTATATAATCTTGTCGCCGACTGTACCGACGTACATATCACTCCTATATCCGAAGTTCTCGTCGATCATTCCGATTCTTTCAAATAGCATATCTGTTCCCTTTCTGCCGATAAAGAATAACCGAATAATTATACCTTGAATATGCTTATGTTTCAAAGATTTTATTGCTGTTCGAGGCTCTCCTCATAGGCATTTCTCATTGAACGCATGAGTGAGAGAAGCTTGTCGAGCACCTGGTCGCCTCCTGTGAAGAAGCTGAGTGCCGTGCTTCTTCCGCTTGTAATCGTGAGCGCATCTCCATGCTGCTCCTTGGCGAGCACGAGAACATAAGCACTGATATTGTTAACCTCGCCTGGTGTGATTGAGATTCGCTTGCCCCTGTCAGCAATCTGCTCGATTCCGAGCTTCTCGGCATGGGCTCTTATCTCAGCAACCTTGATGAGGTCGAGTGTCTCGTTAGGTGGATCTCCAAATCTGTCGATCAGCTCCTCTGTGAGATCATCCGCCTCTGCCTCATTAGCAATCGAAGCAATCTTACGGTATGCCTGAAGTCTTAGAGTCTCATCCTGTATGAAGCTTGCAGGAATTGAAGCCTGAACCTTGATATCAATGGTAATCTCTGACTTTGTCTCTGTTACATTCTCACCTCTAAGGATTCTTACTGCGCGGTCAACTTCCTTGCAGTAGAGCTCGTATCCGATTCCCTCAATGTGTCCGCTCTGAGCCTCACCGAGAATATTACCGGCGCCTCTGAGTTCGAGATCTCTCATAGCAAGCTTGAAGCCGGCACCGAACTCAGTGAACTCGCGGATGGCCGTGAGCCTCTTACGGGCGAGTTCGGTCATAACCTTCTGCGGCTGATACATAAGGTAGGCATAGGAGATTCTGTCCGAACGACCTACACGTCCTTTTAGCTGATAGAGCTGAGAGAGACCGAGCATGTCCGCATTGAGAATGATCATCGTGTTCGCATTCGCTATATCGATGCCGTTCTCGATGATGGTTGTCGCGATGAGAATGTCTGTCTCGCCGTCGACGAAGTCGAGCATAGTATTCTCGAGAGCTGTCTCTGACATTCTGCCGTGACCGACTGCAATATTTGCATCTGGAACAAGTTCCTGGATGTGTTCGGCAATCTTATGAATGCCGGTTACTCTGTTGTTGACGATATAGACCTGACCGCCGCGGCCAAGCTCACGCTCGATGGCACGCTTGATTACAGCATCATCGGCCGGAGTTACGTAAGTCTGAACAGGATATCTGTCAGTTGGAGGCTCCTCGATTGTGCTGATATTCTTGATGCCTGTCAGCGACATATTGAGAGTTCTCGGAATTGGTGTCGCAGAAAGATAGAGCACGTCGACATTGGTCTTCATGCCTTTGATCTTCTCCTTATCACGAACACCGAAACGCTGCTCCTCGTCGATGACGAGAAGGCCGAGATCTCTGAAATCTATATCCTGTGAGAGCAGTCTGTGAGTTCCGATTACAAAGTCAACAGTTCCCTGCTTCACTCGTCTTACGATATCCTCCTGCTCCGCCTTGCTCTTGAACCTCGAGAGCATCTCAATCTCAAACGGATAACTCTCGAAACGCTCCTTAAGATTATGGTAGTGCTGATTAACGAGCAAAGTTGTAGGAGCAAGCAGAACTGCCTGTTTGCCTTCGGAGATGCACTTGAAGATAGCACGGGCTGCAACCTCGGTCTTGCCGTATCCAACATCACCACAGAGAAGTCTGTCCATAGGAACAGGTCTCTCCATATCGCGCTTAATCTCTTCAATCGATCTGAGCTGGTCATCAGTCTCAGTGTATGGGAAGGCATCTTCAAACTCCTTCTGCCAGATGCTGTCCTCTGGAAAAGCATAACCCTCCATAGATTCACGCTCTGCATAGAGTCTGACGAGGTCCTCGGCAATCTCCATAATCGCCTTCTTGGCCTTCTCCCTCGTATTTCTCCAGCTGCCGCCAGAGAGTTTAGACAGCGAAGGCGCATTGCCGCCGCTTCCGATATATTTCTGAATGATATCGAGCTGCTCAGTCGGAATGTAGAGCACATCCGAACCGGAATACTTGATAACAAGATAGTCCTTAGTAATTCCATCAGCAGTCATAGGCTTGATGCCCATGAATTTACCGATACCGTGAGCCTCGTGAACGACATAATCACCTACGTGAAGGTCGGAGAAGTCTATGCTGTTCTCACGTTTCTTCTTCTTAAGAGGCTTCTTCTTGCTCTTAGGGAAAATATCGCTCTCAGATATCCAGCACAACTTCTGGTCGTCGAGGCTGAAGCCCGCGCTCAGGCTTCCAGTAAGATAAGCCACTCCGCTTATCTGGTCGGCGAGCTCGAAATACTCGCGAACCCTCTGCCCCCTCTCGTCCGAGGAACTTACAATTCGCACCTCATATCCCGAGCGAATGAAACTTCTTACCTCGTTTAAGAGGAGCTCCATCTGCCCGTTAAAAGCAGCCATCTGTCTGCTCTTTACATTGACGATGTGGTCCAGCTTCGAGCAACCTTTGATCTGCTCTGCGAAAGGTGTATACACATCGGTATCCCTCTCATATATCTTGAAGAAATCCTTCTCATTTCTGAAGTCAGGAATCTCTTCCATAACCCTGGTAGGATCGGCAACAATAATCTTGCCATTGCTCATCGCATCCCAGAGCATTGTAGTCTCTACATCAAAGTACTCAAGATAGTCTGCGAAGATCTGTACATCTGTACACTCAGCAAGTTTCTCCTTAACGGCAGTCTCTGCCTTTGACTTCTTGAGCATATGCTGGAGTTCCTCCTCACTTGGAATGAACTCAGCAGCAGGCGCAATAACAGCCGACATCTCGTTGCTCAGCGAACGCTGAGAATCCTTGTCGTACTGTCTGATAGAATCCACCTCATCACCGAAGAACTCGATTCTGAGAGGATTAGGATATGAAGGTGTGAAGACATCAATGATTCCACCCCTGCTTGTGAACTCGCCTACAGAATCTGTAACAGCGACATTCTCATATCCCGCATTGACGAGCATATTCTTAAGCTCAACAGTATCTACAACCTGTCCGAGCTCAAGCTTCAGAATGCTCGACTTGAACCTTTCTGCTTTGACAACAGGTCTCAATACCGCACTGACAGGTGCGATAACAGCAATATCCTCGTCGCTCTCATCGAGCAGAGCCTGCATTCCTCTTATTCTGTTGATAAGGGTCTGTCTGTCCTTAGCCTCGTAGAGGAATCTCTCACTGTCCTCCGGCATAACTTCTATTCTTGCTTTTGGAGCAAAAAAAGCGAGGTCCTCCTTGAGACGCTCTGCTACGCGCCCGCCTGAGACCACTATCAGAAGTTTATGCTGTTGCCTGAGTTCAGCAGCAGCAAAGTACGCTACTCTGCTGCCGCTGATACCTGTGTAATTACTTATCATATGTTACATTATGCTTGTTCATAGCATTGTCGATGCCAAGGCGAATGATGTCCTCAACAGCTGCTGCAGCTGCCTTAGCCGCCTCATCAAGAAGCTCCTGCTCCTTGGATGAAACTTTACCGATGACATGCTTGACGATGTCACCGCCCTCATTACTTCCAACACCGATTCTAATTCTCGGGAAATCCTTGATACCAAGTTCCTTCACAACAGACTTCATTCCGTTGTGAGTGCCAGGACCTCCCGCCTTGCGTATTCTTATAGATCTAATAGGAATGTCAATGTCATCATAGATGACAATAAGGTTCTCCCTTGGAATATCGAAATACATAGCAGCCTCTCTTACTGAGCCACCGCTGAGATTCATATATGTCTGAGGCTTGAGGAGAATCACTTTCTCTCCACCTATGAAGCCCTGTCCATATAAACCTCTGAACTTGCTTCTCTTGATCTCAATGCCGTGCTCAGATGCAAGCGCATCGATAGCCTTGAAGCCCATATTATGTCTTGTGTTCTCGTATTCCTTACCGGGATTGCCGAGTCCTGCAATTAAGTACATATTCCGACTCTCTCTTATCTCTCGAAGAGATCACTAACTGGCTTGTTAGTAGCGATTCTCAGAATAGTCTCAGCGAAAACCTCTCCTACGGAGAGTACTGTAATCTTATCGAGCTTCTTCTCCTCAGGGATTGGCATTGTGTTGAGAAGTACCATCTCCTTGATTGGTGAAGCTGCGATTCTCTCGATAGCAGGGCCTGAGAGTACAGCATGTGTAGCACCTGCATATACGCTCTTAGCGCCAAGGTCCATAAGTGCCTGAGCAGCGTTGCAGATAGTACCAGCTGTATCGATCATATCGTCAACGATGATGCAGTTCTTGCCCTTGATATCTCCGATGATGTTCATAATCTCGCTCTTGTTAGGCTCAGGTCTTCTCTTATCGATGATAGCGATAGGAGCGTTGAGTGGCTTAGCCATGTTACGAGCTCTTGTTACACTTCCGTGGTCTGGTGAAACTACAACAAGATCCTCAAGGCCCTTGTTCTTGAAGTAATCTACGAGAAGTGGCTGACCAACCATGTGATCTACTGGAATGTCAAAGTAACCCTGAATCTGGTTAGCGTGAAGATCCATTGTAACTACTCTATCGATGCCTGATCCAACAAGCATATTAGCTACGAGCTTTGATGTGATTGGATCTCTTGCCTTTGCCTTTCTGTCCTGACGAGCATATCCATAGTAAGGGATTACTGCTGTTACACTCTTTGCTGATGCTCTTCTTACAGCATCTGTCATGATCAGGAGCTCCATAAGATTGTCATTAACAGGATTGCATGTTGGCTGTACGATGAATACATCCTTGCCTCTTACTGACTCCCAGATGCTTACACTGATCTCTCCGTCGCTGAACTGCTTAACAGTTGCATCTCCCAGCTCTACACCAAGTCTCTCTGCGATCTCCTGCGCAAGCTCAGGGTGTGCGTTGCAAGTGAAAAGCTTGATGTTTGCTAAAGCTTCATTGCCCATTGTGAATTCCTCCTACTGATCCTTCTTTAATATTCTACGAGCTTTTACCCAGTGCTCTTTAACTGTCTGTCTTACTCTACCGATGCAGAGCGCGTCTCCTGGAACGCTCTCTGTAACGGTTGTTGCTGCAGCAACATATGCACCGTCGCCGATCTCAACTGGTGATACAAGGTTGGAATTGCATCCAACAAAAACATCATTGCCAAGCTTAGATCTGTACTTCTTAGCACCATCGTAGTTAACGAAAACTACTCCGCAGCCGATATTACAGTTCTCTCCAACATCTGCGTCACCGATGTACGCAAGATGTGAGGACTTGCTTCCGTTGCCGATTGTCGCATTCTTGAGCTCGACGAAATCGCCAACCTTACACTCATTGCCTACGACACTGCCCGGTCTGATATATGCGAAAGGTCCTACTGTTGTATCGCTTCCAACCTTGCTGTCGTAGATATATGAAGCCTCAACAGATGTGCCCTCTCCAATCTCTGAATTTCTGATTACAGAAGACTGTCCGATGCGCGCGCCCGCTCTGATAACAGTTGAACCCTGAAGAGTTACATTGTTAGCGATAACAGCGCCAGCCTCGATTACAACCTCCTCATCGATGTATGCAGAATAAATATCAACGAAGATTACTCCGTCCTCCTCCATTCTCTTCTTATTAGCAGCAAGTCTAGCCTGCTCCTTATCTCTATATTCCTGAACTGTCATATATCCCCCTACTTAACGAGCATCTCACCAATCTTATATACATCGCCAGCACCCATTGTCATAGCGATATCATCCTTGGATGCATGTGACTTGATGTACTTGACGATATCCTCGAAATCCTGAACATAGTAGATCTCTCTCTCAGGATACTTCTCCTTCATAGCCTTCCACAGCTTATATGAACTTACATTGTAGATGTCCTGCTCTCTAGCAGCATAGATATCTGTGAGAATCAGCGCATCAGTATCTCCGAAGCAATCAACGAATTCGTCGAAGAGAGCCTTAGTTCTTGTGTATGTGTGTGGCTGGAAAATAAGCCAGAGCTTATTGTGTTTAACGTTCTTTGCCGCAGAGAGCGTAGCTCTGATCTCTGTTGGGTGGTGTGCGTAATCGTCGATTACCATCACGCCCTCATCAGTCACACCAGTGAAGTCGAATCTTCTGTGTGTGCCTCCGAAGTCCTTCAGTGTTGATACGATAACATCTGCAGGAACCTTGAGGAATGATGCAGTTACGAATGCAGCCATTGAGTTAAGAACATTGTGCTCACCTGGAACTGCGAGATGCACATGAGTAATCACATTGCCGTTGTGACAGATGTCATACTCAGGGAATCCCTTATCATCGAATACGATGTTCTCAGCGTAGAAGTCGTTGTTCTCACTATATCCGTATGTCAGCTTGTTCTTGTGATCCTTCAGAACCTCCTTAACGAATGGATTGTCACCGAAAGCAACGATGACTCCATCAGGTCTGATTCCATCAACGAATGTTTTGAATGATCTTACGATGTGATCCATATCCTTGAAGTAGTCAAGATGGTCAGAATCGATGTTGAGAATTACTCCAATGCTTGGCTTGAGCTCAAGGAAGCTGTCCATATACTCACACGCCTCAGTAACGAAGTACTCCTTATCTGCTCCAATCTCAACGTTACCGTTGATCTCAGGTAGATTACCACCAACGAGAATAGTTGGCTTGTACTGAGCGTTACGCAGGATGAGAGATGTCATCGAAGTAACAGTAGTCTTACCGTGTGTACCACAGATAGCGATGCTGTTCTTGTAACGATCCATGAGGATTCCAAGAACCTCAGCTCTTGAAAACATTGGAATTCCGAGCTCGTTAGCTCTTACAACCTCAGGGTTCTCTGATGAGACAGCAGCCGAGTACACGATAGCGTCAACGCCCTCTACATTAGCAGCATTGTGCTCGTAGTAGACCTTGATGCCCTTCTCCTCAAGATTCTTAGTAACAGGTGAAGCCTTGATGTCGCTTCCGCTTACTACGTGGCCGTTATCAGCCAGAATCTCGGCAATTGCTGACAGACCAATTCCGCCAATACCGAGACAGTGTATTCTTCTATATTCTGTGAAGTCTTTCATCTAATTCTCCATATCTACTTTATATCCCAATAATTATATTCCAAGCCTTCGCTCAATTCAAGTTGGCAGAAGGCTTACAGAGTCTCATTGCTTCTCGCAGCAATCCTTCTGTTCTCCTCATCTATCTCATCGATGTAGATGATTGGAGTATAATTCTGAACTCTCTTCTTAGCCGGCTCACTTGATACAATCGCAATTCCGCTAGCAAGTACCTCAATATCGAACTCCCCGAGAATCTCGACAACACCCTTAAGGCTTCCGCCGCCTCTCATAAAGTCATCAATTACGATAGCCTTTGCCCCCTGGCTTACAGCCCTCTTAGCAATCGACATCTTCTGGATTCTGTCTGATGAACCAGAGAAGTAGTTGATGCTGACAGTTGATCCCTCAGAATACATAGACTCCCTTCTGATGATTACAAGTGGAAGATTGAGAAGAGTCGCTGTTCTTGCCGCGAGCGGAATTCCCTTTGTCTCAACAGTCACCACATAATCTGCTCCAAGTGAGTGGAACTTCTGGCAGAATACCCTCGCCATACCATCCACAAGTTTGCCGTCATACATCAGATCTGATGTGTAGAGAAAACCACCACCTAGCAGCCTCGATGGGTCTTCCAGCTTGTCGATAAGTTTGTCCTGAAGCTTGCGGATTCCCTCTTCTGAGATTCCCGGCACATATCTAATGCCACCACCAACTCCAGAACTGCTCTCGATATGGCCAGTGCCGTTCTCCACAAAAACCTCGTTGACGAGCTTGATATCCTCGCTGAGACTGGACTTGGCTATACCGAATTTCTCACAGAAATGCTTAGAATCGTATAATCTGCACGGATTGTTAGTGAGTTCGTCAACTAGTGCTCCGATTCTGTTGTTCTTCTTCATACATACCTCCATACTGCCGAATATCGGACTATTTCGTTCAGTATTTCTCGAACAATTGTACCTTATTTCGCCAAATCGTTCAATATTTCGCCAAATTCTTCAACAAAACAACAAAAGCGACCCTAAGGTCGCTTCTGCTTGTGATCATCTAACTGTTCTCTGCACGGAACAGGCATTCATATCCATCTTCTTTGCAAAGCACAATCTGCTCAATCTCATCATGCGTTGGATCTTCGAGCATCTCTGGAGCCTCGTACTTGACACAGGTTCCACAGCTGCTGGACAGATTGCGAGGTACAGGCATAGTCTGTGCCTTATAACCTTTGGATTGGCACAATCTCTGATATCTGATTGCGCCGAAGTGCGAATAGAATGTTGCAATAAATGTCATATTCAAGTTATCTCCTACTTGCTGAGTGTGAGTGTGAACTCTCCGTCCTTCTCCTCGCAAGCAACTGAATAACCCTTGCTCTCTGCGTAACGTGTAACGTTCTCCTTTGGAGTGTTGCCGTCTACAAGAACCTTGTACTCTGCCTCACCGCTCTTGAGAGCCTCAGCTACCATAAGTACTGGCTGTGGGCATGATAATCCTCTAGCGTCGATCATGATAATACCTCCTGATTACTCAGCCTTACGGAATGTGTTAGCACATCCGATAATAGCAACAACGATAATACAAAGGATAACTGCAATCTTACCATAAGGTGTAGGGCCCTCTCCGCTTGAAGCGAGTCCGAAGTTGTGACAGAATGCAGCTCCAACCATAAGTCCGATAACTACAACAGCTGAATCTGTGTTACCCTCACCTGACAGAACGAGCTGTCTGAGTGGGCATCCTCCGAGAAGGCAGCATGCGAATCCAACAAGGAAGAGTCCGAGGAAGTTCCAAAGACCATCATTGTAAGCTACAGGCTGTGCGTCGAATCCAAGAACGAAGTAAGGTGTTCCTGTTACTGATCCGAGGATAAGGTTAGTGATAAGTGCCGCAACGAGAATTGCGATGAATCCGAGGAGCAGTCTTGTCTCCTTGAAGAGTACTGTATCACGAATACCACCTACCATGCAAAGTCTTGTTCTCTGAGCGAGTGCTCCAACAACGAGACCAGCACCGAGTGAGAGCCATACGCTTGCGTGCATTGCTCCAGGACCTACCTCAGGCTCTGTGAACATAATGAATGCAGGAGCAGCGATGAGAAGTGCAAAGATACCTACTTCCATTACTGGGAGAACGAATCCCTCAGCTGTAGGAAGCTTGTAAGTTCTCTTGAGTGTGAATCCCTTCTTGAGGAAGAGAACACCAACGAGAATACCACAGATGAATCCAACGAGTCCGATGATAGCATTCAGGTCACCACCAGCGATTCTGAGAATCATTCTGAATGGGCATCCGAGGAACATCAGACATCCTACCATTGCGCAGAATGCAAGAACGAATCTTGTCATTGGTGCGCTTCCACCCTTAGCCTGGAACTCCTTCTTACCGAGTGCCATAGCGAGTGATCCGAGTACGATTCCGATAATCTCTGGACGAATGTACTGTACTGGAGGTGCCTTGTGAAGTCCGAGAGCTCCGGAAGTATCACGAAGGAAGCAAGCAATACAGAATCCCATGTTCTTAGGGTTACCAAAGTAAACGAGTGCTGCTGCGATCACACCGATAACGAGACCAGCGATGATAATAGTCAGCTTGTCTTTTTTTGCTGTCATTTCATAAACCTCTTTTCTATACATTTGTTACAATAGCTTAGAGGAAGTTTCCCCATTAAAACGCCCCTCTAACATCCTGTAAGACTATATCATCACATTTTCATCACAATCAAATGAAAAAGCTTCAAGATCCCTTATTTCATATTGAAAAATCCTATATAAATACCAACTTCACTTGAGATTCACTCTATAAATGGTACAATATGGCGTAGTGTTCTACTAAGGAGGAAATAATGAATAAGATTTATCTCGATAATGCAGCTACTACCTTCCCTAAGCCTAAGCAGGTTTCGGATGCGGTATATGAATATATGACAAGCATAGGAAGCAACATCAACCGTGGAACCTACGAGACAGCTTACAACTTAGAGAGCATAGTTTTCGAAACAAGACAGATGCTCTGCGATATGTTCGAAGCTGAGGACTGCAAGAACGTTATTTTTACCAAGAACATCACAGAGAGCCTCAACTTCGTGCTGAAGGGCTTCCTGCAGCCAGGCGATCATGTGATTACTTCAGCTGTTGAACACAACGCAGTTATGCGACCTCTCGGTCAGCTTGAGAAGAAAGGCCTTGAGTTCTCGAGATGCGCCTGCCGTAAGGACGGTACTCTCATTCTCGAGGATCTGGAGAATTGCCTAAAGCCTAACACTAAGGCTATCGTTATGACTAATGCCAGCAATGTGTCTGGTACTATCCTCCCTCTCAAAGAGGTTGGTGCTTTCGCTAAGGAGCACGGACTGAAGTTCATCGTTGACTCAGCTCAGACTGCGGGTGTACTTCCTATCAGCATGAAGGAGATGAATATCGACGCACTCTGCTTCACAGGACACAAGGCACTGCTCGGACCACAGGGCATCGGTGGTTTTATTCTTAAGGAGGATATGATTGGTCTCATCGACCCTATCATCTCTGGCGGAACTGGAAGTCTCAGCCACACTGAGGAGATCCCTGAGTTCATGCCTGACCGTTTCGAGTCGGGTACTATGAACCTCCCTGGCATCGTTGGTCTCCACGCTGGACTCAAGTGGATCGAGGAGACTGGTATGGATAATATCCACGCTCGTGAGATGGAGCTCACGGCTCGCCTTCTCGAGGCTATGCAGAAGCTCGAAGACGAAGGCAAGCTGGTTATTGCTGGCAAGCACGACCTCGTTGAAAGAACTGGAGTTATCTCAGTTATGACTACAGAGAAGGATCCTGCAGAGATTGCTTTCGCACTCGACTGTGAGTACGGCATCATGACAAGAGTCGGCCTCCACTGCGCACCAAGCGCACACAAGACACTCGAGACCTTCCCTACTGGAACAGTAAGATTCTCCGTAGGCTACTGGACAACAGACGAAGAGATTGATACAGCAATCAGAGCGATGAACGAACTGCTCGCATAACCGATATTTGATGTAAATAATGACAAAGACCTCTGCTGAACGCAAAGGTCTTTTTTTAGTTCTTTAGAAACTCATATACAACTGTGTTGAACTCTTCTGGATTCTCACTTGCGCAGAAGTGTGTTCCTCTTACGAAGGCAAGTTCTGCGCCTTCAATCTTTGAAGCGATGAATTCTGTGTGCTCCTTGAGGATGAGGTCTTCTGTTCCTGCAAGCACCAGTGTCGGAAGCTTGATTTCTGTGAGTTCTTCTGGATCAATGTTAGGGTCGTTGACCATGAGCCTGAGGAGTTCCATCTTGAGCTTGGCCGATGGAATAGAGTCAGCCTTAGCGAGGGCTTCATTGTACTCAGCCATTATCCAATCAACAGTCTCTGGCTCAATACCCTCGAGGAAGAGATTTGCACCGTAGACTACCATCTTGTTAATTCTCTCAGGATGAGCAAGTGCCATAACAAGCATAATATTGCCTCCATCAGAGAAGCCGATGAAATCCGCTTTGTCGATTCCCTGTTCATCCATGAAGTCGACCACGTCCTGTGCCATCTGTCTGATAGTCAGCGGCTTGATGCCACGAGGAGTCTTGCCGTGAGCACGTGAATCAGGCGCAATGCAGTGATATCCGCGTTCAGCGAAATAGTCCAGTTGCTTCTCGAAGTACTGACATACGTCCTCGTTGCCGTGAATCATAATGAGAGGCTTTCCCTCACCCTTCTCAATGTAGTTCATTCTAATATCCATTGATAACACCTCTATATAACAAGCCCCAGCGATATCACCGGGGCTTTGCAAATCTTAATATACTACAATGATATCTCCAGACTGAATCCAGTTGTAGACTGTGCGAGCTGCGTTATATGGCATATTAACGCAACCGTGCGATCCGTTATATACGTAGATTGAACCACCGAAGCTACCTCTCCAAGGTGCATCGTGAAGTCCTATTCCACCGTTGAACGGCATCCAGAAATTTACTGGATTCTCATACTCAGTTCCGTCATCATTCTTGCCGCAGAGCACTGAAGGGCTAGCCTTCCACGCGAGCTTGAAGATTCCCGGCGGTGTCCTGTGTCCAGCAGTGCCTGTAACAACAGGTGTCTTCATTGTAACCTGTCCATTCTGAACAAGGTATACAGTCTGGCTGTTCAGGCTGACCTCAACGTGGTCATCAAGTTCAGCAGTCAGGTTCTTATCAGCAAATATCTTACCAACTCCGCCATTCTCAGCCGCATCTACGATTGAATCTGCAGTCTTCTCTGCATCAATAGCACCTGTGATTGCATAGTTGTAGAGAGTCTTCTTGCCCTCCTGTGTCTGCACAGTCACCATCTCAGCCTTATAGTCCTTGGACAGTGCACGAGCTACCTCAACTGCACCCTCCTTGCTGTACTCAATGTTGCCGCCATTATAGAGCTTAATCTTAGCGAGAGCTGCAGGTCCGATGTGAACCTTGCTACCGTCAATCTTGACAATGTCCATACCCTTCGAAAGTTCATCCTTCGCGAACTGAAGCTCATCCGCAAGATCCTCAGCCACAATAGCCGGTACCTCAATATAGTCATCCTTAGCAAAAGCAAACTCGTTCACAGTTGGCTGCTTGCATCTCTGCTCGGCAATGTCCTCAGCGAGCAACATATAGTCTATATTAGTTCCCTGAACCGCATCAACAATCTCCATCTTAATGTAGTCAATGCGCGCATTCTTAGTCTGAACATCCTTCTCTCCTAGTGGATAAGCCTTCTTGAGCTCTGTCGCTGTCAGCTCGAAGCCCTCAACTGCGTTCAGTTTGAGCTTATACTCAGGCTTCTCTCTTGGATCGATGTTAGAGAGTCTTATAAGTCTCTCCATTCCACCCTCGTTCTCGTAGATAAAAGACGTATGTATCTTCTTCGCGTCGTCTCCGTCTTTGCTTACGAGGCTGTCGTTGAGGTTCTTGTTCATCGCCTCTGTCGCCTGCTCAGCGTTCATCTCGCCAACTTCGATTCCGTTGACTACGACATCCTTAGCGAAGCAGTCATACTTCGCAGTTGAAGCGTAGATACCAGCCGCAGCAAGCACGAGCGCACCAATCACTGCAGGAATGATGAGAAGTTTCTTGTTTCTCTTCTTTGTATTGCTCTCCGCTGGAGTCTCTTCAGTAGTATCATCTGGAGTAGCCTCATCTGGAGTCTCCTCAGCAGGTTCCTCAACCTCAGATTCCGCTTCAGCAACAGGTTCCTCTGCTACCTCTTCCTCGACTTCAGTTTCTTCTGCTTCTGGTTCTTCAATTGGCTCTTCTGCTGGCATATCTAGCTGGTCAATCTGCTCCTCGAGGCTGCGCTCGAGTTCCTCGCGCTCAAGGCGCTTCTCCTTAATCTCCTCAGCCTTCTTGTGGATAGTACTTCCCGCATACTTAGCACCGCTGTAAGCGGTTTTACCCGCGGAAACACCAACCTTGACTGCGACTTTACCTGTCTTATATGCCATCTTGCCAGCCTGACCGAGACCGAAGACAAGTTTCTCTTTAGTTATAATTCTGTTCTTATCGTCTGCCATCTATATATTAATCCCCCAAGACTTTATTTCTTAAGTATTGTTCCCATGAGATTACGGCCGATCTCAGCGCCGATCTGGCCACCGAGAGTTCTGCCCTTCTTGCCGAGAACCGCCTGGCCGACAACGCGACCAACTTCACGTCCAATCTGACCCGAAGTGTTCTTCATGATTCGCTCAGTTGACTTCGCACGCTCCTTCTCCTTCTTGGCAGCGAGCTTCTCCTCTTCCTTGAGCGCCTCAACCTTCTCAGCCTCCTTGTCCTCCTGCGCCTTGAGTCTCTGCATGAACTCATAAGCGGAGTCGGAGTCTATCATCTGTCCGTACTTGTGATAAAGCAGTGAGCCCTTAACGAGAGCATCTCTCTCAGCATCTGAGATTGCAGCCATCAGGCTCTGTGGTGGCAGGATGTATGCGTGCTCAGCGATTGTTGGAATACCCTTCTCATCAAGAACGGATACGATAGCCTCTCCAGTTCCGAGGTTCTGCAGGAGCTCGACAGTGTCGAACTCAGGGTTCTCGCGAAAAGCAGCTGCCGCTGCGCGTAACGCTTTCTGATCCGCAGGTGTGTACGCTCTAAGTGCGTGCTCAATCTTGTTACCGAGCTGTGCCATTACGCCGTCTGGAATGTCCGCAGGATTCTGAGTAACGAAGAAGATCGAAACTCCCTTAGAACGGATGAGCTTGACAACCTGCTCGATTTTATCTAATAACGCCTTTGACGCATTGTTGAAGAGAAGATGTGCCTCATCGAAGAAGAATACCATCTTTGGCTTCTCAAGATCTCCCACCTCAGGAAGCACCTCGAAGAGCTCTGACAGAAGGTAGAGCATGAATGTCGAGTAGAGTCTTGGTGAGTTGATGAGCGACTCGGCATCGAGAATGTTAATCATTCCCTGACCGTCCATATTGAGTGAGAAGAAATCGTTGATATTGATTGCAGGCTCACCGAAGAACTTGTCGCCGCCCTCTGACTCGAGTGCAACGATAGCTCTGATGATGGCAGTTACAGACTGTGTCGCAATGCGGCCGTATTCCATCTCGAATTCGGAAGAATGATCTGCTACGTACTGGAGCATCGCCTTAATGTCCTTTGTATCGTAGAGAAGCATCTGCTGGTCATCAGCAATCTTGAATACAACGCTCAGAACAGCTGACTGTGTGTCTGTCAGCTCGAGTACTGTTGACAGGAGCTGTGGTCCCATCTCGCTGACTGTAGTTCTGAGTGGAATTCCTTTCTCAGCAAAAACATCATAGATAGTAACAGGGAAGTTCTTATAGCTGAAGCTGTCGGCAATCTCGAAGCGTTGGATTCTCTCCTGCATCTTCTCGCTGTCGGCACCTGACTTTGACAGACCAGCGACATCGCCTTTGACATCAGATACGAATACTGGAACTCCCATATTCGAGAAACTCTCTGCAAGCACCTTAAGTGTTACAGTCTTACCTGTACCAGTTGCACCGCAGATGAATCCGTGTCTGTTCGCCATTGAAGGATAGAGACAGATCTTATCTCCAAGACCAGTTTCACTACCCTTTCTTGCGAAGTAAATCATTCCGTTGTCTATCATAAATTACCTCCTTGTTACAAAAAGCAATTCTATTATAATATAAGAGCGTAGATTTGGCACTTCAGAAACTCAAAAAATAATTTTGAAATTTCTTGAAATAAACTGTTGACAAACACACCCAAATTGAGTAAACTATAGAAGTCGCGAAAATGAGGGGCGATTATTCCGAGGTAGCTCAATGGCAGAGCAACCGGCTGTTAACCGGTAGGTTGTGGGTTCGAGCCCCACCCTCGGAGCCATTTTTATTCTAAGCCGGAATGGCGGAATTGGCAGACGCAGCGGACTTAAAATCCGCCGATCCTAACAGATCGTACCGGTTCGACCCCGGTTTCCGGCACCATAACACTTAATATCGCGGGGTAGAGCAGTTGGTAGCTCGTCGGGCTCATAACCCGGAGGTCGTAGGTTCAAGTCCTGCCCCCGCAACCAGAAAAGAAACACCCTTTGTCTAACGGACAAAGGGTGTTTCTTTTCATTTGATGCAGTGCATCAAATTTGAATTTGCTTATGAAAAATAGAGTTCTCTTTTTTCGAGAGAACTCTATTTTTTTAGAAAACTGTTATTTGAGTTGCAAACCGTCTTTGAAGGCTTCGCCCACTCTTTTGTTTACCAGATAGTAGCCATATGTATATGGGTCGAATGCAATGGCATTGACTAAAGACATATCGAGCTTGCCATCAACCATTACTTTTTCGTCTGCTGTTACATTTACCACTTTTCCAATGACACCAACGCCATATTCATTGTCTTGGTATTCGATAAATTC
>JAQXQE010000004.1 GCA_029101005.1 Bacillota bacterium | reverse complement strand
AGACCGTACTTTGCGTGAAGTACGCTTGTGATTGCAGCTGTCAGAGTTGTCTTACCATGGTCAACGTGTCCGATTGTACCAATGTTAATATGTGGCTTGGTTCTCTCATACTTCTGCTTAGCCATTTGTTTCCTCCTAAATGATTAAACTTATAATTGATTTATCTTACTTATTTTGCGATCTTCTCTGTCAGGCTCTCTGGGAGCTTGTCGAAGTGGTCGAACTGCATTACGTATACACCACGACCCTGTGTTCTTGAACGCAGATCTGTTGCGTATCCGAACATCTCTGACAGTGGAACGAATCCTCTTACAACAGCAGCTCCGTTGTTGATGTCAGAACCCTCGATTCTTCCTCTTCTTGAGCTGATGTCTCCGATGATATCTCCCATGTAGTTCTCAGGAACTGTAACCTCTACCTTGAAGATAGGCTCGAGGAGTACTGGCTTTGCCTTCTTGCAAGCTTCCTTGAATCCCATTGAAGCTGCAATCTTGAATGCCATCTCTGATGAGTCTACCTCGTGGTATGATCCGTCATAGAGCTCGATACCAACGTCTACAACCTGGTAACCAGCAACTGGACCAGACTGCATTGCCTCGTTCATACCCTCCTCAATCTTAGGGATGTACTCCTTAGGAATAGCACCACCAACGATTGCGTTCTTGAACTCTGTTCCTGAACCAGCCTCTCTTGGGTAGAGTCTGAACTTGACATGTCCATACTGACCTGATCCACCGGACTGCTTCTTGTGCTTGTAGTCCTCGTCGACCTCGGCAGTAATTGTCTCCTTGTAAGAAACCTGTGGCTTACCTACGTTAGCCTCAACCTTGAACTCTCTGAGAAGTCTGTCAACAATAATCTCGAGGTGAAGCTCACCCATACCAGCGATGATTGTCTGACCTGTCTCAGGGTTTGTGTATGTTCTGAATGTTGGGTCCTCCTCAGCGAGCTTAGCGAGTGCCATACCCATCTTCTCCTGACCAATCTTAGTCTTAGGCTCGATAGCGATTTCGATAACTGGCTCTGGGAACTCCATTGACTCGAGGATGATTGGGTGATCCTCATCGCAGAGTGTATCTCCTGTTGTAGTCTGCTTGAGACCTACAGCAGCAGCGATATCTCCTGAGAATACCTGATCAATCTCGTCTCTGTGGTTAGCGTGCATCTGGAGGATTCTTCCGATTCTCTCCTTCTTGCCCTTTGTAGCGTTAAGAACATATGAACCTGAGTTCAGTGTTCCTGAGTATACTCTGAAGAAAGCAAGCTTTCCTACATATGGGTCAGCCATGATCTTGAATGCAAGAGCTGAGAATGGTTCCTTATCGCTTGCCTTTCTCTCATCCTGCTCCTCTGTATCTGGGTTGATACCCTGGATAGCTGGGATGTCAAGAGGTGATGGCATGTAGTCTACAACTCCGTCAAGCATGAGCTGTACGCCCTTGTTCTTGTAAGCGGAACCGCAGAATACTGGGTACATCTCGCCCTTGATTGTCTGCTTTCTGATTGTTGATACGATTTCCTCTGTTGTGAGTTCCTCGCCATCGAGGTACTTCATCATGAGTTCCTCGTCGCACTCTGCTACAGACTCAACAAGCTTGTCTCTCCAAGCTGCTGCAGTCTCAGCCATGTTCTCTGGAATATCTGTCTCCTCAATCTCCTTACCGAGGTCATCCTTGTAGATCTCAGCCTTCATCTTAACGAGGTCGATGATTCCAACGAACTCATTCTCAGCTCCGATTGGGAGCTGTACAGGTACAGCGTTAGCCTTCAGTCTGTCGTGAATCATGTCAACAACACGGAAGAAGTTAGCACCAAGGATATCCATCTTGTTAACGAAGATCATTCTTGGAACCTTATACTTCTCAGCCTGTCTCCATACTGTCTCTGACTGTGGCTCAACTCCGCCCTTTGCGCAGAGTACCATTACAGCACCGTCAAGTACACGCAGTGATCTCTCTACCTCAACAGTAAAGTCTACGTGGCCCGGTGTGTCGATGATGTTGATTCTTGTATCCTTCCACTGGGCTGTTGTAGCAGCAGATGTGATTGTGATACCACGCTCCTGCTCCTGCTCCATCCAGTCCATTGTAGCAGCACCCTCGTGAGTCTCACCAATCTTGTGAGTTCTTCCTGTGTAGAACAGGATTCTCTCAGTAGTAGTGGTCTTACCCGCATCGATGTGCGCCATGATACCGATATTTCTTGTTTTTTCGAGTGAAAAAGCTCTTTTTGCCATGCTGATTTATCCTTTCTTCGCAATCACTTTAACGATTCTCTTCTGCATTGAAATAATTCGAGCGAAATTAGAATCTGAAGTGTGCGAATGCCTTGTTTGCCTCAGCCATCTTGTGTGTGTCTTCCTTCTTCTTTACAGACGCACCAGTGTTGTTAGCAGCATCCATGAGCTCCTTAGCAAGTCTCTCGGCCATTGTTCTCTCGCCTCTAGCTCTTGTGTACTTTGTGAGCCATCTGATAGCGAGAGTCTGTCTTCTCTCAGGTCTAACCTCGATAGGAACCTGATAGTTAGCTCCACCGATTCTTCTTGCTTTTACTTCTAATACAGGCATGATGTTGTTCATTGCCTTCTCGAATACTTCCATTGGATCCTCTCCAGTAGTCTCCTGGATCTTATCGAATGCATCGTACACAATCTTCTGTGCTGTGCCCTTCTTTCCGTCGAGCATGATGCTGTTGATAAGCTTAGCAAGGACTACGCTACCGTATACTGGATCTGGAAGTACTTCTCTCTTTGGTACATTACCTTTTCTAGGCACTTCTCTTCCCTCCTTGAATAACAGTCGGTACTCGTTAACATTGTCGTGAATTTCTTCGGCCTGTCGTTACGAGGCAGACTTACTCCCGACACTGTTCCCGCGGCGCCTCTTTTATATCTAAAAGAGATGCCATTTTTAACCGATAAAATTAACTTCTTTTTCGTCACGCGTTAGCGTGTAGCGGTAAGGTTGTCCTTACTTCTTCTTAGGTCTCTTAGCACCGTACTTTGAACGGCCCTGGCTACGGTTTGCAACTCCTGCAGCATCGAGTGTTCCTCTGATGATGTGATATCTTACACCAGGGAGGTCCTTAACTCTTCCACCTCTTACAAGAACAACTGAGTGCTCCTGAAGGTTGTGGCCGATACCAGGAATGTAAGCTGTAACTTCCATACCGTTTGTCAGACGTACTCTTGCAACCTTTCTAAGAGCTGAGTTAGGCTTCTTAGGTGTTACAGTCTTAACTGCTACGCATACGCCTCTCTTCTGAGGTGAGTTTACATCAGTAAGAGTCTTTCTGAGTGAGTTCATGTTCTTACCGAGTGCAGGTGCAGTTGACTTCTTTACAGTGCTTGTTCTACCCTGACGAACTAACTGGTTAATTGTAGGCATTTGTTTCTCCTTTCTTACGATATTTTTTATCAAGCAAACCCGCAGGCTGGAACTAGTCCAGTCTGCGGTTCGTCTCGAACTAATAAATTTTAGCATTCGCAAGCTTTGCTTGTCAATATACTATTTGCCTATAATTCAGGCTTTATCACATTTAGTGCGAGCATATTATTCAGCGTCTACCTCATCTTCTGAAGCAGCGTCAATATCAGCTGAAGCATCGAGCAGATCGATGATTTCATCGAGAACATCGCTCTCTACCTCTGTCTCAAGAGGCTCGTCGTATCCCTCAACAGCTGTTGCGTTGAAGCCTGCTGACGCCTCTGTCTCGTCCTCACTGATCTCGTTGATGTCCTGCATGCGCCACTCGTTGTCGCCGTAATCAACTTCAACGTTTCTGTAAATCTTCATTCCTGTACCAGCAGGGATGAGCTTACCGATCATTACGTTCTCCTTGAGACCCTCGAGTCTATCAGTCTTACCCTTGATAGATGCGTCTGTAAGAACTCTTGTTGTCTCCTGGAATGAAGCAGCTGAGAGGAATGATGTTGTAGCAAGAGCAGCCTTAGTGATACCAAGGAGCTGTCTCTCTGCTGTACATGGCTCTCCGCCAGCAGCGATTGCTGCAGCGTTTGCTTCCTCAATCTCGAACTTTGAGTACTGTCCGCCTGGAAGAAGTGTTGTATCTCCAGCCTCCTCGAGTCTGTACTTTGAGAGCATCTGGCTAACGATAACCTCGATGTGCTTATCGTTAATATCTACACCCTGTGTCTTATATACTCTCTGTACTTCCTTAACGAGGTACTCATATACACCATCAACACCCTTGAGTCTCATGATGTCATGTGGATCAAGAGGTCCCTTAGTGATTCCATCTCCAGCCTCAATCTTCTGTCCGATCTGAACATTGATTCTAGCACCGAATGGGATGATGTACGTAAGGTCGCCGCTCTCGCCACGGATTACTACGTCAGTCTTGTTATCCTCTCTTGGCTCGATAGCGATTACCTCACCATCCTCCTCGCAGATTTCTGCAAGACCCTTAGGCTTACGTGCCTCGAACAGCTCCTCTACTCTTGGAAGACCCTGAGTGATATCGCTTCCGGCAACTCCTCCAGTATGGAATGTTCTCATTGTCAGCTGAGTACCCGGCTCTCCGATTGACTGAGCAGCGATGATACCAACAGCCTCGCCTGGGAGGACAAGTCTGCCTGTAGCAAGGTTTTTACCGTAGCACTTAGCACATACACCCTGCTTGCATCTACATGTCATTACTGATCTTACAGTAACCTCTGTTACGCCAGCCTTCTCTATTGCAACGGCCATATCGTCCTCGATGTACTCGCCAGCAGCAACCATTACCTCACCTGTCTCTGGGTGGATAACGTCCTCTGTTACGAAACGTCCAGCGATTCTCTCGTGGAGCTTCTCAATCTCTTCCTTACCGTCCATGAATGCGCTTACTACTACGCCCTCATCTGATCCGCAATCGTCCTCGTTGATGATTACACTGTGTGAAATATCAACAAGTCTTCTTGTCAGGTATCCTGAGTCGGCTGTTCTCAGCGCTGTATCGGCAAGTCCCTTACGAGCTCCGTTTGATGAGATGAAGTACTCCAGAATTGACAGACCCTCACGGAAGTTAGCCTTGATAGGAATCTCTACAGTGTGTCCTGTAGCGTTGGCCATCAGACCTCTCATTCCTCCTACCTGGCTGATCTGAGATCTGTTACCTCTAGCTCCTGAGTTCGCCATGATGAACAGGTTGTTCATTGTGCCGAGTGTTCCCATCAGAGCGTCAGCAACCTTGTCTGTTGTCTCTTTCCACTTCTTGATTGTTGCGTTGTATCTCTCCTTGTCGCTCATCAGACCACGTCTGTAAGCAGCCTCGTACTTATCAACCTCTGCCTCAGCAGCAGCAACGATTGCACCCTTCTCCTCTGGAATCTCCATGTCTGAGATTGAGATTGTGATGGCAGCTACAGTTGAGTAGTGGTAACCCATGCTCTTTACATAGTCGAGCATAAGAACTGTATCTGTGTTGCCGTGTTTCTTGAAGCACTTGTCGATGATTCTTCCGAGTGCCTTCTTGTCGCAGAGGAAGTCAACCTCGAGTGAGTATGGGTCAACAGTTCTGTCTACGAAGCCCATATCCTGTGGAAGACCGCTGTTGAAGATAAAACGACCTACGGTCGACTCTACGAGCTGACCCTTGTCACCTTCGCCGTTAGTCTTTCTTACCTTGACCTTCGCGTGGATTGCAACAACGCCAGCCTGATAAGCCATCATCATCTCATCCATATCTGCGAAGCACTTACCATCTCCAACCTCAGGAACTCTTGTGAAGCCTCTTGCTGCCTGATCCTTAGCCTTCTCCTCATCTGAGAAGTAGTCGATCTCAGTAACAGTCTTACCGTTCTCGTCTACCTTTGATACAAGACCAGGATGTGTCAGGTAATATGATCCGAGGATCATATCCTGTGTTGGTGTTGTGATAGGTGATCCATCCTTAGGAGCAAGGATGTTGTTAACTGAAAGCATAAGGAATCTTGCCTCTGCCTGAGCCTCAACGGACAGTGGTACGTGAACGGCCATCTGGTCTCCGTCGAAGTCGGCGTTGAACGCTGTACATACGAGTGGGTGCAGCTTGATAGCCTTACCCTCTACAAGTACAGGCTCGAATGCCTGGATTCCAAGTCTGTGCAGGGTCGGAGCACGGTTCAGCAGTACTGGATGATCCTTGATTACATAATCGAGAACATCCCATACCTCTGGCTCTCCTTTCTCGACCATAGTTCTTGCCTTCTTAGTGTTGTAAGCGATCTCATCCTTAACAAGCTTCTGCATGATGAAAGGCTTGAACAGCTCAAGAGCCATTGTCTTAGGAAGTCCGCACTGATAGAACTTCAGCTCTGGTCCTACTACGATTACTGAACGGCCTGAGAAGTCAACTCTCTTTCCGAGCAGGTTCTGACGGAATCTTCCCTGCTTACCCTTGAGCATGTCAGAAAGTGACTTGAGCTTTCTGCCAGCAGCACCTGTAACAGGTCTGCCTCTTCTGCCGTTATCAATAAGTGCATCAACAGCCTCCTGCAGCATTCTCTTCTCGTTTCTGATAATGATATCAGGAGCGCCGAGCTCGAAAAGCTTTCTAAGTCTGTTGTTTCTGTTAATTACTCTTCTGTACAGGTCGTTAAGGTCAGATGTTGCGAATCTTCCTCCATCGAGCTGTACCATTGGTCTCAGATCTGGTGGAATTACTGGAATAACGTCCAGGATCATCCACTCAGGCTTGTTACCTGAGATTCTGAATGCCTCTACTACCTCAAGAATCTTAACGAGTCTAGCCTTCTTCTGTCCTGAAGCTGACTTGAGCTGCTCTCTCAGTGTAACTGACATCTCCTCAACGTCGATGTCCTGAAGGAGTCTCTTGATTGCCTCAGCACCCATGCCTGCCTCGAAAGTCTTGCCGTAGATCTCGCGAGCCTGATTGTACTCATCCTCTTCGAGAACCTGCTTGTACTCGAATGGTGTCTCACCTGGATCGAGTACTACGTAAGAAGCGAAGTAGAGAATCTTCTCCAGGTTCTTAGGAGTCATATCAAGGATCAGACCGATTCTTGAAGGGATTCCCTTGAAGTACCAGATGTGTGATACAGGAGAAACGAGCTGAATGTGACCCATTCTCTCTCTTCTTACCTTAGCCTTTGTTACCTCAACTCCACAGTATGGGCAAACGAGACCCTTATATCTGATCTTGTTGTACTTACCGCATCCGCAAACCCAGTCCTTTGTAGGTCCGAAGATTCTCTCACAGAAGAGTCCATCGTACTCTGGCTTCAGGGATCTGTAGTTGATAGTCTCTGGCTTTGTTACCTCACCGTGTGACCACTCGAGCATTGCCTCTGTTGAAGCAAGTCTAATCTGAAGGGATTCGATATTTCTTAAGTCCTGATTGCTAATGTTATCCATTCTTATGTCCTCCCTTCATATTAGTTCTCTGAATCAATTCCGATTCCTTCGATAGAACCGAGAATATTCAGGTCTTCAACGTCAACGTCTGCTACTGAGATTGCATCGTACTCTGCTCTCTCACGCTCTCTATCGTGTCTTCTGTCATTCTCACTAATCATTCTGTCAGTAGTCAGAGCTCCATCATACTCTGAAGTATCTCTGATTCTGATCTCCTGATCGTCAGCTGACATAGTCTTGATATCGAGTGCCAGTGCCTGGAGCTCCTTGATGAGTACCTTGAATGACTCAGGAATACCCGGCTCTGGGATATTAATTCCATTGATGATTGACTCATAAGTCTTTGTTCTTCCGATGATATCATCAGACTTAACTGTCAGGATCTCCTGCAGTGTGTATGCAGCACCGTAAGCCTCGAGTGCCCATACCTCCATCTCTCCGAATCTCTGACCACCGAACTGAGCCTTACCTCCAAGAGGCTGCTGAGTTACGAGTGAGTATGGACCGGTTGATCTTGCGTGAATCTTATCATCTACAAGGTGGTGGAGCTTGAGCATGTACATGTATCCAACAGTTACAGGATTGTCAAAGTACTCTCCTGTTCTACCGTCTCTGAGTCTCAGCTTACCAGTCTTTGAGTATCCGCAGTCCTCGAGAAGCTCAACAACGTCCTGCTCTCTTGCGCCGTCGAATACTGGAGTAGCGATATACCATCCCTTTGTTTTAGCGGCGAGACCCAGATGAACCTCGAGGACCTGTCCAACGTTCATACGTGAAGGAACTCCCAGAGGGTTCAGCATTACCTGCAGGCACTCACCATCTTCTCTGAATGGCATATCCTCCTCAGGAAGGATTCTTGAGATGACACCCTTGTTACCGTGACGTCCGGCCATCTTATCGCCGACGTTGATCTTTCTCTTTGTTGCTACGTATACACGTACAATCTTATTAACTCCTGGTGGGAGCTCTGTGCTGTTGCTTCTGTCAAAGACTCTTACGTCGATAACAATTCCCTCTTCTCCGTGTGGGAGTCTGAGTGATGTATCTCTTACTTCCTTTGACTTCTCGCCGAAGATAGCTCTGAGCATTCTTGCCTCAGGAGTGAGATCTGTCTCGCTCTTTGGAGTCAGCTTACCAACGAGGATGTCTGTTGACTTAACCTCAGCACCGACTCTGATGATACCCTCCTCATCGAGCTCCTTGAGAGCTGAATCGCTGAGGTTTGGAATATCTCTTGTGATCTCCTCCGGTCCGAGCTTAGTGTCTCTAGCCTCGCACTCGTGCTTCTCGATGTGGAGTGATGTGAGAACGTCGTCCATGAGGAGTCTCTCGTTAAGGATGATAGCATCCTCGTAGTTGTATCCCTCCCATGTCATGAATCCAACGAGGAGGTTCTTACCAAGTGAGATCTCTCCAAGGCTTGTTGATGGACCATCAGCTACAACCTCGCCAGCCTCGATGTGCTCACCGTAAGCAACGATAGGTCTCTGGTTGATGCATGTACCCTGGTTTGAACGCTTGAACTTGAGCATCTTGTATGTGTCAAGCTCGCCGTTGTCGTCTCTCTTGATCTTAACTGTTGTAGCATCAACATACTCAACAGTACCAGCTGCCTTAGCAAGAACTACAGCACCTGAGTCACAAGCTGCCTTGTACTCGATACCTGTTCCTACGTACGGAGCCTCTGTTACGAGAAGAGGAACTGCCTGTCTCTGCATGTTTGATCCCATCAGAGCACGGTTCGCGTCATCGTTCTCGAGGAACGGAATCATAGCTGTCGCTACTGATACTACCTGCTTAGGAGAAACGTCCATGTAGTGAACGTCTGTCTTAGGTACCATTGTAATCTCACCGCGAACTCCTCTTACAGCTACCTTGTTGTTGATGAAGCATCCGTTCTCGTCGAGCGGCTCGTTAGCCTGTGCAACGATCATCAGATCCTCCTCAGCAGCTGAGAGATATCTAACCTCACCTGTTACTGCGCCGTTCTCAACAACCTGGTATGGAGTCTCAATGAATCCGTACTCATTGATGATTCCGTATGTTGTGAGGGAACCGATAAGTCCAATGTTAGGACCTTCCGGTGTCTCGATAGGACACATTCTTCCGTAGTGTGAGTAGTGTACATCTCTAACCTCGAATCCGGCTCTCTCTCTAGAAAGTCCTCCAGGTCCGAGTGCAGAAAGTCTTCTCTTATGTGTAAGCTCAGCAAGAGGGTTGTTCTGATCCATGAACTGTGACAGCTGTGAACTTCCGAAGAACTCCTTAACTGCAGCAGTTACAGGTCTGATGTTGATAAGCTGCTGTGGAGTTGAGTTCTCAGTAGTCATTCTCTCTCTGATAGTTCTCTCCATTCTAGCAAAACCAATTCTGCACTGGTTCTGCAGCAGCTCTCCTACTGTCTTAAGTCTTCTGTTACCGAGGTGGTCGATATCGTCAGTCTCGCCGAGTCCGTGACCGAGGTTCAGGAGGTAGCTGACTGAAGCGATGATATCCTCGATGATGATATTCTTAGGGGAAAGCTCCTTCTTTCTTGTTGCGATTCCGAGTCTCAGCTGATCCTCGTCTCCGCCGGCCTTCTCGATGATGTCCATGAGTACTGGGTAGAAAACCTTCTCTGACAGCTTGTAAGGTGTCAGGTCGATGTCTACGTACTTGCTTGGGTCAACGAAGTTGTTACCGATAACCTTTGTGATGCTCTCATCTCCAGAAACCTTGCTGTAGCAGAGTACTGATACAACACCAGCATCCTCGATGACATTAGCCATCTCCCTGCTTACCTTCTGATCCTTCTCAACGAGGATCTCTCCAGTGTTAGGATCAATTACGTCCTCAGCAACGATTGTGTCGATAAGTCTGTTACCGATACCGAGCTTGCCGTTATATTTGAATCTACCAACCTTAGCGAGGTCATATCTTCTTGGGTCGAAGAGCAGTGCCGAAAGCATTGATCTTGCGTTCTCAGTTGTTGGAGGATCTCCAGGTCTGAGTCTCTTGTAGAGGTCCTTAAGTCCGTCCTCACCGTTCTTGGTGCTATCCTTCTCGAGTGTTCTGTAAAGTCTATCCTCGTCTCCAAAGAGCTTGAGAATGTCCTCGTTAGAGCTGAGTGAGTACTCATCTCCGCATACCATGTCGAGCGCTCTGAGGAATGAAGTGATAGGCTGCTTTCTTGTTCTGTCAACTCTAACATAGATTACGCCCTGTGAGTCTGTCTCGTACTCGAGCCATGCTCCTCTGTTAGGGATGATCTGTGATGAGTAAAGATTCTGGTTTGACTTATCTACTTCCACATCAAAGTAAGGTCCTGGTGATCTTACGAGCTGTGTAACGATAGCTCTCTCAGCACCGTTGTAGATAAAAGTTCCCTTCTCTGTCATAAGAGGGAAGTCTCCCATGAATACGTTCTGCTCCTTGATCTCGCCAGTCTCTCTGTTGATGAGTCTAACCTTTACTGTAAGAGCAGTAGCATAGGTTGCATCTCTCTCCTTACACTCTTCCTGGTCATACTTTGGCTCATTTGAGAAAGAGAAATCTGCGAACTCAAGACTAAGTGTGTCTGTAGTGTCTCGGATAGGTGAAACGTCCTCGAGTACTTCGCCGAGGCCCTCTTCGATGAACCACTTGTATGACTGAGTCTGGATATCAATGAGGTTTGGCATCTCGCAAACTTCATTAATCTTTGAGTAAGTCATACGCTGTTTCCTACCCAGTTGAATTGGTTTTGGCATTGTCCACTCCTTATACTTCTTGAGAAAAAACGAGTATGTTTCTGAAAAAATACAAAATTCGGTCAAAAAAGTGCAATATTTTGCCGTTTTTTGAACTTTCCTAAACGCACGAATTGAGCCCTGTAACAGGACTCAATTCGATTATTGTCTGGGTCGGGCCCATATCGCAGGGTCCAATTTGTAAGTTGGTGGGTGTCGCTATGCGATTCCCGGGTTTGCAAGTCGATGCTTACTGAAGCTCAACAACAGCTCCAACTGCCTCGAGAGCCTCCTTGAGAGCCTTAGCCTCAGCTGTCTCAACGTTCTCCTTGATTGTTGAAGGAGCTCCGTCAACAACCTCCTTAGCCTCCTTAAGACCAAGTCCTGTAGCCTCTCTTACAGCCTTGATAACCTTGATCTTCTCAGCGCCAACCTCCTTGAGTACTACGTTGAACTCTGTCTTCTCCTCAGCTGCCTCTGCTGCTGCGCCACCTGCTGCTGGAGCTGCAACTGCTACTGCTGATACACCAAACTCCTCCTCAAGAGCCTTTACGAGCTCGTTGATCTCAAGAATGCTCATGCTCTTAAGAGCCTCAATGATCTGATCCTTATTCATTGTTAATTTCTCCTTTTCTGAATTTCTATGCGGCGATGTTCGTGCCGCGATTTGTGATAATAATCTTATTAATTGTGATTAGGCTTATGCCTCTGCTGCCTCGCCACCCTCTGCGATTGCCTTCAGTGTGAGGGCAAGCTTTGTCATTGGTGACTGGATGCTTCCCATGAAACGAGCGATGAGCTCCTCTCTTGATGGGATCTCTGCGAACTCCTCGATCTGAGCCTTGTCATAAACAACGCCCTCTACGATTCCACCCTTGAATGCCATCTTCTTGTACTGCTTGATAGCCTTTGAGAGGATTCTAGCTGATGCTGTTGCATCATCTGTGCAGAATGCAAGAGCACTTGAGCCCTTGAGTGCCTCTCCGAGTGCCTCGTATGGTGTGCCAGCGATAGCTCTCTTTACGAGTGAGTTCTTGTATACAGTGAAAAGAACGTTCTCGTTTCTCAGTGATGTTCTGATAGCGTCCGCTTCCTCTACTGTGATTCCAAGGTAATCTACTACAACTACTGATACGGAATTCTCAATTCTTTCCTTAATCTCGTCGATGATTACCTGCTTAGCAAGTTTTGCTTCTACAGACATGTATTGTATTCTCCTTTCTTGAGCGGTATCCACCACTCATAGTCATTGCCAAGTCTGTCCTGGCAGTGTCCCGGCTCGAGTGAGCCGACAGAATAGAATAGGTACAAATTACCCCGCTCTACAAGACAGCGGGGTTCAATATATATTGTACCTCGGCGGGAAATTAAGCTTTCGCACCCGCTGTCTACGGTTAGTATTCTGTTTTGTATAGTCGGTTTAATCAGTTACTTACTGACCAAGACCTGCTGTGTTAATCTTAACGCCAGGGCTCATTGTTGAAGCCATTGATACGCTCTTGAAGTACTGTCCCTTTGCTGCAGCTGGCTTAGCCTTAGCAATAGCGTTAATGATTGCGTTAGCATTGTCAGTGAGCTGCTCGTTTGTGAAAGACTTCTTACCGATGATTACATGGATAATGTTAGCCTTATCAAGACGATACTCCACCTTACCTGCCTTAATATCAGCGAGGGCTTTCTCGAGGTCCATTGTTACTGTACCTGACTTAGGGTTTGGCATGAGTCCCTTAGGACCGAGTACCTTACCAAGACGACCAACAACGCCCATCATATCTGGTGTTGCTACTACTGCGTCGAAGTCGAACCATCCCTCTTTCTGAATCTTCTCAGCCATGTCCTCAGCCCCTACATAGTCAGCTCCTGCTGCCTCTGCCTCTGCTACCTTAGGACCCTTAGCGAAAACAAGAACTCTCTTGCTCTTACCAGTTCCGTGTGGCAGAACGATAGCGCCTCTTACCTGCTGATCTGCATGTCTTCCATCAACTCCGAGACGGAAGTGCATCTCGATTGTCTCATCAAACTTAGCGTTTGAGAGCTCCTTTACCTTTGCTACTGCACCAGCAACGTCGAAAAGCTCCTGCTTGTCGAAGTTCTCAACAATTGCCTGGTATCTCTTTGATCTTTTCATTTTTCCTCCTTGGTGGTGCTAACGGCGTCCTTTACAGACTGCCTCCCACTGCATTACTCAACTACTGTAACTCCCATGCTGCGAGCTGTTCCCTTGATCATATCTGTTGCTGCCTCAAGAGTAGCTGCATTGAGATCTGGCATCTTTGTCTTTGCGATCTCCTCTGCCTGTGCGAGTGTGATTGATGCTACCTTTGTCTTGTTAGGCTCACCTGAACCTGACTCAATTCCTGCTGCCTTCTTGATAAGTACTGCAGCTGGTGGAGTCTTACATACGAATGAGAATGATCTGTCTGCGTATACTGTGATAACTACAGGAATGATCATACCACTCTGCTCTGCTGTTCTTGCGTTGAACTGCTTACAGAAGTCCATAATATTTACGCTCTTCTGTCCAAGTGCAGGACCAACTGGTGGTGCTGGTGTAGCAGCGCCGGCAGGGATCTGGAGCTTAATATAGCCGTCGATCTTCTTTGCCATCGTTATTCCTCCTTTCCTCAAATATTAAATTGTGCACGCAAACTACTTGAGTTTGCTTACCTGCGAGAACTCAAGTTCTGCAGGAGTATCTCTACCGAACATAGAAATCTTAGCCTTTACAATCTGCTTCTCAGGGTTAATTGCCTCAACAATACCCATCTGGCCCTCGAAAAGGCCACCGATGATGCGGACTGTATCACCGACCTCAACATCCAGTTCGATCTTGAGCTTCTCAACTCCCATTCTTACAATCTCTTCCTTTGTAAGAGGGATTGGGTTAGAGCCATGACCAACGAAACCTGTTACACCCTCAGTATTTCTTACGAGGTACCAAGTCTCATTGTTAACAATCATCTTGATTACGACATAGCCCGGGTAAAGCTTGCGAGTCTTAACTTTCTTGACTCCGTTCTTAATCTCGATGTGATCCTCTGTTGGGATAACAACCTCGAGAATATAGTCCTGCATACCGCGGTACTCTACCATTCTCTCGATGCTGGTCTTTACCTTGTTCTCATAACCCGAATATGTGTGAACTACATACCACTTTGCAGTTCCGTCTCCACGCAGACCTTCGCCTGCAAGCGGAGAGATTGTAGTCTTAGCCACATTCTTGTTATCGATATCTGTCATAATATGCTGTCTCCGTCATGAACTAGGAAAGAGTAATACCAAGAATTCCCTTAAGAGCTGCCAGGAATCCTGTATCAATCAACCAGAAAGCCGCAGCAAAGAGAGCGCATGTAACCAGTACAACTACTGTATCTGTTCCAAGCTGCTCCTTTGTAGGCCAAACAACCTTCTTCATTTCCTGTCTGACACCCTTAAGATATTCAAACATTATTACTTAGTCTCCTTGTGAAGAGTCTCCTTGTTGCAGAACTTGCAGTACTTCATAAGCTCGATTCTGTCAGGATTGTTCTTCTTGTTCTTCATTGTGTTGTAGTTTCTCTGCTTGCACTCTGTGCATGCGAGGATGATCTTGTTTCTTGCACCTGCTGCCATTGTTATTCTCCTTATCAGTTAGTGTTTGCAAAATCATTATTTCAAGCCAAAACCAGAGCGTTTGATTCCGCTCTGTTGGTGAATTACATAAAGTCGCTTGATAATATTACACGCGAGCACCGTCAAAGTCAAGCAAAAAAGCGCTTTGAATGCACTTTTTTGCTTATATAATTTGACCTTTATGCGCTAGTATATCCTACCATCCGTTTCTGTACTCGAGTACCTCGTCTGAGATCTTGCCAGCCTTGTAATCATCGATAGCCTCTGCGATAATCTCGAATCCTCTCTTCAGCTGCTCTGCTGGGATTGTGAGAGGTGGCTGTACTCTGAGCTTGTTGCCTGCGATAGAGATGATCAGCAGACCCTTCTCGTATGCGCGGTAGAGAATCTTGAATGTTGCATCTGGATCCTCATCGTTAATTCCGATTGACATTGACATTCCGATACCTCTGTAGAAGAGAATCATATCAGGATGCTTCTGCTTGAGTTCCTCTGCAGCTGCCCAGAGAACCTCTGTTATGTTCTTGAGCTGACCCTGGAACTCCTCTGACTTATAGAAGTCGAATGCTGCAATACCTGCTGCACAAGCGATTGAGTTGCCACCGAGTGTGAAGAGGTGAGCTGGAGCTGGGAGACAATCCATGATCTCGTCTCTTGCCATGAATCCACCGAGTGTGAGGCCAGCGCCCATTGACTTACCCATGATGATTCCATCTGGAACGATGTCGTAGTTCTCGATAGCGAACATCTTACCTGTTCTGTAGAAGCCCTGCTGTACCTCCTCACTGATGAAGAGGATGCCGTTCTTCTGGCAGAGCTCGTGGAGCTTCTTCATGAAGATTGGGTGAGCTGGAAGGATTCCGCCATCTCCCTGGATTGGCTCGATTACTATTGCAGCAACCTCGTTAGCTGGCATCCATGTCTCGAATGCTCTCTCGATGTCCTTGAGGCACTCCTTCTCAACTACATCATCAGCTTCATCGATTCCGTAGAATGGGAATGCGTAGATCTCTGGGAGGAATGGGCCCATCTTCTCATGCATCTTTGTTGAGCATGTTGTCATTGTGCTTGAGCCATATGTGTTACCGTGGTATCCATTGATGAATACGATGATCTTCTGTCTGCCTGTGAAAGCTCTAGCGAACTTAACAGCGCAATCGTTAGCATCTGAACCGCAGTTACCGAAGGCGATCTTAGCCTTAACTCCACCCGGATATGTTGACACGAGTCTCTCAGCATATGCTGTTGTCTTCTCGTTGTATGTGTACGCTGGTGTGTACTGTGTGAACTGAGCGAGCTGCTCCTGAATAGCTGCTGTCACGATTGGGTTTGAACTTCCCATATTCAGTGATGATGCACTTGAGAGGAAGTCAATGAACTCATTGCCATCCACATCTGTGATTGTCGCATTGTCACACTTTGCAATTGTGAGAGGGAAATATGACAGATGCTGGCACGGTGCAACAACTACCTTATCTCTCTCGATAACATTAACGCAATTCTCTACTTTCATGTTCTCTAGTCTCCTTTTAAATAAATAACCCTTTATGTTGTCTGAATATATTAGAAATCCAGATATTCGTCAAGGAGAATTTCCTTGCCGTCTTTGTCATATACGAGAATGCAGTTGCCATCTTCATCTGAATACGGCTCTACCTTCACGATGTTCTCGAGTTTGCCGAGGTTCGTCTTGAGCTGCGCTGCATTCTTCTCAATCATCTTAGTTGGGCTTAGAGCCGATACTGTTCCATCCTGCATCAGGAAAACCACACATCTGTAGCCTCCGTTACCGTATGGCAGTACGTAAACTTCGCTTACACCCATAGCCGCCACATAGTTCTCTCCTACTCTGTCGAGCAGCTTGCCTGTTGCGTGCAGAATAGCCTGTCCGTCCTCCATAATGTCGATGCTGTCCAGTCCCATTGGAGCAAAGAAATCGTCATCATCGATACCTGTAACAGATATCTTGACCTGATCCGGATCAACATCCGGCGCATTTGTTGACATGCATCCGCAAAGCACCAGCAGTGCCATGCATGTTATCAGTACCAGTAGCAGCTTTCTCTTCATATTACACCTCCTGGGTGTCTCTGCAACGTCTGATCGCGTACATAATGATTGCTGCCGCGTTCGAAGCGTTGAGCGAATTGATAGTTCCCCTCATTGGAATAGCCACGGTAAAATCACATTTCTCCTTCACAAGTCGGCTGATTCCCTTGCCTTCGTTACCGATCACTATACCTATAGGTCCCTCCAGCTTCGCCTTCATATAATTCTGTCCGTCCATATCTACAGCAGCAATCCACAGACCCATCTCCTTGAGTTCGTCGATTGTGCGTGACAGGTTTGTTACCTGTACTACTGGCATGGTCTCGATTGCACCAGCTGCGCTCTTCGCTACAGTCTGGGTCAGCGAGCACGCGCGTCTCTTAGGAATGATGACGCCGTGCGCCCCGGCGCATTCAGCAGTTCTGATGATTGCGCCGAGGTTGTGAGGATCACTGACCTCGTCCAGCAGGATGAGGAAGGGATCCTCACCGCTGACCCTTGCGCGCTCAAGAACTTCTTCCATGCTTGAGTACTTGAATTCCGAAACCTTGGCAACAACACCCTGATGTCTCTCACCAGGTGCCATCGCGTTGATTCTCTCCTTGTCCACGATATCGATTACGACACCCTGCTCCTTGGCAATCGCCTTGATCTGTGCGATTGAACCCTCAGCGCCTTTTGCGATAAAAACTCTCTCGACCTCACGCTCACCACGGAGTGCCTCGAGAACAGGATTACGACCTGCTACAATCTCGAGTCCGCCGTCGTCGAACTTGTTCATCTCGTAATCATCGTAAGGCTTGAAAGCAGCCTTCTGTGGGCGCGCGGATCTTGCAGCCTGCGGCTTAGCTCCGCGTCCGGCAGATCTAGTGCCGGTCTTCTTTGAATCAGCGTAATCGCGGCGATTCTTGCCAGAACGCTTAGGCGCTGTGCTTCTCTCGCTATCCGCGTAACGCTTGTTATCTCTCTTTGCCATGTATGTCTACTCCTATCTGCCCTTCTTCTGATATACATAGAAACGGTACTGAATGCCGTTATCCTCGTGAAGCTCGCTCTCGCTGATCACTTCATAATCCTCATCCTCATCGATATTGACGATGAACGCATCAGCATTGAGGTCAGCATACATCTTTGTGATATAGAGCTTGTCGCAGAGCTTATAGTACTTGTTATACATTGAAGCACCGCCGATAAGCCACACATCGTCCGGATCGTACTGTGCAATTGCATCGAAGAGCTCAGCCTCCGTGTGCACGATATTGCATCTCTCAGCCTCGTAGCCCTCCTGAGTTGTGAGGACATAATTGATTCTCTTAGGAAGCCCACGCTTCTTAGGCATAGACTCAAGAGTCTTTCGTCCCATCACAACAACCTTGTCGATTGTGTGCTCCTTGAAGTAGGCCATATCCCCCGGAACCGACGCGAGGAGACCATTGTCTCTTCCGATTCCCCATTTCTCATCTACTGCAACAATAAGATTCATTCATTCAGTCCTTTCTATTGAAAGCGCTATTAGATTGCAACCGGGATGTTCTTCACCTGAGGATTCTTCTGGTAGTCCTCGATGATTACATCGTCAGCTGTGAAATCATAGAAGTTTGTAATCTCAAGATTCAGGCTTACCTTAGGTGCCGGATACTGAGGTCTTGTAATCAGCTCCTTGACGATATCCACGTGTCTGTCGTAGATATGCGCATCGCTGATTACGTGAACGAGCTCTCCAGCCTTGAGTCCGCTTACCTGAGCAAACATCATCAGCAGGACAGCGTACTGAACAACGTTCCAGTTGTTCGCTGTAAGGATGTCCTGTGAGCGCTGGTTGAGTATGCCGTTGAGTGTGTCGCCCTTGACGTTAAAAGTCATGCTGTATGCACAAGGCTCGAGGTTCATCTCGCTGAGATCAGCGAAGTTGTAGATATTCGTCATGATTCTTCTTGAATACCTATCGTTCTTGAGGCACCAGAGAACATTGTCTACCTGGTCCATCTCGCCCTGCTTGAACTTGTACTTAACGCCGAGCTGGTAACCATAGGCCTTGCCGATGGTTCCATCCTCCCCTGCCCACTCATCCCAGATGTGGCTCTTGAGATCAGCCACCCTGTTGGACTTCTTCTGCCAGATCCACAGCATCTCGTCTACTGCGAGCTTGATTGCTGTAGGTCTGAGTGTCAGTGCAGGGAACTCCTCCTGGAGATTGTATCTGTTGACTACTCCGAAGTTCTTGATTGTGTGCGCAGGTGTTCCATCCTCCCAGTGAGGTCTTACAGGAAGTCCCTCAGTGCTGAAGCCGTTATCGATGATATCCTGGCACATTGCCACAAACAGCTGGTCTGCTTTACTCATTTCTGCTCTCCCTTATAATTCTGATTGCTTCTTCAATCACAGCATCGAGTCTCTCCTTATCTTCTGCAAGATGCAGGAAGCCGATGAGTGCCTCGAAGCCTGTTGCCCACTTATATAAGCGCGGGTCAGCATTCTGCGGCTTCGATGTCGCTCTGTGATTGCGAGCTCTCTTGAGAAGCTTCTCCTCTTCCTCCGTCAGGAAGCCGTCGTTGCACATCTTCTTTGCAGCGCGGGCCTGACCATTAGATGAGACGTAGCGGATGGCATCGTGGTGCATCTTGCCAGCATCCTTGCCGCGCTTCATAAGCATCTCTCTTATCGCAAGCTCGTATACCGCATCACCAATATAGGCGAGCGATGAGCCGTTAAGCCTGTATGCTTCAGTTCTATCCATTAAGAACCTGTCCTCCGTTAGTTTCTGATAACCTGAACGCCCTGAGGAGTATCCTTGAGTGTGATGCCCTGAGCAGCGAGCATATCTCTGATCTCATCTGCTCTTGCGAAGTTCTTCGCCTTACGAGCTTCCTGTCTCTCATCGATGAGAGCCTGGATGTCAGCCCCGAGTGCATCCTCCTCTTCCTTCTTGAAGACTCCGAGTACGTCTGCAAGCTCGTGGATTCTCTCGAGTGCAGCAGCTGCGAACTCCTTTGAAGCTCCGTCCTTAACTGCAACGTTAATCTCTGAGATCATCTCGAAGATTGATGAGATAGCAGCAGCTGTGTTGAGGTCATCGTCCATAGCCTCGATGAATGCTGTCTTGTACTTCTCGAGTCCCTCGAGTGTAGCCTTCTCTACATCTGTCATTCCCTCAGAGCCGCTCTTTGTGAGGAACTCGAGTGTCTCGATTCCTGTAGCGATTCTGTCATATCCTGTCTTAACGCTCTTCATCTCAGTGTCGCTGAAGTTGATTGGGTGGCGATACTGACCTGAGAGCAGGAAGAATCTGATGAAATCTCCGCTGAACTCCTCGCGGATATCTCTTACTGTGAAGAAGTTGCCGAGTGACTTTGACATCTTCTCACCGTCAACTGTGATGTATCCGTTGTGCATCCAGTAGTTAGCGAATGGAACGCCGTTGCAAGCCTCTGACTGTGCAATCTCGTTCTCGTGGTGTGGGAACTTGAGGTCCTGTCCACCAGCGTGAATATCGATTGTATCGCCGAGGTGCTTCTTTGACATTGCTGAGCACTCGATGTGCCAGCCTGGTCTACCCATACCCCATGGTGACTCCCATGCGATCTCGTCGTCTGTCTTTCTTGCCTTCCAAAGAGCGAAGTCCAGTGGATCCTTCTTAACCTCTCCCACTGCGATACGAGCACCTGATTCGAGGTCGTCGACGTTCTGACCTGAGAGCTTGCCGTATCCCTCGAACTTTCTTGGGCTGTAGTATACATCTCCATCAGCCTCATATGCATATCCCTTGTCGATGAGAGTCTGAACGAATTCGATGATCTCAGGAATGTGCTCGCTTACCTTAGGGTGAACATCAGCCTTGATTACGTTAAGAGCTTCTGCATCGTCGAAGTACTCCTTGATGTACTTCTCAGAAACCTCTGGAGCTGTGATTCCCTCTTCTCTCGCTCTGTTGATAATCTTGTCATCGACATCAGTGAAATTCTGTACGAACTTAACATCATATCCGCTGTACTTGAAGTATCTTCTGAGTGTATCGAAAACTACGAATGGTCTCGCGTTTCCTATATGGAAGAAATTATACACAGTAGGTCCACAGACATAGATTCTCACCTTTCCTTCTTCAATTGGAACGAACTCTTCTTTGCGATTGGTGAGTGAGTTGTAGATTTTCATGTTTATAATCTCCTTTCAAATTCTAATTACCGTACCGATTATTATACACCAAGAACCGCTCCTATGCACCCCATTACTATGAGTACAATGAACGGATTCTTCTTATATTTGCCTATTAATACGACTGTCGCAAGGCAAATAGCACATGATACTAAGTCAACAGGCATATTCTGAAGCACATCATTGAATCTCGCACCCAGATGTTCCTCTGCAAGAATCGCAGGCGTAGTCAGGGTGATTATCGCTGTTGCTATCATTCCTACAGTCGCAGGTCTTATTCCTTCGAGTCCTCCCTTGACGAGCGGGCTCTCGCTGAATTCCTTCATCATCTTCGCTGTTATCGCTGTCAGGATAAAAGCAGGTATCGCTACGCCCGCGGTTGCGGCAAGCGAACCGAGCAGTCCCGCGCAGTTATATCCCACGTAGGTCGCAGTGTTGATTGCAATCGGACCTGGTGTCACCTGCGCAATCGCAACGATATCTGCGAATTCAGTCTGGCTGATAGTGCCAAACTGCTGAATACTGTCGAAGATAAGGGATACTATCGCCATACCACCGCCGAAGCCGAGCAGGCCGATTTTACAGAAGACAAGAAGCAGTTTAATCAGCATCACTCTCGCCTCCTCCCCTTATTCTGCGCATGTTAAGATACGCCTTCAGCACACCTCCTACGAGGTAGAGAAGCACGACATACGCTACGCTCACATCGAAGAATAGAATCAGCACGAAGCTCGCTAGCGCCAGAAGTCCTGTGAGCCAGTCCTTGATGACGCGTCTTCCCATCTGCCATACGGCAACGATGACCAGACCTGCAGCTGCAGCCCTTAGTCCTGCGAGTGCTCCAAGCAGGTAGCTGTTACCTCCGATTGCCGCTATTCCTTTGGCGAGGATGATGATCATCACAAAGGATGGAAGAATTACGCCCGTAGTAGCAACGAGGGACCCAAGAAGTCCTTTCTTCTTGAATCCCACGTAAGTTGCCATATTGACTGCTATGACTCCCGGCAGGCTCTGGCAGATCGAAAGGATGTCTATCATCTCTTCTTCAGAGAACCATTTCTTATCGTTAACCATGGCCTCTCTTAAGATAGGCACCATCGCAACGCCGCCTCCGATTGTGAACGCTCCTAATTTGAGAAAAATCAGAAAAAGTTCAATCAGCATAGTTTGTATTTAATTAAAGTCCGAATACCTCAGCATCGTAGATATCCTTTGCAGCCTGGATTGCATCCTCAACTGAGAGCTCTGCAACCGCATCCTCTCTTCTGAGCTTGTACTCTACAATACCCTCGCTCGCCTTCTTACCTACAGTGATTCTAACTGGAATTCCGATGAGGTCTGCGTCGTTGAACTTAACGCCAGGTCTCTCGTCTCTGTCATCTACGAGAACCTCAACCTTGTGCTTCTCGAGCTCAGCCTCGATTCTCTCAGCAATAGCCATCTGCTCCTCGTTGTCCTTGTTGATTACTGTAACGATTACGTGATATGGAGCAACTGACATTGGCCAGATGATTCCCTTATCGTCGTGTCCCTGCTCGATGATAGCCTGAACAGTTCTTGTGATACCAACACCGTAGCATCCCATGTAGTATGGGCAATCGTTACCGTTCTCATCCTTGAAGTATGTGTTCATTGACTCTGAGTACTTTGTTCCGAGCTTGAAGATCTGTCCAACCTCGATACCTCTTGTGTGCTTGATTGGTGCTCCACAGTGTGGGCAAGCCATGCCTTCCTCGAGTCTCTTTACATCTACTACTATGTCACCAACATAGTCTCTGCCGTAGCATACGCCTGTGCAGTGGTGGTCTTCCTTGTTAGCTCCAGCGCACATGTTAACTGTGTCTACGAGCTCTGTATCTACTACCTTGATGCAGTTCTTAAGTCCGATAGGACCTGTGAATCCGCCTACGCAACCTGTAACTGGGCCCATCTCAGCCTCATCAGCAAACTCGATGTAGTGCTCTGGAATGTTGAGAGCGTTAACGAGCTTGATCATGTTAACCTGTCTGTCTCCTCTTACGAATACAGCTACGTAATCAGCTGGGTTCAGGTCGTTGTCGTATGTTACGAACATAAGAGCCTTGATTGACTGCTCTACTGGGAGGTTGAGGTATTTGCATACATCCTCGATAGTCTTTGTTCCAGGTGTGTATACTTCCTTAACTTCCTCCATCTCAGCTACTACTGGGGCATCATCTCTGCACTCAGCTCTCTCGATTGTTGCAGCCATTCCGCACTCTGTGCAGTATGCTACCTCTGACTCACCTACGTCTGAGAGTGCACAGAACTCGTGTGATGCGCTTCCACCGATAGGACCGTTATCAGCCTCGATGATTCTGTAATCAAGTCCACATCTTGTGAAGATTCTCTCGTAAGCGCCTCTCTCTTCCTCGTAGCTCTTGTTCATTCCCTCGACATCTCTGTCGTATGAGTAGCTGTCTTTCATGATGAACTCTCTTGATCTCATGAGTCCGTATCTTGGACGAGCCTCGTCTCTATACTTGAACTGGATGTGATAGAAAGTGAATGGAAGCTCCTTATATGATGAAACCTCCTGCTTTGCGAGGTCTGTGAACATCTCCTCACAAGTTGGGTTCAGTACGAAATCTCTCTCGTTTCTGTCCTGAATTCTCCAGAGCTCTGGTCCGTAAGCATACCATCTGCCTGACTCCTTCCAGAGTTCACCTGGATTGATGTGTGGCATGTGGATCTCCTGACCGCCGATTCTATCCATCTCTTCTCTAACAATCTGCTCAACCTTACGTGTTACTCTCCATCCGAGTGGCATGAATCCGTATACGCCTGCTGCGTACTGCTTCATCATATTAGCTCTGATCAGCAACTGGTGTCCTGCGAGAACCGCTTCCTTTGGTGCTTCTCTCAGTGTCTTAAGGTGCATCTTAGATAATCTCATTGTTAAAAACTCCCTTCTATTGCGCAGGTTGCAAGTGCTGCGATACCTTCGCCTCTTCCTGTGAAACCAAGTCCCTCTGTTGTCGTCGCTTTAATATTAACCGCACTTGTCGGTATCTCGAGGGTTCTGGCAATATTCTCTCTCATCTGACTGTTATAAGCTGCAAGCTTAGGTCTCTCAGCGATAATGGTGATGTCTACATTATTGATCTTCACATCTCCTATGATTCGCTTAACCTCTGCAAGCAGTTTCAGGCTGTCAGCGCCCTTGTACTTCTCGTCACTGTCCGGAAAATGATATCCGATATCGCGCTGTCCCGCTGCTCCGAGCAGTGCATCCATTAATGCATGTGTCGCTACATCGGCGTCCGAGTGTCCCAATAATCCCTTCTCATAGGGGACTGGGGTCCCGCATAATGTTAAAGCTCTATCCGGGACAAGTCTATGAACGTCGAAGCCTGTGCCAACTCTTGTTTCCATAGGTACATCCTTCGCAGTAGTAATTTTGTAATTCTGTGGCGACCCCAGAACTATTGCAGGACTTATTCCCGCATAATCCGCCACTGACGCATCGTCTGTTCCGACGTATCCGTCTGCTTCCGCCTTCACATATGCCGCGATGATATCGCTCAAACAGAAGCTCTGTGGGGTCTGAACATTGTACACGAGCTTGCGCTCTAGTACGTTACTCTCCATTATAGGATATTTGCCCTCACTGTTCAAGAAAGTTTGTTCGCTGATTACTCTTACTGAGTCTACAGATGGCACGCAGGTAACTACCGCCCTGCAATCCTCCATCGCTTCTATATTACTATCTATTACAGCGTGGTCAATGCCAGGTCTTGCCGCATCGTGAATCATCACCATCACCTCTGCAGGATCAACGCCCTGCTCTTTGGCGATGCGCTCCGCTTCACGAAGACCGCTTACGACCGAATCCGATCGCTCCGCTCCGCCGGGAACTGTCGCATAACGGGGAGCCACATAGCGGCTTTTACATGAAGAGATAATCTCCTCGTAACGCTCCGTGAGTCTTCCGTCCGATGGGCCTACTATTATTACCGCATTTACGCGCTCGTGGCTGGCGAAAACTCTCGCTGTGTGCTCGAGCACCGTGCTCTCGGCATATCTCAGAAGCTGCTTCGGTATGGGTCCGCCGAGACGCGTTCCCTTGCCCGCCGCAACTATTATTGCATATATGTTCGAATACAACATAGATTCTCCATTATTTGCTCACAAATGACTGTTATAAAGATTAGGGTATAGAAAAAGGCCGATATCACATCGCCATCAGCTAGATATGTGATTCGACCAGTTCGTCAGCTTCTTCGAGTGTGTAACCACCCGCATATATAAGTTCGCTTTCGAGGATCTGCTTGGCAGTTCCGAGAAGTTTCTTCTCACCTGTGGACAACGGTTTGAGCCTGTCATTACGCACGAGATTGCGAACGACTGAGGCAACCGTGAGGATGTCTCCCGTCTGGAGGCGCTCCATATTCTCTCGATAGCGCTTATTCCAGTTTGAGCACATCGGCTCCGTTTCCATGCCTAGAACTTCAAGAACTTCGCAGATTCTTGTCTGATCGATTACGTCTCTAACTCCGAGATTGGCACTGTTGTCTACGGGGACACTAACTTCCATCTTACAGTATGGGAGAGAGACACAATAATAACTACGGGGCTCTCCAAGAAAGTCCCTAACAACGATGTCAGTGATGATTCCGGCACCGTACATTGGATATACTATGTTATCTCCTACGTTGAACATAGCCGTGCTCCTTCCCTCATACTTTTGATTATAATCACTTTTGAAGGTGGGTGCAAGAATAAAAATTTGAATGATATCATTGATATCTTGCTTTGTCAACAACACTATTCTAATTGTTAGACAATAAATAATCCGCTATGATATAATTCACATTATCATTGAGGGCTGCGCCTTCAAGCAAACAAGCCATTAATGCCGTCAATACGGAGGATATACATTATGAAAAAATTACTTATTGTAGATGACGAGGCGAAGATCCGCGAGGTCATCAAAGAATACGCAGAATTCAGCAATTACGAGGCACATGAGGCTGCTGACGGAATGAGTGCCATCGGTATGGTCAAGCTCAACGACTACGACCTCATCATCATGGACATCATGATGCCTAAGCTCGACGGCTTCAGTGCTGTTAAGGAGATTCACAAGATTAAGAAGATCCCAGTTATCATGCTAAGCGCAAGAGGCGAGGAGTACGACAAGCTCTTCGGTTTCGAGCTCGGAATCGACGACTACGTGGTTAAGCCTTTTAGCCCTAAGGAGCTCATGGCAAGAGTCAATGCAGTTCTCGCTAGATGCGAGGGACAGGACACATCCTCTGCAGACATCATGCGTTTCGAGGGACTCGAGGTTAACTTCTCTGCTCGTACTGTAAGCGTTGACGGAGAGAGAATCAACCTCACTCCTAAGGAGTACGACCTGCTCTTCTATATGATTCAGAACAAGAACATCGCTCTCTCAAGAGACAAGCTTCTCTCAGACATTTGGGGTTACGACTTCTTCGGTGACGACAGAACTATCGACACTCACGTTAAGAATCTCAGAAACAACCTAGGGCCTTACAGAAAGTACATTGTTACTCTGAGAGGTGTAGGTTACAAGTTCGAGTACGACGAATAGAATTAATCTGAATGTGCACACTGTATTTGGTGTGTGCATTTATTATGGAGGAATGCTTTGAGCAATACTAAACGCAAGATAGACCCGAACAGCATCAAGACCACGACTCTGCTCTATTTTATGATGTTTGCATTTTTCCTAGTACTGATTATATGGGAGTTTCAGGACCTCTTCATCAACAAGTACTACCCGCTGATGAGAATCCAGGAGGCCACAAGAACTGCTGAGGCTGTTGAAGACCAGTACAGGAAGCACAATCCGGGACGCTTCGACGAGTACGCTTCTCAGATTGTTCACACCAATGGCATCTACATCAGAATCGATGAGCCTGGCACATCATCTGTGTATGACGGCACCCCTAATGTCACCAAGAGCGAAGAATTCGAGAAGAAACTTGCTTCCGCTCGTAGACAATTCGAAGAGAAGAATCAGGCGTCTATCTCATTCACTATGACTGACTCTTCTACAGGTTCTAAATACCTACTCTACATCACAAACATTCAGGATGAGCACGTTATAGGCCCTATCACGCTGTATATGATCACGCCTCTTAATCCGATGAAATCGACTGTCATCATTATGAGAAGCCTGCTTCTGTATGTCAGCGCCATCGTTATGATTCTGGCCTTACTGCTCGCTATCTATCTGTCGAACAGACTCACACGACCTATCGACAACATCACTCGCTCAGCTCGAGAGCTGACACGCGGTAACTACAACGTGCAGTTTGACGGAGGCAATTTTACCGAGACTAACGAGCTCGCAGAAGCTCTCAGCACCGCATCCTATGAGATGGGCAAGGCGGACTTCTACCAGCGTGAGATTGTAGCGAACGTATCGCACGACCTCAAGACTCCGCTGACTATGATCAAGTCCTACGCCGAGATGATTATGGACATCTCAGGCGATAACCCAGAGAAGCGTAACAAACATCTTGAGATTATCATCACTGAGACTGACCGTCTTAACAAGCTCGTAAGTGACATGATGTCACAGAGCAAGCTCCAGTCGAACTCGATCGAGCTCAACAAGGAGTACTTCGACCTGGTTGAACTCGCCCGCGAGGCTTACGACAGCGTGGCCGTTCTCAACCAGCAGGAGGGCTATAACATCCAGTTCCGCCCAAGCAAGCCTACTATTGTATACGGCGACCGCGACAAGCTCTCTCAGGTTATTCACAATTTCGTAAGCAATGCAGTCAAGTACTGCGGTGACAAGAAGTATGTATGCATTCGCCTCAAGCGAAGCAGCAAGAAGGTTTCTCTCCACGTCATCGACGAGGGTGTCGGCATTCCAAAGGACGAGCTCTCGCACGTATGGGAGCGCTACTACAGAACTAGTGCCAACCATGAGCGTGAGATTGAAGGAAACGGTATCGGACTCAGCATCGTCCGTAGCATTCTCGCTCTTCACAACGCTAACTACGGTGTAGATAGCGAGGAAGGTCGCGGCTCAGACTTCTGGTTCGAGATGCCTATCGAGAAGAAGCCAGTCGAGAAGAAAACAACAGACAAGTAGCCAATTTACAAGAGGTACAAATGGCAAAGAAAGCAAAGACAGTATTCATCTGCAGCGATTGCGGCAACGAACATCCTGCATGGCAGGGCCAGTGCAATTTCTGCGGTGCTTGGAACACAATAGTTGAACAGAAGGTACAGCCGACTCCCGTGTCCGACTCAAGGCGCAGAGTCAGCCAGGCCGCTCAGCCTGTCCGCTTAGACAGCGTCGGCACTGACTCCTACTCCCGCATCGACTCTGGCATCGGTGAACTCAACCGTGTCCTCGGTGGCGGCATCGTCCTTGGCTCCCTGATTCTTATCTCCGGTGAGCCCGGCATCGGTAAGTCCACTCTCATCATCGAGACAGCGGATAATATCGCCCGTCGCTACGGCAAGGTTCTCTACTGCAGTGGCGAGGAGTCCGAGCAACAGGTAAAACTCCGCGCTGACCGCGTCTGCGCTTCGGCTGGTGTGCGCAAGGCTTGCGCCACCGCGTCAGATTCTCCTGTTTCCGAGAACCTCTACATCTACCCGGAGACCTGCATCGACAACATAATCTCAGCCTGCGAGCAGACTAAACCAAGCCTTCTGATCATCGACTCAATCCAGACTATGTACACAGCTGAGGTCGATTCTGTTGCCGGCAGCGTAACTCAGATTCGCGCCTGCTCCAATCTGCTGATGAAACTCGCCAAAACCAACAACATTCCTGTCTTCATTGTCGCTCATATCAACAAGTCTGGCGATCTCGCCGGCCCTAAGACAATCGAGCACATGGTCGACTGCGTTCTCAATTTCACTGGTGAGCGCGACAAGGATCTCCGCATCCTCCGCTCATTCAAGAACAGATTCGGAACCACCGACGAGATCGGCGCCTTCCGTATGTCTTCTGAGGGAATGGTTGAGGTCTCCGACCTCTCCGGCAGTCTCATCGAGAATTCAGACGTCCTCGAGCAGGGCTCAGTAATCTCAGCCGTATACGAAGGCAGCCGCCCGGTTTTCTTCGAGATTCAGGCTCTGGTTGCCAAAGCCAACGTCGGTTTCTCACGCCGCACTGCCCTCGGTATCGATCACAACAGACTCAATATGCTCTTAGCCGTGCTGGAGAAACAGGCAGGCATTCCGCTCCTCGACTACGACGTCTACGTGAACGTGGTCGGCGGTCTGAAGCCTGACAGCCCGGCGACCGATCTGGCGGTCGCGCTCGCGATCTTCAGTTCGTTACGTGAGCGTACCTCGCCGCGACGTACCGTCGCTGTAGGCGAGGTCGGGCTGACCGGCCGACTGCGCTCCGTGCCAAATGCGGACAAGATCATCGTAGAAGCTGAACGACTCGGCTACGAGAAGGTCATTCTCCCAACCAAGAATGCAGAAGCCAGCAAAAGCAACAAGGTCCGCCTTTGCGGAGCCGACAACGTGCGAGATGCAATCAAGCTCTACCTCGCAGACTAAGGCTGCTTCTCGAATTCGCAAACTTTTCGAATACTAAACCGCGGTGGGTAAAAATTTACCCACCGCTTGCTTTTACCTGCGCTATACTCAAGATGTCAAAGGGATCAGCCGTAAGGCCAACCCCCGAGACGCATCTCAACGCTTCAAATAAATATTACTTGCTCAAACACACTGGAACGAGAGGTCACGACGATATGTTACACATACTGATTGCATTTATATTATATATGCTGATCATGAGCGCCTTATACTCTATGATCTGTGGATCTGACAAAGACCGCGGCAGCAGGAATTCCAGACATCGCAACTCCCAGAACTATTCTGACTACGACTACGATGAGTTCTACGCCTTTAACTTCGTCGACGAAAGCGCCGACGGCGGAGACTACGGTGGCGATGGCGGAGAATAGAAGCACTCCGCCTTCATTAAAGCAAATATCAGTCCCTCCACCTCCTTTCTGTCAATTACATCATAGATGTGTTTCTCCAATATTGTTATCAGGAGGGGCTGTGCACCTAAGTTTAGTGGTTTAGTGGTTTCATAACTTGCGAAGAAGAGAGCTGAGGTAGCGCTCTTTTTCGTTGCAATTGCATTCATGCCATGCCAACCCGCAGACACACACAAAAGAAGGCGCCGTCCAAGACGGCGCCCCTCCAAAATCATATTATTATGCGGATCAGCTAATTCGCGAACTGGCGAATTACTTCTCCTCCTGTGATGCCTTGTAAGCAGCGATTACCTTCTCTGCGAGGTTTGGCTGGAGTACATCATATCTTGAGAACTCAAGAGTGAAGCTTCCTCTAGCCTGTGTCATAGCTCTGAGCTTGATAGCGTAGTCGAAGAGCTCAGCCTGTGGAGCCTCAGCGTGAACAACTACGTTGTTGCCATCCTGGTCCTGTCCGAGCATCTGACCTCTTACTCCAGCGAGTCCGCCGATTACGTTACCAACGTAGTCAGCTGGAACAGTGATGTCGAGCTTCATGATTGGCTCGAGGAGAACTGGGTTAGCCTCAACGATACCCTTCTTAAATGCGAGTGAAGCAGCAATCTTGAATGATACTTCGTTTGAGTCTACCTCGTGGTATGAACCATCGTAGAGAACAGCCTTGATGTTCTGAACCTTGCATCCAGCGAGAGGTCCTTTCTCCATGCACTCGAGGAGTCCTTTCTCAACAGCTGGAACATAGTTCTTAGGAACTGATCCACCGAAGAGCTCCTCTGAGAACTCGAGGCCTGACTCCTGTGAAGGTGAGAATCTGATGTGAACGTCTCCGTACTGACCAGCTCCACCTGACTGCTTCTTGTGCTTACCCTGAACATCTGATGTACCTCTGATTGTCTCTCTGTAAGCAATCTTCTGAGGAACGATGTTAACCTTTACCTTATATCTGTCCTTCAGCTTAGCAAGGATGATTCCGAGCTGGATATCTCCCTGTCCGCCGATGAGAGTCTGATGAGTCTCAGCATTTCTCTCGAGAACTGCTGATGGATCCTCCTCGATGAGCTTGAGGAGACCCTGAGCCATCTTCTCGTCCTCATTCTTGTCTGCTGCCTCGATAGCGAGGAAGTAGCAAGGCTTAGGGAACTTGATAGCCTCCATCTGAACTGGCTTAGCCTTCATGCAGAGAGTGTCGCCAGTCTTTGTGTGCTGGAGCTTGCCGATAGCAACGATATCTCCGCAAGCAACTACATCAGCGTTAACCTGATTCTTACCTCTGAGGAAGAAGAGCGAACCGATCTTCTCTGACTTCTCATTTCTAGCGTTGTAGAGCTCAGCGCCAGCCTTCAGTGAACCTGATACAACCTTAGCGTATGAGATCTTGCCAAGGAATGGATCTGCAAGAGTCTTGAAAACGAAGAGGCATGGATCGCCGTGCTCCTCTACGTTGATGTCCTTGCCATCGATTGAGTGGAATGGATCGTGCTCAAGAGGTGATGGGAGGTACTTGCTGAAGCATCCGAGAATCTCATCGATTCCATCGCCGGTAATGCATGAAGCCTTGATGATAGGTGTGATATCACCTGACTTAATTCCGTTGTGAAGTCCAGTTGTGAACTCCTCGTCTGTGAAAGGCTCGCCGTCGAAGTACTTCATCATGAGCTCTTCATCTGCACCAGCTACAGCCTCATCCATAGCATCCTTATCGTCATCAGTAACTACTGAGTTACCGAACTTCTCTCTGAGCTGAGCAACAACATCGTCAACCTTTACGTTATCCTTATCAATCTTGTTGATAACGATGAATGAAGGTGTGCCGTACTCCTTCACGAGCTCCCAAGCCTTCTCAGTTCCAACCTGAACGCCGGCAGAAGCATCAACCATGATTACAGCAGCATCAGCAATTGACAGTGCAGCTCTTGGCTCGCCCTGGAAATCGAAGAGACCCGGTGTGTCGAGGAAGTTGATCTTTGTTCCGTTGTACTCAACAGGAACAAGTGTTGTATTGATTGAATGTCCTTTCTCAATCTCCATCTTCTCGTAGTCGGAAACCGTATTTCCGTCTTCTACCTTACCAAGTCTGTTCACAACCTTTGTGTTGAGAAGAGCAGCCTCAAGAAGTGTAGTCTTACCACTTCCGGCATGTCCGAGGAGAACGACGTTTCTAATCTTATCGCTTGAGTAACCTTTCATTGATATTCCTCCTAATGTGAATCATTTTATATATTTAGTGTCGCTAAAATGTTCTTGTGTAGATCCCCTGCGCCCTGCATCCGCGAGGGTGTCTTATGGAGATACGTTCTTAGAATTCTGCGTTGCCAGGTGTTCTTGGGAACATCTGTACGTCTCTGATGTTAGCCATACCTGTCATGTACATCAGAATTCTGTCGAAGCCGAGTCCGTATCCAGCGTGCTTTACACCGCCGTACTTACGGAGATCGAGGTACCATCCGTAGTCCTCTTCGTTGAGTCCGAGCTCGTTGATTCTCTGAACGAGAACATCATAACGCTCTTCTCTCTGGCTTCCTCCGATAATCTCTCCAACTCCTGGTACCAGCATATCCATAGCTGCAACAGTCTTATTGTCGTCGTTGACTCTCATATAGAAGGCCTTGCATCCCTTTGGATAGTTAGTTACGAAGATAGGCTTCTTGAAAACCTTCTCTGTGAGATATCTCTCGTGCTCTGTCTGAAGCTCGCAGCCCCAGTCAACAGGGTACTCGAAGTTCTCTCCAGACTTCTGAAGAATCTCTACAGCCTCAGTGTATGTGATTCTTCCGAAGTCGTTGCTTACGATATTGTCGAGTCTCTCGAGGAGTCCCTTGTCTACGAACTTGTTGAAGAACTCCATCTCCTTTGGGCAGTTCTCAAGAACGAAGTTGATGATGTACTTGATCATCTCCTCAGCAACATTCATATTGCCCTCAAGGTCGCAGAATGCCATCTCAGGCTCGATCATCCAGAACTCACTTGCGTGTCTTGCAGTGTTTGAATTCTCAGCTCTGAAAGTTGGTCCAAATGTATATACATTGCGGAAAGCGAGAGCCATAATCTCAGCCTCGAGCTGACCTGATACAGTAAGGCTTGCCTTCTTGCCGAAGAAATCCTTAGTGTAATCGATATTGCCCTCCTCATCTCTTGGGAGATTGTCGAGATCCAGTGTTGTTACCTGGAACATCTCTCCAGCTCCCTCACAGTCACTGCATGTAATCTCAGGTGAATGTGAATAGATGAAACCTTTCTCCTGGAAGAACTTGTGGATTGCGTATGCTGCTACGCTTCTAACTCTGAATACTGCTGAGAAGGTATTACTTCTTGGTCTGAGGTGAGCAATCTCTCTCAGGAACTCCATTGTGTGTCTCTTCTTCTGCAGTGGGTAATCTGGGTCTGAATCTGCCTCAAGCACAATCTCGTCAGCCTTAATCTCGAATGGCTGCTGAGCCTCTGGTGTGAGCTCCAGTACTCCCCTTACCATGATACCTGCTGAAAGTCTCAGCTTTGATGCCTGCTCGTAGTTCTCAATCTTTGATGCCTCATATACAACCTGTACAGGTGTGAAATAGGTTCCATCATTCAGTGAGATGAATCCGAACTGGTTTGAGCTTCTGTTACCTCTTACCCAGCCTCTTACTACGACCTCCTGGCCGCCGAACTTCTCAGGGTCTTTGAATAATTCTCTGATCTCAATGTCTTTCATATGCACATTGTCCTTTAATGAATATTTATGCCCCCATTTATACTTTATCAAGTTAAACTGGTGCACACTCGTTCTAAAATTATAACATAGCGTTTTGTCGTTTGCACTAACAAAAAAAGGACGCCACACTATGTGAAACGTCCTAAATTAAGCCTATTTCTTCTTATGCGCTCTGCGCCATTCCTTGATACTCTCGTATCTCGCCTTGAATCTGCCCTCGTGTCCCTGCTCCGTCGGATGATAGTACTCCTTGCCGACCAGATTGTCAGGCAGACACTGCATATCCGCAATCTTGTCCTCAGTGTCGTGAGCGTAGATATAGCCCTTGCCATAACCCTGCTCCTTCATGAGTCTGGTTGGAGCATTTCTGATATTCATCGGCACAGGTTCTGCGAGCATCTTGTTCGCATCTGCCGCAGCCTCAAGATACGCAAGCTCCATAGCATTCGACTTAGGCGCAAGAGACAGATATACGACAGCCTGTGTCAGGTGCACCGAGCACTCTGGATATCCGATGAGGTGGCAAGCTTGAAAAGCCGCTACCGCGAGCTCCATTGCGCGCGGGTCTGCCAGTCCGACATCCTCTGCAGCGAAGCGCGTTACTCTTCTCGCGATGTACATCGGATCCTCTCCTGACTCTAGCATTCTTGCCAGCCAGTATACTGCGGCATCCGCATCTGAGTTGCGCATCGACTTGTGAAGAGCAGAGATCAGATTATAGTGCTCCTCGCCGTGCTTATCATAGAGAAGTGACTTCTTCGAAGTGCACTGCTCGATTGTCTCGTTAGTGATTACAACCCTGTCAGGATTAGTCTCATCAACATCTCCGTTGAGGATTACCATTTCGAGAGTTGAGAGGGCTGCACGAGCATCACCGTTGGCGAAGGCCGCGAGCATTCCAATCTGCTCATCTGATATTACAACATCCATATCGCCGAATCCGCGAGGATCACTGATTGCTCTCTTGAGAAGCACCTCTATGTTCTCTGCCTTCAGCTGCTGAAGCACGAAGACCTTGCATCTCGACAGAAGCGCGCCGTTGACCTCGAATGATGGATTCTCAGTAGTTGCTCCAATCAGGATGATGCTACCTTTCTCAACGAAAGGCAGGAATGCATCCTGCTGTGCTTTGTTGAATCGGTGAATCTCATCGATGAAGACTATGGTTCTGTCGCCGTACGCCCCCACGCGGTCAGCCTGCTGCATTACGGTCTTGATGTCCTTGATGCCGCTTGTTACTGCCGAGAAAGTGATAAACTGCGCCTTGGTCTCTGCGGCGATGATCTCAGCAAGAGTTGTCTTGCCGACACCTGGAGGGCCCCAGAAAATCATAGAGCTGACAGAGTCTCTCTCTATCAGTCGTCTCAGTATCTTGCCTTCTCCCACGAGATGCTCCTGTCCCACGAACTCGCTTAGGTTCCTTGGGCGCATTCTCGCTGCGAGTGGCTGATTGCTGTTATTATCTTGTTCAAAAATCGATATCTGGCTCATTAGGCTCCTTCCGCATCCTCATCATTTTGATACTCTATTGAATATACTCCCTTTGTTGAATCGTTTCAATGATGAAAGTATACTGTAAGTATACACCCAAACGCTCGAAGAGGAGGTTCACTATGTCTATATCAGAAGCAAAGATAGCTTTCGTTGGCTTCGGCAGTATGGCATCCGCAATCTGCGATGGCATACTCTGTAAGGAAGTCGTCAAGGCTGAGAATATTACAGCAAGTGCTCGCAATTACGAGAAGCTGGCAGCTAATTGTGAGAAGCGCGGAATAAGAGCCTGCAGCACTAACGCTGAGGCTGCTAAGGATGCGGATATCGTTGTCATCGGTGTTCTCCCGCAGCAGGTCAAGGCCATCTGCGAGGAGATTGCAGACTGCCTGTCTGGCAAGATAATTGTCAACATCGCATACGGTGTGGGTTGTGCAGATTACGAGGGCTTCCTCAAGGGCTGCAACCACATCTCTACTGTTCCTAATACTCCAGTATCTGTTGGTGAGGGAATCTTCGTATGTGAGAGCAGACACACTCTCACTGATGAACAGCTTGCCGCATTCAAGGAGATCTTCGGTCAGATTGCGCTACTCGAATTCGTAGCGCCGGAACTGCTTGACCTCGGAGGAATAGTTGCAGGGTCCACCCCTGCTTTTATCGCTCAGGTGGCTGAAGGACTTGCCGACGCGGCGGTCAAGCACGGTATGCAGAGAGCTGCCGCATACAGACTCGTTGAGCAGATGATGTGCGGCACTGCGAAGTACCTGCTCGAGACTGGCATGCATCCTGGCGTACTCAAGGACGGTGTGTGCTCGCCTGGAGGTGCGACTATCAAGGGCGTTGCTGCGCTCGAGAAGGCTGGCATCAGGGATGCTATGATTGAGTCGATTGATTCAATCATGGGATAGAGCGGACTTGAAAGAGGCAACATTTTGGCATATTATGTTTATTAGTAATAGTTTCGAAATACTAATACATTAGAGGGACGACAAATATGAATTACACAACTTACCCACCTGTAGATTACAAGAATCTCCGTGAGATCATTCTTGACTGCACAGAGAAGTACGCCGAGAAGGACGTATTCATCATCAAGAACAAGGCGCCTAAGGGTGTTAAGTGGGACGATCTTCCAGAGGAAGAGAAGTATACTCACATCAAGTTCAAGGAGATGCGTCGCCACATCAATTCTCTCGGAACAGCACTCATTGCAAAGGGCTTCAAGGGCCACAGAATCGCCGTTATCGGCAAGAACTGCTATGAGTGGATTCTCGCCTACTATGCGACTGTAATGGGCACAGGCCTCGTTATTCCGCTGGATAACGTACTACCTGAGCACGAGATTGTGAACTCACTTGTTATCAGTGAGGCTGACACAATCATCTACGACCCAGCTCACGAGGAGAAACTCAAAAGAATTATGGAGAGCGGAGAGACTTCTCTCAAGTCACTCATCTGCTTTGACGAGCTCAAGGGTCTCATTGAAGAAGGCGGCAAACTGCTCGATGAGGGTAATCGCGACTTCCTCGATGCTGAGATTGATGACAATGCTATGAGCATCCTGCTCTTTACTTCTGGCACAACAAGCAATGCCAAGGCAGTAATGCTCTCACATAGAAATATCGCATGTAATATCTATGGAATGCAGATTCACGAGGATATCAACGCTAACGACGTTGGTCTCGCGCTGCTTCCATACCACCATACTTTCGGATGCACAGGTCAGCTCATGTTTATGTGCCAGGGTGCGACAACAGCATTCTGCGACGGCCTCAAGCACATCCAGAAGAACTTCGCTGAGTACCACGTAACTGCATTCTTCTGCGTACCTCTGATTCTCGAGTCAATCCACAAGAGAGTTCTTCAGAATGCTAAGAAGCAGGGCAAGCTCGAGCTCATGCGCAAGATGCAGAAAGTCAGCCGCGTTCTCATGAAATGTGGAATCGACCTCCGTAAGAAGTTCTTCAAGTCTGTTCACGAGGGCATCGGTGGCAACTTCAGACTGCTCATCAGTGGAGCTGCCCCTATCAGCCCTGAGGTTCAGGCAGACTTCTACGACTGGGGCATCCAGACTGTTAACGGCTACGGCCTGACCGAGACTGCTCCTGTAATCGCCTCAGAGAGCCCACGCCAGAACAGACCAAAGTCAGTTGGACCATCACTTCCTAACGTTGAGGTTCGCATCGATAATCCTGATGAGGACGGCATCGGAGAGATCATCGCTCGTGGTGAGAATGTAATGCTCGGATACTACAAGAACCCAGAAGCTACAGCCGAGGTTATCAAGGACGGCTGGTTCCACACAGGAGACTACGGCAAGATGGACAAGGACGGCTATGTATACATCACAGGTCGTAAGAAGAATGTAATCGTTCTCAAGAACGGTAAGAACATCTACCCAGAGGAGCTTGAGCCAAGCATTGCAGATCTTCCATATAACGAGGAGAGCATTGTTTTCGGAATTCCAGATGGTGAGGATATGGCAATCGCTACTAAGATTGTCCTGAACAAGGAGTACCTCAAGGCTCAGTACCCAGACCTCAGCGCAGAGGATGCCGAGAAGGCTATCCGCCCTGTAATCTGGGAGGACATCAAGGCACTGAACCAGACCTTCCCTGTATACAAGCACATCTCATATCTCGCAACAAGCCTCGAGCCAATGGTTAAGACAACCACAGCCAAGGTTAAGCGCCAGATCGAGATCGACAATATACTCGCTAACAACGAGCTCGAGCACATCTCGAACGCTAAGAAGAACTAGCGACAAACACTAAGCGGATATCCGGTGGGATATCCGCTATTTTTATCTTATATAAAACCTGCGGCACAATAGCCGCAAGCTTATCTTGGTCGCGCTATCTCGTGAGATAGGTTCTCGATGGTTCATCGAGCATCGGTCCACCTGTGTAAGTGCGAGCCTCTTCCTCGCCACGGAGCACTCTGTCAACGCCTCCAGCCAGAGCCTCCATCTCAAAGCTTCCAGGTATGATAACTACTGGTGCAATGAACTCAACTCTCTTTGTGACACCATCTGTAACCATCTTATTATGCGCGATTCCTCCTGTGAGAATGATCTTGTCGACCTTGCCATCGACTGCAACTGCGAGCTGACCGATTACTCTCGCAATCTGCAGGATGAACGCATCGAGCACGACTTTCGCGAACTCGTCGCCTTCTTCAATCATCTTCACAACTTCTCTTATATCTGTAGTTCCGAGGTACGCTTTGAAGCCACTCTCACTCTTGAGTTTCTTCTGCATCTCCTTCTCAGTATACTTGCCCGAGTAGCAGAGTCTCACGAGCTTGCGGCACGGAACACCTCCACATCTTTCTGGACTGAAGCAACCCTCGTCATCTCCGATCTGGTCCTTGATGACTCCATTGACAACGAGCTCTCCCGAGCAGCCTCCGCCGAGGTGCGCGCTGATATATGTCTGCTCGTAGATCGACTTGCCATCTCTTCTCGCCTGCTCGAATGACACCGCTCTAGCGTTGAGAACGTGTCCGAGGAATGGCTTAGCAAGCTCAGGTACGCCAGAGAGGGTGAACATCTCCTCAGGCTTGCCAGTACCGCATACGAGGTCATATGCGTATGCAGGCACGCCATACTCCTTCTTCATCTCGTGAGCAATCATAATTGCGAGGTTAGATGCATGCGGATTGATTGTGTCTCTCGCCAGCTGGGTAAAATGCTCGTCTATCACATATGCGCCAGTCTCCAGCTCTGCGACACAGCCTCCTCTTGCCGCAATTCCGTCGAGATCGGATACCTTAACCCCTTGTCTATCGAGGAATTCGTATACAGCCTTCTCTCTCATCTCGAGCTGGTCGTTAATATCTTTGAATTTGGACAGTTCTTCAACTGGATGCTCTAGATTCTCCGAGCATCGCTCTACTGTACCATCGAAGAGAGCAACCTTAGTAGATGTCGCTCCCGGATTAATTACTAGAATCAGATTAGCCATCACTTCTGTTCCTTTCTGATAACTCCATTGAGAGCAGCCTCTGCCATCAGCCTGCCGTTCTCTGCGATGTCGAAGCTGTTAAGTTCTATTCTCCACTGAAGGAGAAGTCCCCTGTTCAGTGTGATGAACATTCTCTCGACATCTTCCTTAGTATGTGGATCAGCAAAGCCAATCTCCTCATCGAGCTCTTCGATTATTCTTCTGAGAATTCTAGGGTATACCTCTTCCGAATCAAATCGCAGAACCTCTAGTTCTGGATATCTTATGCTGTATCCGAAGCAATCGAAGAGCAGTGGTTCTTTTGAATCAATCTTCAGAGCTTCAGCGCTGAAGTCGATGAACTTCTCAGCTGCCGAAGACTTACTCATCTCGCCCTTCTCGCCGAAATATCGCTCTTCTAAGAGCAGATATTTCTCATCGACATAATGGGTCAGACCAGCTGTCAAAGACTGCTTACCGGCGAAATAATGATAGATATTGCCCACCGAGCATCCAGCCTTCTCCGCTATCTCTTCCATAGATACGTTCTCAAATCCCTTCTCTCCAAAGAGAGCAATGGCTGCCTTCTCTATCTTCTCCTTCATATCGAGAGCCTGTTGCTTGCGTTTGCCCACTCTGAGACTTGATTCTACTGCTTCTTTAGCCATAGCTATTCCTTTCTGCTGTTACTATTGATATCTATCGAGCTGCTTCTCTTCCTGCCTTGAAAGCTGCGATATTGAGTTCGCGATGTTTCTCAGGAACAACTTTCGATACGACCTCTTCCCAATCGATATCGCCTGCTCCGATATACTCGCTTGCCGCGCCGAAGAGGACAACATTCATGCATTTCGCATTGCCGAGACTCTTAGCAATTTCTTCTGCCTTTACAACTACAGTCTTGAACTGCTCCTGCATTGACTCAACACAGCCTTCTGGATATTCAGCTAAGCCGCTCGCAGTTAAGCTTGAGTCCTGTCTGTAGTCATTGATTATTGCAATTCCGTCAGGTTTGAGGAAGCCAGCACAGCGAACAGCTTCCATCTTCTCAAGCGCAATCATAATGTCTGCCTGACCCTGACCGAATACAGGTCCATATACCTTATCGCCGAAGCGCACCTGGGTAGTTACGCTTCCACCTCTCTGTGCCATTCCGTGGTCCTCGCACTGCTTGACATCATAGCCAGATTCGCACAGTCCTTCAGTGAGAATTCTGCTGATGAGGATGGCACCCTGTCCACCTACTCCGCAGAGAAGTATGCTTGTAACTGCCATTCTATCTTACCTCCTTCTCGATTGCTCCGAACGGACATGCCTGAGCACATACCGTACATCCTACGCACTGGTTTGAATCAATATATGCCTTGCCATCTCTGAATGCTACTGCAGGGCAGCCGACTTTGAGGCATCGTCTGCAGCTCTTGCACTTATCTGTATCCACCTTGCAAAGAGCCTTCTCAATCTTAGCTCTCTTGAGGAGCACACAAGGACGACGAGTGATGATGCATACAGCAACTCCCTTCTCGAGGAAGTCGATAGCATCATCGCAGGCCTTATTCATAGCCGCTAGATCCTGCGGATCAACTATGATGATCTCCTCATAACCGAGAGCCTGCATTACAGCCTCAATCTTAACTGAGTATGTGATATCACCCTGAAGAGTGAATCCTGTGCTTGGATTATCCTGATGACCCGTCATAGCTGTGATTGAGTTATCCAGAATTACTGGAACGAGTTTACCCTTATTGAAGATAATCTCTGCAGCGCCTGGCATTCCATTGTGGAAGAATGTAGAGTCACCGAGAACGGCGAATATCTTCTTATCCTTGACTCCTTCCATCATGAATGACTTTGACATTCCGTGTCCCATGGTGAAACTGCCACCCATGCATACTACACAATCGATACATTCTAGAGGTGCAGATGACCCCAGTCCGTAGCATCCAATATCTCCCGACACGATTACATCCTTCTTGCCAGCAAGGGTGTAGAAGAAACCTCTGTGAGGACAGCCCGGACAAAGTGCAGGTGGTCTGCCAACTGGCTCAACTGAAGCCTTCTTTCTTGGGAACTCCTTGCCGAGAACTCTCTCGCCAACGAGCTGCGGATTGAGTTCCTCGCAGAGACCTGTAAGTTCCTTACCGATACACTCAATACCAGCCGCCCTAATCTCGTTCTCCATAAATGGATCAAGCTCTTCGATTACATATAACTTATCCACCTTCGATGCGAAGTCTCGAATCAGTTCGATTGGCAGCGGATATGTGAGTCCCAGCTTCAGGAATGATGTATCCTCTGGGAAAACCTCTTTCGCATACTGATACGATACTCCTGCTGATACGACACCAATCTTAGTACCGTTCATCTCTATCTTATTCAGCGGACAGGTCTCGCCCCACTTAGCAAGCTCCGTCTGTCTCTTCTCTACTTTGTAGTGATTGCCCCTCGCATTAGCAGGTACGCATACGAACTTGCGGGCGTTCTTCACATACCCAGGAGCCTGACGCTCCTCGCGCTCACCGAACTCAACCAGGCTCTTCGAGTGGTTGATTCTTGTCGTTGTTCTGAATAGCACAGGCGTGTCGAACATCTCCGAGATCTCACAAGCATACTTCACGAAATCCTTACACTCCTGGCTGTCCGCTGGCTCGACCATCGCAATCTTCGCATGTCTCGCGTAATTTCTGTTATCCTGCTCATTCTGTGAAGAGTGGAAGCCCGGATCATCAGCACTTACGATAATGAATCCACCAGTTACTCCGTTATATGCAGAAGTGAACATCGGATCTGCCGCCACGTTAACACCAACGAGCTTCATAGTGCATATCGATCTCGATCCCGCAATCGAAGCTCCATAAGCCACCTCGAGTGCCACCTTCTCATTAGGCGCCCACTCGCAGTAGACATCATCTTTATACTCCACGGCATTCTCGAGAATCTCCGTGCTCGGAGTTCCCGGATAAGCCGAAGCAACCTTGATTCCCGCCTCATATATTCCGCGAGCGATTGCTTCATTGCCTGACATTAGATGCTTCATAATAATCACCCTTTCGTTCCAATACCATTCTTTACCGAATCAGTTCATTGAATCAATTCAACGAAACTAACATCATACTATCCCTACATCCTCCCGCTGTCAAGAATCTTCACGCAAAAAAACGGCCCGCGCTATGCGCGAGCCGTTTTATCTCTTATCCGTGAGCTTCCTGCGATGCGAAGCTTATTCTGGCTTGAACATATCGAGCTTCTCGATTCTGTCGAATGCCTCCTTGATCTTGTCTACACCTACTGTCAGTGACGCTCTGAGGTATCCCTCTCCGCACTCACCGAAGCCAGGGCCTGGGAGCATCAGAACGTGTGCGTTCTCAAGGATGTACTCCTGAGCCTCCTGTGATGTCATTCCTGTATCCTTGATATTGATCCAGAGATAGAAAGTTCCCTTAGGTGGGTACTGAGTGTGCATATTCTTGAGGGCGTTAACTCTCTCTGCACCGTACTCAAGTCTCTTTCTGAACTCAGCTGATACTGGTGGCTGAATCTCCTTTCTCATTCTGATTCCGTGCATTGCTGCGCGCTGTGATACTGATGGAGCACAGAAGACCATAGCCTGGTTAATTCTGAGTGCAACCTCCATGAACTCCTCTGGCATAATGATGTTACTTACCCTCCAACCACACATAATGTAGTCCTTTGAGAATGAATTGATTGTGAGAGTTCTCTTCATCATACCAGGCAGTGATGCGAATGGCACGAACTTGTGCTGATAGCTGTATACAGTGTAGATGTCATCAGCGATAACGAGAAGATCATGCTTCTCAGCAATCGCTGCAATCTTCTCCATTGTCTCAACAGTGAGGCAGCTACCTGTTGGGTTGCTTGGTGTATTGAGAAGAATAGCCTTTGTTTTCTCTGTGATGAGTGACTCGAGGAGCTCAGGTCTGATCTGGAAATCATCCTCCTCATATGTTGGAAGCTCAACGAGCTTAGCGCCGTTCAGCTCAATCTGCAGTGAGTATGCACTGAAGTAAGGTGCCTGAACGATAATCTCATCTCCTGGATTGCAGATCATATTCATAATAAGGAAGAGTGAGCTGCAACCTGATGATGTGATCAGAATCTGCTCATCCTTAATGTCCATTCCATAATCTTCCTTGTACATCTTAGCAATCTCTGCTCTGAACTCTGGATCCCCCTGATAGTTAGTGTAACCAGTATGTCCGTTGCCTGCATCTGCGAAAGCTGCATCTATTACTCTCTGATCTGTGTCGAAATCAGGATTACCAATGCTGAGGTTAATGCAATCGTCCATTGACGCAGCAAGTACGTCACACTTACCCATTGCCTCACTCTTATTTACATAAGACAGATGACTATCTGTAATAAACTTGTTCTTCATTACTATTCCCTTCGTTCCAAGTAAGATATAAATAAAAAGCGGGATAGAATCCCACAATTTCTACAGGAATTCTATCACCGACTTTGTTCATTGTCCACAAGACTTATGTTTTTTTATTGTATTTTTCTATAGTTTGATAACAATTTCACTATTCTTCGAATACTGTGATTGTCTTGATTACCTGTGGTGTCTTAGGCTTATCTCTGAAATCTCTTGGAGTGTTAACAATCTCGTCAGCAACTTCCATACCCTCAGTAACCTTACCGAATGAAGCGTACTGTCCATCGAGGTGTGGGCTTGTTGTTGTCATTACGAAGAACTGTGATCCACCTGAGTTAGGATTAGCTGCTCTTGCCATTGAAAGTACACCTCTCTCATGCTTGAGCTCGTTCTTGAATCCGTTCATTGTGAACTCACCTGGAATAGTGTATCCTGGACCACCCATTCCCGTTCCATCTGGGCATCCACCCTGAATCATGAAGCCAGGAATTACTCTGTGGAAGATAAGTCCATCGTAGAATCCCTTATCACAGAGGCTCTTGAAGTTCTCTACTGTCTTAGGCGCGATATCCTCGTAGAGTTCTCCTGCCATTACTCCACCGTTCTCCATCTCAATCTTGAATTTAAGCATTAATATTTCCTCCTTATGAGTTTATTATTCTATCGATTTGAGTGACTCAGTCATTGAGATATTTCTAAGTCTCTTTCTCATCGCAAATCCTACTACCGCAGTGAATACGAAAGTAAGAATTATCGACATCACATAATCCATCCAGGTCAGTCTTGCCACAAAGAAGATCGTGTTAACACAGATCTGAGACATTACAAATTCAAGTAGCCACTTACCGAGGAATACTCCAACGACAGCTGCTATTCCCGTCAGGAAGTAGTTCTCTCTGAATACGTACTTCTGCGTCTCCTTATCATAGAAACCGAGCACCTTAATGGTTGCAACCTCTCGTATTCTCTCAGTTATGTTGATATTCGTCAGGTTATACAGCACGATAAATGCCAGCATTCCTGCACAGAGAATAACCAGAATAACTACAGCATTCAGACTCTGCATCATATTATCAACCATGTCAATGGTATCGAGATTAACCGCTGTAGCAGCAACCTTGCTGCTCTTCTTAAGCTCTGTCGAAGCAGCACGTATCTCGTCATCAGACGCGCCGTCAGGCGATCGTACTAAAGCAACCTTGAGGTCTGCTTTCTTGTCAAAACCATTCTCATATGTGCTCTGAGTAATATATACGTAGTTGCGCACGTAATTGTCGCACACACCGGCAACCTTGACCTTGGTCTTTCGGTATCCATCCTTGAGAGTGATAGTGTCTCCGACCTCTACGTTGTGTCGCTGTTGCATCTCGCGACATACGATTGCCTCGCCCTCACCTGGGTAGTCGAGTTTCTTGGATCCATCTCTGAAGTTGATGAATTCCTTGATATTCTCATCATCCGTCGCACAGAGAACAACCTGCACACTCTCGTCCTTAAGGACTATGTCTGCACTCGCCTGATGCAGGAAGATTACATCACCAAGCTTGTTGTCCGTCTTGTCTTCAGCATAGTCGATGAAGTCTTTCTGACTCGCTTCATTCATATTATTGTTGAATGCCACAAGATAGTCATACCTGAGAATCTCATCGAACTGATACTTTGCAACATTTTTAATACTTGTATTAACTCCGAATCCGGCAATCAGTAGGGCTGTACAGCCGCTGACTCCGATTACCATCATCAGGAAGCGCTTCTTGTATCTGAATGTGTTACGAATCGAAACCTTATACAGGAAACTGATGCGACTCCATATAGCCGGGATTCTCTCCAGGAGAATTCGTTTGCCGGCCTTTGGTGTCTTAGGCCTAATGAGCTGCGCCGCCTCTTCCTTGAAGTCACTTGAGCAAGATGCCCAGGTTGCTCCCATCGAGCATAATATTGCAACAGCAAGCGCCAGCAGAGCCAGCTTCCAATTGAAGATGTAATCAATCTTAGGATTGAAATCATACATCATCTGATATGCGTTCCATATTACCGCAGGGAATATCTGACAGCCGGCAAAGAAGCCGATTACTGCTCCGATTATCGCAGCACTTCCTGAATAGAATAGGTACTTCGACATAATCGCTGCATTGCTGTATCCGAGAGCCTTCAGTATTCCGAGCTGAGTTCTGTGCTCATCGATCATTCTCGTCATCGTTGTCATGCACACAAGTGCCGCAATGAGGAAGAAGAACACAGGGAAAATCTTTGCGATTCCATCCACGATGCTCGCATTCTCATCGAACACCGAGAAGCCCACATTGTCATTCCTCGTGAAGACGTATGACTTGCCAGCCTCCATATCTTCAATCTTCTCCTTTGCCTCGTCGAGCTTGTCCTTGGCTTCATCAAGTTCACGCTCTGCCTTGTCGAATTCGCTATCCGCACGGCTTCTATTAGCCGCTATTTCTTTCCTGCCCTCAGCAAGTTTCTTCTCGCCTGCCGCAATCTGCACAAGACCAGCCTTCATCTGTGCGATACCAGAATCTATCGCCGCAAGCTGAGAACTGAGTTCTGTCTCCTCCGCCTTCAAAGCTTCGTACTGAGGCATCATTGACTCTGGAATATCGCCCATCGCTTCCATCTGCTGAACAGCAGCCTGCACCTGTGCAAGGCCAGCAGCAAGCTGTTCTCTCTGTGACAGAAGCACAGGAAGCTGAGCATTAATCTCCTTCTTCTTTGCAGCCAGAGACTTCGCATTCGCGTTAATCTGTGCCTCTGCAGCATCCAGCTTATCGTAAGCCTCTCTCTTGCTCCTCTCGAACTCCTCTACTCCGTCCTCATACTCGACTATCTTCTCCTGAAGCTGTTCATTCGCTTCCTTGATTGCATATTCACGTCTTGCCGCATTAATCTGAGAAGCAAGCTTCTTGACTGTCTTCTCGTTGTCATCGAGGAAGTCATTCGCCTCATCACCGAAGTAGCCCTTGCCATTCTTCAGATTGACATACAGACCAGTGTAGTAGTCCAGATCAAAAGCGTCCTTAGTGATATAGAAGTATCCCTCAAGGACACCATCTCCAAGCTTGGTCGAACCTCTCTGATAGTCGAGATACAGCGGAGTGGTAACCCTTCCAACAACCTTGAACTCCTTCTGCGTAAGTGCCTTAAGGTCATCCTTGTCATTAGCTGCGTCAATCAAAATCACGTCACCCACCTGGAACGAACTCTGATTATCTACGACGCACTCATCAGCAGACTTAGGAAGTCTTCCCGTCTTTACCTCTGGAAGATTAATCCTCTCCGGCATACTGATAGCCTTATATACAGCCTTCGTATCCTTGCCAGTCTCGACGATATAATCCATCTCAATTCCAGCCTCTGCATCTGCTACAGCCTCGTTCTCAAGCGCAATATCGACGCTCTCGTCATCAATTCCGTAAGATGTCATTATTTGGTAATCATAGAGATTGCAATCCTCGAGATAGTGCTGGCAGGTCGATAGCATCTCTTCCTTGCACACCTTAAGTCCCGAGAAAAATCCCACTCCAAGTGCGACAATCGCCATGATTGCCAGGTATCTCTCTTTGGAGTTACGTATCTCTCTCAGTGTGGATCTCTTTAGCATAATCTATCGCCTTCTTCTTACCATTCGATCTCTTCGATTGGCTTTGGATTCTCATTCATGTATTCTTCGATGATGGTACCGGACTTCACTCTTACAACTCTGTCAGCCATATCCGTAAGTGCCGAGTTGTGAGTGATGATGATTACAGTCATACCCTTCTCTCTGCTCATAGTCTGAAGCAGCTTGAGAATCTGCTTACCAGTATTGTAATCAAGCGCACCAGTAGGCTCATCGCAGAGCAGGAGCTTAGGGTTCTTCGCAATAGCTCTCGCTATAGCAACTCTCTGCTGTTCTCCGCCAGACAGCTGTCCTGGAAAATTATCTCGTCTTGCCTCAAGTCCCACCATTCGAAGCACTTCTTCTGGGTCGAGGGGGTTCTTGCAGATCTGTGTCGCAAGTGAGACGTTCTCAAGCGCAGTCAGATTCTGCACCAGATTGTAGAACTGGAAAACAAATCCGATATCATGTCTTCTGTACTCTGTGAGCTGCTTTCTGCTCATCTTTGAGATGTCAGTTCCACCGAGGCGAACTTCTCCGCTTGTAAGTGAATCCATTCCTCCGAGAATATTAAGCAGAGTTGTCTTACCGGCCCCAGAAGCACCTACGACAACGACCATCTCGCCTTTCTCGCAACTGAAACTCGCATCCCTGAGAGCTTCGATGTCCACCTCACCAACGTGGTAGACCTTCTTAACATTCTTGACTTCTACGTAACTCATGGCTTCGCCTTCCTATATGAATAGATTGAGACAGCCGAGCAGGAAGCCGATTACAGCTCCGAGTCTGACTATCATATTGAGTTCATTCTTCGTTACTTCAAGTACGAGTCTCTCGAGTTCCTCAACTGACATATCGTTGATCTTATCCTCGATAACTCCTGCAATATTAATGTGTCGCAGAACTTTCTCCACACCTGAAGTAGCTACTCTGAGATATATTTCGTGCACCACTCTTCTGACATCATCCTCGTGGTAGCCGGACTTCTCGGCAATCTTCAGAATTGATGAAGCACCAACCTCATGCACATTCTCTCTTACAATTGGACGGATAATTCCCTCGCCATTCTCCTGAATGAATCTCTCCACCTCTGGAATAAGACCCTCAAGGATACCATCTATTGCCTGCTCTCCTAGGAACATAGCAAGCATACTATTCTGTATCCTTGCCATGATCATCTCCTTACCTCTAGTTCTGATTCCTCCAGCGATATCCGCCTTGTCAATCTCCCTCAGCCCCTTCTCTGTAAGCTGATCAGTAATCTTATCCTCGAGATTAGCGTAGCCTTCCTCTGTGAGCATAGCCTCGCCAGTCTCTCTTATCTCCAGATCAAAAGTATCTATTACTCTGTTCGTGAGATAGTTCTCAATCTCATCGCTCAGAAGTCTCTCGCTTATGTCATCTCCAGTAATCAGTGTGCCTGCAACTACTGCTCCCGCGGCCTGTGCGAGTCTCGCCTTGCCCTTAGGAATAGCGCCTGGGGTGAATGGCACCCTGCGACCAAAGATGCGCTTCTCCGTCCTTGGACGGAAGAGCATTTTAACAGCAATATAGTTTGTGCAATATCCAATTAAGGCTCCGATTAACGGGCCTGCCAATAATTTGAGCATTATCCCTTCTTTCTGTCGGTCAGATTCTCTGTGTCATAGTGCACACCCATGAGTCCTACGGAGTGCGACGCCAGCTTGCCGACATTGTTGTTTGAGCCCATTACCCAGAGGATGTCCCCCTTACGAATGAGCATATTTGCATCAGGCATTCTGATTGCATATCCGTCTCGCTGAATTCCGAGAATCATGCACTGTCCTCTGTTGAGAATGCCGCTGTGCTTGATAGCCTTGCCAACATATCGCTCCTTGCCTCTAACCTTGATAGGCGCGCAAGCGAGAGCCGACTCGGTATCTTCGTATCCTGTATTCATAAATGTATTAAGTGTTCTCAGATTGTCGAGCTCACCCTCTAGTCCAAGGGTCTTATGGAAGGTCTGAAGCGAAGCCTCGTCCGCAACCACGTAGAGCTTATCACCAACACCGATTACTGTATCGGCCTTAGGCATTACGATATTCTTCTTGCCGCGACGGATCTTAACAACGTATACCGAAAGCTTGCGCCCCCAGTCGAGCTGTAGAATTGTGCTTCCGACATAGTCCGCGCCTTCTGGCACGAAGAATGAGAAAATACTGTAGTCCTGGTCGAGCCATCTCGTCTCTCCAAACTCCAGTTCCTCGTCGTCAAGCGTCTTCTCGTTCAGGTTGCGAAGGAAACGTGTCTCCAGCTGCAGATAGTAAGTCTGTACGACATCTGTACTTCCCACCACAACCATAGCTGCAAGTACTACTCCGAGTAGCAGCAATACTCTTGTTCCAAAGAATGCTCTGAGCGGAATGTACGCAACAGCAGCGATAACCATAATTCTGACAACAACTGTTACTATCAGCGGCAGTCTGTTTGACATTCTCTCCATCCACAGATGTGTGAAGTTGACATTGTGGAAGCCGAGCATAGGCTTGATGAAGACTGCAATACTGATATATATAATCACGCATGAAATTGTCTCTGCAGTCGGCTCAAGGAAAGATCTCTCAAGCAGAGGCTCGATTATTCTGATACCTACGATTGCCACGATGAACATAATAACGCCATAGAGAGATGTCTTCACGAGGAAGTCCTTGATAACAAGAGTCCACTCCTGATCCTTCTCCTCGATGTCTTGGTCTGCAGACGTGTAGCTATCGAGTGCATCGATGAGTCTGTCCGGCAGAAGCTTATATATCAGCTTCACAAGCTTATTCGAGTTTTTAATCAAGCTTGGTGCAGCTATTATTGTAAGAATTGAAGCTGCAACGATTACCGGATAGAGGTACTCGTCCATTACTCCAAGCGATATTCCAAGACCAGCAATGATGAAAGAGAATTCTCCGATAGGTGCGAGTGATGTTCCGCCCTTAACAGCAGTCTCAAGTTCCTGACCTGAGAGAATCATTCCAATCATAGCGAAGATGAGCTTTGCAACTACCGCAACGATTGCGATAGGAAGAATTGCAGTCCAGCTCTCTTTGATTATCTCTGGGTTAACCATCATTCCTACCGAGAGGAAGAAGATGGCTCCGAAGAGATCCTTGATTCCACTTGTTACTCTCTCTATATTGTGCGCCTGCTTTGTTCCCGCAAGAAGCGAACCAGCGAGGAATGCGCCGAGTTCCATAGAGAAGCCGAGCATATTTGCAATCAATGCCATAAGGAAGCAGAATCCAATCGAAAGAACTGTAAGAGTCTCATCGTTGAGATTCTCTGTGAATCTATTGAGCAGTGTCGGAACGATGTAGATTCCGAGAATCAGCCATATTACGAGATAGCAGCCCATCATAGCAAGGCTTCCAGCAAGTGCGCTACCGCTAACTCCGTTGCTCGCTGAGATAGTAGAGAGCACAACCATGATGATTACGCCGAACACATCTTCCATTACGAGCGAACCCATAACTATCGAAGTAAACTTCTCATGCTGTATGCCCTGCTCCTCGAAGCATTTCTGAATAACTACAGTCGAGCTGATTGAGAGCATTGCCCCTAGGAAAATGCAGTCCATACTTGTCAGTCCCAGTACACGTCCTAGACCGTATCCCGCAACCATAACTCCTGACATCTTAACGAGCGCGCTGACGACAGCAGTTGAACCTATATTCGCAATCTTATGAAGGTCGAACTCAAGTCCAATGTGGAATAGTATGATGACTACTCCAATCTCACTCCAAGTCTCGATCGACGCCTCACTCTCAACCGTCATAAAGAGAGGGAAATACGGGCTGATGAGGAAACCTGCCATAATATATCCCAGAATTACAGGCAACTTAAGTTTCTTGAAGACAAGCGTCACGAACGCTGCCGTCATCAGCATTATTGCAAGATCAATTATCAGTTGTGGTACTCCCATATATCTCCTATCCCTTGCGAAGCTCTATCTGAAGAGCTCTCCATCCAGGCATCAGCCTGTCCATATACACTTTAAAGGCAGGCCCATGATCGGCCACCTTCGTATGAACGAGTTCATGTACTATTACATAATCGAGCAGATAATCCGGCTTGTCAGCAAGCATAATGCTAAAGTTGAGGTGATGCGTCTTCGTGTTGCAGGAACCCCATCTCGTCTTCATCTTTCGAACAGTCCAGCCATTCGCCCTAAGACCTGTCTTCGCCTCTATAAGCGGCAGCCTATCAGCAATTCTCTTCTTGAGAGCAATTCTATCTGCCTCAGTATAATCATCAAGCGAGCGTCTCCCCTCCATGCGCTGCTCTACTCTCGTCCGAGCCTTCTCAATCCATACGCTATTCTCACGCACGAAAATCCGGATGCTCGCATCCGTCGCTCTTCTCGGTACGCTCATAGCAAGACTTCCGTCGCTTCTCACCCTAAGGTTGAAGCGCTTCACATCCTTGCGCGTAACATCTATTTGATATCCCTCAATGAACACAATCATACATTTATATAATAACAGAATAGATGGTATTTGTATGATGATTAAATAAAAAATAGCAGGGTGTATACCCTGCTACGTATGAACTGCCGACGTCCTAATTTCCCAGGAGGCTGCCCTCCAAGTATCTTCAGCGCTAAAGAGCTTAACTTCTGTGTTCGGGATGGGAACAGGTGTAGCCTCTTCGCTATTGTCACCGGATTTCTCTTCTTATTCAGGTAAGAGCTCTTTGCCCTTCCTCTCTTGTGAAGGTCGTACCTTCAAAATTGAATAACACTTCCAAGCTCTCGTAAACCATTTGGTCAAGTGATCGACCTATTAGTACCAGTCAGCTGAATACGTTACCGTACTTACACATCTGGCCTATCAACGTGGTAGTCTCCCACGGGTCTTACCTTTAATGGAGGAAATCTTATCTTGAGGGGGGCTTCGCACTTAGATGCTTTCAGCGCTTATCCCGTCCATACGTAGCTACCCAGCTATGCCCTTGGCAGAACAACTGGTGCACCAGAGGTATGTCCATCCCGGTCCTCTCGTACTAAGGACAGCTCCTCTCAAATTTCCAACGCCCACAGCGGATAGGGACCGAACTGTCTCACGACGTTCTGAACCCAGCTCGCGTACCTCTTTAATGGGCGAACAGCCCAACCCTTGGGACCTACTTCAGCCCCAGGATGAGACGAGCCGACATCGAGGTGCCA
>JAQXQE010000003.1 GCA_029101005.1 Bacillota bacterium | reverse complement strand
CCTCCTGTTACTTTTGATAGTGATGCGGTCGCCAAACCGTCACTATTGTAACAGAGGTTTTTTAATTCTCGAACATTTACTAAAGTTTTATTTACTCACCCCTGGTAGAACCAGGGGTTTAAGTCTAGCTAAAGCGCCAATCAAAAGAGCTGCGCCCCAGCGGGTCGCAGCTCTTCCACTTCCAATAAACTACTTTGTGAGTGTGTGCTTAACTCTGTCCTCAACCTCACATCTCTTTGCGTCGTTGAATCTGTCGAGTGTTCCTACGAGGTATCCTGTGATTCTTCTGATTCTCTCGAATCCTACGCCCTCACCTACATTGCCGTTGATGTTCTTTACTGTATTGTTATTCATAGTGTCTCCTCCGTTCTTGTGAAGATATTAAAGCGATTTGCTAATTAATTGTATATGGTCGAAACTCTGCAGTTTGCAGTGCCTCGTTATTCGCCGTCAGCTGATACTTCATTGCCACTTGATTGTTTGGTGGCAGGTGTCGCTTCGTTGCCAGCTGTCAGTTCGCTTGCAGCTGTTGCTTTGCAGTCAGCTGCGCTTCGTCGAGTGTGCGTTGTTGCCTGGCGCTACTATCTTGTGCAGTCGCAAGGTACTGGTACGCTTGGAAACTTCATGCGGAGCTCGTTGAGTCTCTCTACTGATACGGACTCGCCTGCTCTTCTTCCGCAGCGTGGGCATACATCGTCTATTACTCCAGTATAACCGCAAACAGGGTCTCTGTCTACTGGGTGGTTAACTGAACCGTAGCCGATTCCGCACTCCTTCATGTGTCTGATTACCATCTCGAATGCCTCTGGGTTCTTGCTTGTGTCACCATCGAGCTCAACGTAGCTGATGTGACCGGCATTTGTGAGGTTGTGGTATGGCGCCTCGATTGTGATCTTCTCGAATGCGCTGATCGGATAGTATACAGGCACGTGGAATGAGTTAGTGTAGTAGTGTCTGTCTGTTACGCCGTCGATCTTGCCATATTTAGCGCGGTCGATCTTGACGAATCTGCCTGAGAGTCCCTCAGCTGGTGTAGCAAGGAGAGTGAAATTCAGGCCAGTCTCAACTGACTTTCTGTCGCAGAAATCCCTCATGTGCTGGATGATCTCGTAAGCGGTTTTTCTTGACTCCTCGCTCTCGCCGTGGTGCTTGCCAGTCAGAGCCTTCATTGTCTCAGCCAGTCCGATGAAGCCGATTGAGAGAGTTCCGTGCTTGAGGATCTCAGCAACGCTGTCATCTGGTCCGATCTCGTCTGAGTCAATCCAGATACCCTGGCCCATGAGGAATGGATAGTTTCTGCCTCTCTTTGAGCACTGGATCTTGAATCTGTGGAGCAGCTGTCTTGATACGAGCTCCATCATGTTATCGAGCTTCTTGTAGAAAACATCCAGGTCTCTGTTAGCCTCGATACCGATTCTTGGAAGGTTGATTGATGTGAAAGAGAGGTTACCTCTTCCGCAAGTTACAGCCTTCTCTGGGCAGAATGAGTTAGCCATTACTCTTGTACGGCAGCCCATGTATGCAACCTCTGTGTTGTAGTCGCCCTCTTTGTAGAACTTGAGATTGAAAGGTGCATCGATGAAGCTGAAGTTAGGGAAAAGGCGCTTCGCGCTGCATCTGATAGCGAGCTTGAAGAGATCGTAGTTAGGCTCTCCCTCGTTGAAGTTGATGCCTTCCTTAACCTTGAAAATCTGTACTGGGAAGATTGGTGTCTCACCGTTACCGAGTCCAGCCTCAGTAGCGAGAATCATGTTCTTGATTACCATTCTACCCTCAGGTGTTGTGTCTGTTCCGTAGTTAACTGAGCTGAAAGGAACCTGAGCACCAGCTCTTGAGTTCATTGTGTTGAGGTTATGGATGAGTGCCTCCATAGCCTGGTAAGTCAGCTTGTCAGTTCTTGCAAGGGCTGCCTCCTGAGCCTGCTTGTTGCAGCTTACGAGCATCTCTCTTGACATACCGAATGTGTTATCAGCCTGGTCATACCACTTGCCGAGCTCCTCACCGTATGTGAGGGCTGTAGCGATAGTTGGCTTAACAGCCTCAGCCTTAATCTTATCAGCGATTGTCTTAGCCTGTGCGTATGATGTATCGAGCTTCACTGCGAGGATCTCTACGAGAGCAGCGAAGTACTCCTTGATATATGATCTGGCAACTCCAGGTGCCATTGAGTAATCGAAGTTAGGAACGCTCTGTCCACCGTGCATCTCGTTCTGGTTAGCCTGAATTGCGATGCAAGCAAGTGAAGCATAGCTCATGATTGACTGTGGCTCTCTGAGGTATCCGTGTCCTGTGCAGAAACCATCCTTGAAGAGCTTGATGAGGTCAATCTGGCAGCAAGTCTCAGTGAGCATGTAGAAATCCTTATCGTGGATGTGGATGTCACCGTTGATGTGCGCCTTAGCAATGTCCTTAGGGAGTACGTAGTTGTCAACGTAGTACTTAGCTCCCTCTGAACCGTACTTGAGCATTGTTCCCATTGATGTGTCACCATCGATGTTCGCATTCTCTCTCTTGATGTCAGCGTCCTTTGAGTATGAGTATGTGAGCTCGTTGTAGATATTCATAAGATCGGACTCGGCCTCTCTGATCTTAGCGTGCTCAGCTCTGTACAGAATATATGCCTTTGCAGTCTTCTCGTAGTCGTATCTGATGAGAACTGCCTCGACAAGGTCCTGAACCTGCTCAACAGTGCATGTCTCACCGTCGAGAAGTGATACAACCTTCTTTGTCAGATATTCAAAGTCGAAGCTCTCCATCTTCTCGCCATCAACAGCCTTATTAGCTGCAAAAATGGCGTTGAAAATCTTGGATTCATCAAACGCTACCTCTTTGCCGTCTCTCTTGATAATTGTCTTCATCGTTCCCTCTTTCGATTGCATTATTACTTCATTACTTTAAATCAATATATATGGTTGCAACGCCCTCCAAAAAGGAGGCCCAACCACAACATATTGTATAGTAGAGCCCTCCAACTGTCAATATTTCGTTTGTGTATTTTTGACGAACATATCAATATATATGCGCACAAGCTAAAAGGAGCACCACTATATATTGTGGTGCTCCTCTCTTTTTGCCCTACTATGCCTTGTATTCCTTAGCTTCCGCTTCTCCGCGCAGTACACGGAGCGCTCCTTCGGCCAGACTCTGCATCTCGTTCTCGCCCGGATATACATAAATCGGTGCGATTCCTTCTATATATTGGCTGATCTCCTCGACCATTCTCTTGCCGTTGGCGATGCCACCAGTGATGTAGATTCCGTCGACTTTGAACTTCAGAACAGCCGCCATCGCGCCTGTGTATTTAGCGTGGTTATACGCAAAAGCCTTGAACGCCATCTCGGCATCCTTGTCGCCCTCGTTCATGCGAGCCTCGACTTCTCTCATATCCCTTGTGCCGCAGAGGGAGTACACTCCAGCATCTCTCTTAAAGAGCGTACGGAGTTCTTTCTTGCTCATGCCGCTCTCGTAGCACATCTCTATTACCTGAGCGAGTGGCAGCGCGCCAGGTCTGTCCATCGAGAAAGGTCCGTCCTCAGAGCAGTCAGTCAGGTCAACAACTCTGCCGTGGTCGTGAGCAACAACGGAGGTTCCTCCACCGAGGTGAAGTCCCACCAGATTCAGATCCTCATACGGCTTGCCGATATCGGCAGCACACTGACGAGCAACCGCCTTGTGGTTCAGCGCGTGGAAGCGCGAGATACGCTTCATCGGCGCATAGCCGGTGGTTTTCGCGAGATCAGTCATCTCATCCGTGGAAACAGGGTCGCAGAAGAAAGCCGGAATGCCGTACTCCTTTGCGATTGAGTCGGCGATGATGAGCGCGAGGCCGTGTGGCTGCATGCCTCCGTACTCGAAATCCTTGGCGTCGGCAACGCACTGCTCGTTGATGCGGTAGGTGCCAGACTCGACGCTGCGGATCAGGCCCGCTCTCGAGCATACGGCGTCGAAGTCCTCGAATTTGAAGCCGTTCTCATCTAGTGCAGCAAAAATGTCCGCCTTGCGGACGTCGTACTGCTCGATAGGTACCTTGTGCTCCTCGAGTAAGCTCTGGTCGTGGTTGATTGTCTTGGCAAACAGCTCATTGCTGTCCTCGTAGACAGCGACTTTAGAAGAAGTTGAGCCGAAATTGAATACAAGAATTTTCATGTTAGTAGTCCCCTTTTCTGTAAAAAAAGAGGGTGAACATAGTTCACCCTTCTTTCTATTCATCTTCTTAATTAGCCGAAGTACTTCTTTCCGAGGTTCATGAATGACTCCTCTGATCTCTTGATTGTCTCGTTTGAGATGCAGAATGAAGCTCTTACCCAACCTGGGCATGCGAATGCACTACCAGGAACGATGAGGATTCTCTCGTCCTTAGCAGCTGCGATGAACTCCTTCTCATCCTCAACTGGTGACTTGATCCAGAGGTAGAATGCTCCCTTAGGATAGAGTGCCTCGAAACCAGCCTTTGTTACGATCTCGTAGAGATCTGCAGCGTTTCTCTTGTAGTAATCGAGGTCTGATCTAGCCTTGATGCACTTCTCAACGATGAGCTGCATGATTGTAGGAGCGTTTGTATCTCCTGATACTCTGTTAGCTACGATAGCAGCAGCGATGAACTCATCTGGCTCGTCTGACTTTGGTGAAAGTGCAACGTATCCGATTCTGTCTCCTGGCATTGAGAGTGACTTTGACCATGAGTAAGCGATTACTGTGTTGTCATAGAAGTCAGGAATGAATGGAACAACATCGTCTGTGTATACGAGCTCTCTGTATGGCTCATCAGCGATGATGTAGATTGGGTGACCATACTCCTTCTCAGCTTCCTTCAGCACATCTGCGAGAGCCTTGATTGTCTCCTCTGAGTAGATTGTACCTGTTGGGTTGTTAGGATTGTTGATGATAACAGCCTTAACCTCTGGGCAGAGTGCTGCCTTGAGTCCCTCGATTGAAGGCTGGAAGTCTGTCTCTGGGCTTGCAGGAACAACGATTGTCTCTGCGTGGTAGTTGCTTGCCCAGTTACCATACTCTACGAAGTAAGGTGCGAAAACGATCTGCTTGTCGCCTGGGTCGAAGATTGTCTTCATGATTACGTTGATAGCTGAACCAGCTCCAACTGTCATAATGATGTGATCAGCTGTGTAGTTGCTTCCGAATCTCTCGTTGAGGTCGTCTGCTACAGCCTGTCTTGTTGACTCATATCCAGCGTTTGATGGATAGCTGTGAACCAGGTGTGGATCCATCTCGTGGTTGATATAGTCGATAGCATCGAATACCTCCTGTGGTGGGTTGAGTCCAGGATTTCCTACTGAGAAATCATAAACGTTCTCCTCGCCATAAACCTTTGCCATCTTCTTTCCTTCCTCGAACATAGCTCTGATTACTGAGCTTCCCGCAAGGAAAGGCTTCATACTTTTTGCGATCATACTTCATTTCCTCCATTTTTCACATGGGTTTAATTACCCTTCGCTTCGACTATTCTATCACATTGAGAAATTACTAACAATGTATAATTTCAGAACATGTTTCACTCTTCATACAAGCCTCACGCAACAGCGCTCCATAATGAGGCGAGACCCCTTGCATTTATGCAAGTTTTATCCGATAATAGAAACAGCGCAATGCATCGCATTGCAGTTTTAATTATGCATTAATTTTTACACCACGTATTCCAAGGAGGAACAAAATGGCTAAATATGATTGGGGAAAGTTCGGTTTCCACATTCCTGAGATGATGCTCCCTGCTGAGGGCACAGATTACAGCAAGTGGGCTGTTGTTGCTTGCGACCAGTACACTTCTGAGCCTGAGTATTGGGCACAGTGTGAGGAGATTGTTGGCGATGCTCCATCAACACTCAGACTTATGCTCCCAGAGATCTACCTCGACAAGGAGGGAGAGGCTGAGAGAATCGTTGCAATCCGTGAGACAATGGACAAGTACCTTGCTGATGGAACACTCCGCAAGATGGGTCCTGGTTGCATGCTCCTGAGCAGAACAGCTGAGGGAAGAACTCGTGCAGGACTCGTTATCGCTACTGACCTCGAGGCTTATGATTTCAGCGTTGGTTCAACATCACTGACAAGAGCTACTGAGGGAACTGTAGTTGAGAGAATCCCACCTCGTCTCAGAATCAGAGAGGGCGCTCCAATCGAGATGCCTCACATCATCATCCTGATCGACGACCCTGAGAAGACTGTTATCGAGCCACTCGTTAACGCTCCTCAGACAGAGATCTACGATACAGACCTCATGCTCGAGGGTGGACACATCACAGGTTCATTCATCGAGGAGAAGGACCTCGAGGGAGCTAAGGAAGCACTCTCAGTTCTCTTCGACAAGGCAGCTGAGAAGTACGGCGACGGCAACATCATTTTCCAGGCTATGGGAGATGGTAACCACTCACTCGCTACAGCTAAGACAATGTGGGAGAACCTCAAGAAGACTCTTTCACCAGAGGAGGCTGAGAACCACCCAGCTAGATACGCTCTCTGCGAGATTGAGAACATCCACGATGACGGCATCGTTTTCGAGCCAATCCACAGAGTGCTCTTCGCTAAGAACGGCCAGTCCGGACAGGACATCGTTGACGAGGCTGTTGCTCTCATGAACGAGATGAACGGTAAGGCTTACCTCGCTGAGGAAGGCGCAGCTGCACCAGAGGGCGGATTCGCAATCCCTTACCTCGTAGGTGGCACAAGAGGAACTGTTATCGTTGAGGACCCAGCTAACAAGCTTGAGGTTGGCGTACTCCAGAACGCACTCGACATCATGGTTAAGGAGCGCAAGACTTGCGACATCGACTACATCCACGGAACAAAGGCAATCGAGACTCTCTCCGCACAGGATGGCAACGCAGGATTCACACTCCCAGCTATGGACAAGTTCATGCTCTTCCCTGCAGTAGCTGCAGACGGCGCACTCCCAAGAAAGACATTCTCAATGGGAGAGGCAAACGAGAAGAGATACTACATCGAGACAAGATACATCGGTAAGTAATCACCTCTAAATTGCGCAGATTGGCCAGCCCGCTGGACAATCTGTACCGAAATATGAAGATCAGAAGAACCCGGCTCGACCGGGTTCTTTCAATTTGTGGATATGGATGGGAGGACAACGGCCTGGCGGGCCGTTGTCTACTTGTTTTGATAATACGGAATCGAGGACAACGGCCTGGCGGGCCGTTGTCTTCCTCATTCTAGTCCAAATGGCCGAAATTGGCGATTTGTCCATAGTGCGATTTTTTTGATCCGCCGGATTCTAGTCCAAAACGTCGAAAAGGTGCATCTGGTCATACGCTTCAAAATGCTGGTGTTGGCATTCGCCGACAAAAGAGGCGAAATTAGCGGTGGCATTGTAGTTAGGGCAACGACAATTGGCTTGTTTCGGCAGATTTTGGCATAGAAATTACCCAACTCGGCCAGCTGGAAGCCTGCGAGGCACGGAATGATTTTTTACACTATGGGCAAACCGCAAGAAACCCTTGCTTGGACTAGAATTTGCAGGATGAAAATTTGACGTTATGGGCAAATGCTCGAAATTTCGTGTTTGGACTAGAATGCGGATGTGGAATCGGCGGATGGCGAAATAGGACTGCACTCGCGATATTGCTCAAATGGTCCTAGATTGCACAAATAAAGAAAACGGGCACCGCGATGGCGTCCGTTTCTGTTTATTCATTTGGATTAGTGTTTAGTTCTCTGAGAATGAATCCTTACCTACTGCGCAGAGTGGGCAAGCGAAGTCTTCTGGAACGTCCTCCCACTTTGTGCCTGGCTCGATACCAGCATCAGGGCATCCCACTTCCTCATCGTACTCCCATCCGCAGATGTCACATACGTACTTCATAGGTATTACCTCCGTTAATTATAGTTTATGTTGATTTTGGTTCGATTTTGAGCGTGTCTTTGTTCCTGATCTTCTGACGTGAGCACTGCAGGAATGCTTAGCTGACAAATTCAGAAGTCAGAAGAACGAGTTATTAGCCAAAGTATCTCTTAAGGAGACCAGCAAATGCCTTACCGTGTCTAGCCTCATCTCTTGCCATCTCGTGTACTGTGTCGTGGATAGCGTCAAGGTTGAGCTCCTTAGCAAGCTTAGCGAGCTGAACCTTACCCTCTGTAGCGCCGTTCTCTGCTGCTACTCTGAGCTCGAGGTTCTTCTTTGTTGAGTCTGTGATTACCTCTCCGAGGAGCTCTGCAAACTTAGCTGCGTGCTCTGCCTCTTCCCAAGCTGCCTTCTCGTAGTATACTCCAACCTCTGGGTATCCCTCTCTGTGAGCAACTCTTGCCATAGCGAGGTACATTCCAACCTCTGTGCACTCACCCTCGAAGTTAGCTCTGAGTCCCTCGATGATTCTCTCATCAACTCCGTTAGCTACTCCAACAACGTGCTCAGCAGCCCATGACATCTCGCCTTCCTGCTTGTTGAACTTCTCTGCTGGAACCTTGCAAACTGGGCACTGCTCTGGTGCCTGATCTCCCTCATGAACGTAACCGCATACGCTGCAAACCCACTTAGCCATAATAATTTCCTCCTTGAAAATAAATATATCCTAATTTGTAAATATAGCTTTTCTCTCGCTCTTGTCAAGTGATTGAACACAGAGCGGGCACAATCCGAAGAAATTCGGAGAGCATTCTTCAACTAAACCGCTGAAGTTCTTCTGTCCTATAGCAAGGACATCTTCGCTGTCATGATCCAGGTCGAGAACCGCACCGCAATGGCGACAGAAGAAGTGCGAATGTAATTCAGTCTTCGCATCATATCTTGTAGCTCCGCCATTAGGGATGCTCATTACCACACCCTTCTCCTCGAGCTGTTTAAGGTTGCGGTAGACAGTCGCCAGACTCAGATCCGGAATCTCGGGCTTGAGTTCCGCGTATAGAGTCTCCGCTGTCGGATGGTCTGATCTGCATGAAAGCTGCTTGAGAATTGCATCTCGCTTTCCACTGCGTCTCATAATATTGTTTCCTTCCGTTTCCTTATTGATAATAATAATTATTATCGTTATTAATATCTTACTCGAGACTTAATTGAATGTCAAGCACTTTTGTGCTATATTTTTTGTAACTTATTCAAACTATTTTGAGATAAGAATCTTCATAATTAAAGAGTAGAATACAATATGCGAAGGTTCGCATTTTTTTCAAAATCAGGAGGTAGGAACATGGCTAGAAAAAATGATAAGCTTCAGGACATGGGTGGCAAGCAGGTCGCAAGCTTAGGTGGCGTTGTCATCAAGATGCTCGCAATCGGTTTTGCGGGTGGTGCAGCACTCATCGCTGGAGCTAACAAAGCAGGTAAGGCAATTCAGGTAGCTGAGGCTAAGAAGCGCGAGGCAGAGTCTGAGAAATTCAAGGCTGAAGCTGCAGAGCTTGAGGCAGAACTCGCTGAGATCGAGGAGCTGGCTAAGAAGCGCGAGGAAGAAGCATAGGAGGAAACATAATTGGATAGCTTAAAGAACTATATTGGAGGCTACTATAATCATATAGCCGAAGCACAGCAGAGCACTTTTACAGTGATTCTGGAACTCGTAATTCTCGCGGTAGTGATACTCGCAGCATGGAAACTCTTCACTAAGGCTGGAGAGCCAGGCTGGGTTTCACTGATTCCGTTCTATAACACATACACACTCTTCAAGATTTCGATGGGCAACGGATGGTTCTTCATCCTGCTCTTCCTCCCACTTGTGAATGTGATTGCAGGATTTCTGCTCGCAATCAACCTCGCAAGATGCTTCGGTAAGAGCGTAGGATACGCAGCAGGACTCTTCTTCTTCCCATACATCTTCATGATTCTGCTCGGCTTCGGCGATGCGCAGTATCTCGGTCCTAAGGGCATCGGCGACTTCAGACCAGACGAGGACTTCAGAAGAAGAACAGTCAATATGAACGACTTCACAACAAGCGACGATTCAAACGCGCAGACAGTAGACTTCGAAGTAATCAACTCCGACGAAGAGTAATACGTGTCAAAGATAAAAAAATCCGCACTCGTGACGAGTGCGGATTTTACTTATGCGTTTATATTCCTACTTCGAGCTAAGCTCGTATACGTCGGTTCTTCTCGCCGAGATGAGCGGAAGCTTGCGGCGGATTTTCTCAACATAGTCGAGGTCGATCTCAACAATCTCAATGCCTTCCTTCTCATCCATCTGCATTACCACAGTGCCCCATGGATCAACTACGATGGAGTGACCCCAAGAAGTATAACCTGCCTCGGGATCTCTAGCTGGCGCAGTCCCAATCATATAGACCTGATTCTCAATCGCGCGCTGTCTGAATCCAAGTTCCCAGTGTGCAGGACCCGTAGTCATATTGAATGCACCTGGATTGAGGATTACCTTAGCTCCATCGAGAGCTGGAAGTCTTGAGCTCTCAGGGAAGCGGATGTCGAAGCAGATATTGAGTCCCATTCTGCACATCTCAGTGTCGAAAGCGTCGAAGCTGTCACCAGGAGTGAGTGTATCTGACTCCTTGAAAACCACCTGGCCTCTAGCATAGATATCGAACATGTGAACCTTGCGATGCTTTGCGATCTGCTTGCCCTCGCGGTCGAAGACATAAGCAGTGTTGTATACATGTCCCTCATCGTCAACCTCAGGAACTGAGCCGGCTGACAGGTATATCTTGTGCTTAGCAGCAAGATCAGACAGCGCCTGATAGAACTCACCGCCCTCCTTCTCAGCGTAGATAGGGAAATTCTCAGTCTGATATGGGCAGCACCACATCTCAGGCAGAGTAACAAGGTCCGCCTGCTGGACATCATCGCGCTCAAGAAGCTGTGCAAGATTCTCGAGATTGCGCATTTTATCTTCGTAGACCTTAGTCTGGCATACAGCCACCTTGAATGTACTCATAACTACCTCCCTAGAACATATTGACCAGGACGATTCCTATGATCATCGCCACAATACCAACAATTTTGATAAGCGAAACAGGCTTCTTCTCGATACCGAGGAAGCCGACAGCGTCAACGACAACGCCGCCGAAGGTCTGACCAGTTACGTTGAGAATTACTGTGAGACCAGTTCCGACCATTGTCGCAAGAGCCGCATTGCTACCTACGATGAAGACTCCGTAGAGTCCGCCAGTGAACATCCACCACTTGCGAGCGCCGCCCGGAAGTGTACTGTCAAATACCGCTGACTTGCCGCCCTTGAAGAGGTACAGACCTCCAACGAGAACGACAGCCGTGATGAGCCCAACGCTCATTGAGATCAGAGTCGAGCGGAAAGCGTGACCAGTAACTACACCGAGCCAGCCGTTGACTGCAATCTGAACGCCAGCGAAGCAGCCGGCAGTAACTGCGATGATTCTGTAGAGCCACTTATTACCTGCTTCACCTGCATCGTCGACCTTGTCGCAGCTCGCAACAGCGATTGAACCGCCTAGCACGAGAGCGAAGCCCATAAGTCTTAGCAAAGTCAGCGGAATCAGCTCTGAGTTGAAAAGTCCAAGGCTGTCGATAACAATTCCCGAACCGATCTGTCCGAGAACCAGCATTACCATAGTCTCTGTGCTTCCAAGCTTAGGCAGGCAGATCATACTTGAGATTACAAGAATCTCTCCGCAGGCTCCTCCAAGCCAGATCCACCATGGCTCCTTCGCCACCTCTCCGAGTGGAATGTATACACTGCCAGTTATGCACCAGAGCACGAATGCAGTCATAACCACACCTACAGCAAAAGAAATAATCGAAACCAGATACGGCGATCTGATTGTATGTCCCAATTTCGTATTGACACTCGTCTGCAGCGGCATCGCAAGGCCGGCTGCTAAGCCAAGTAGTATTCCGAACAAAACTTATCCCCTTTCGTACGGGTCAACGTGCACCATTATGTGCTTGACCTCGCTAAAATTCTCTTCTATTGCGACGTGCACTCTCTCAGCTATCGCATGGCCCTCGTGAAGCGTGAGTTTGCCATCCGCCTCGATGTTAACGTCGACATATATCTTGTTGCCGAAGACTCTAGTCTTGAGTCTGTATACCTCGACAACCCCCTCCTGCTCTCTGATGCAGGCATCAATCTTTGCCACCGTCTCAGCATCAGCCGCTTTGTCTACCATCTGATTAACTGCACCAATGAAGATCTGGTATGCCGCTCTTACGATGAAGATGCAGATTATCAGGCTGGCAACAGAGTCGAGAACTGGATATCCCATTATCGATCCCGCGATACCGACAAGAGCGCCGATTGAAGACAGGGCATCACTTCTGTGATCCCATGCACTTGCGCGAAGAGATTCTGACTTGATGATCTTCGCGTAGTGAATTGTGTAGTGATACATCGCCTCTTTGGTGATGATAGATGTCACCGCTGCAACGAGAGCGATTGTACCAGGCACTCTGATGCCAGAGAACTCGCCTGACATAATAACCTTGGCTGCATTGATACCAATCATAAGGCCTGTATACAGCAGAATAACTGCGAGCACTATGGCCGCAACGCACTCATGGCGCTCGTGGCCATAAGGATGGTCGTCATCAGCTTCCTTGCGTGAGATCTTGACCCCCACGATTACTATGATGCTGCTGATTACATCCGATGCAGAGTGAATAGCATCGGATATCATCGCACCAGAATGGCCGATGATACCCGCAATAATCTTGAACACAGTCAGCACCAGATTGCCGACTATTCCAACAACAGATACGCGCGTAGCGATTCTCTCGAATTCTCTGTCGTCTGTGTGAACCACCGTCTTGCCCATAGTTCACCTCCATTTATATATAGATTCTAGATGTCTGCAGAGATTGGCAGATCACCCTGTGAAGCTGCCTTGAGGCGCTTCCATGATACGATGTACATTCCGATTACGAGCACAAGGAAAATTCCCATCATTCCATAAGTACCCTCTGACAGGCAGAAGTCGTACGCACCATGAAGAATCATCGGAACGATGATTGCTTTTCTCAGGTGAGACTTCTTCTCCTTCTCTCTTCCGTGCTTCTCTGCTACCTTAGCAAGTCCGTAGCTGATTCCCATGAAGAGACCGAACATTGCGTGTCCTGGAACTGAGAGCACAGCACGCATCAGAGCCACCTGAATTCCGCCTTCCCATACGTAGAAGCAGTTCTCGAGAACAGCAAATCCGAGTGCAGCACTGATTGAGTATACGAGTGCATCGAAGCGGTAGTCGAAGTTGTGATTCTTCCATGTGCAGAGCTTGAGCACTGAGTACTTACCGAGCTCCTCAATAAGTGCTACACAGAAGAAATTCTCCACGAAGTTGAGCAGTGTGCCTGCAACCAGCAGCGACTTTACAAACGATACAAGAAAACTCTCGGCAATTGCAACTGGGAAGCAGACTACTCCACCAAGGACAAGCAGCAAGAGAAGGAGTCCGATTGGCTCTTTCTCAATCTTGTCCATTGTGTATACTTTAGCGACGATTACCAGTCCTGGCAGTACAGCCAGAGCGGTAAGAATGTAGAAACCCATTTATTGTTCCTCCTTATTTGTCTTTCTTAATCTTAAAAGTGCGCAAATGCGCCTTCTGTTCGTCTGTAATTCTGTAGCTCTCGATGGCCTTCTGAATCGCCTTGTTGTGTGTCCACTCGTCCATCTTCTGCTCCTCGATATATGGCAAGCTCGCCTCCCACTGCTTCGCAAGTGCAGTCGCAAAGAACCACGCCACCATCATCTTGACGTAATAATGCTCATGCCTGATCTTCGCTACCGGCTCCAGGTACTCCGCCCTGAAATCGTCATCGAGGAAGAAAGTCATCAGCATCTCTATTCCGAATCTGATTGTGTACGGCTCATCAGAAGCCATCCATCGCCAGATATCTTCAATCAGTCTGTCCTTGTGCTTCGCAAAAACCTTCGGTCTCATCAGGTCGCAGGTCGCCCAGTTATCGACACTTGGCAGCCACTCGTCAATTCTCGCAACTACCTCGTCATAATCCTTAATCTCGCACACAATGAAACCGTGCAGATTCTGCTCGTCATAATACTTATGCGGAACTTCCGCAAGAAATACCGTATACTCCCCGGATTTCCATATCTCCTTCGCGAACTTCCTCAGTTCAGGCGTTCTGACACCGATGATATTCTCGATCTCAACGCCCGGCATCAGCTTGGCCTGGAAGTCTCTGTACTTGAGATCCTGCATCCCAAACAGTCTATTTCTAATCTCTTCTGGGGTCATATCTCTGTACCTCCATTCTTATTATTGTGAGTTCTCAAAGCATACTTGTCAAGCATCGTTTTGGGTTTATAATGGAATTATCACAATATCAGGAGGACAGTCCAATGGAAACAGGAATCAAGTACACAAGCAAGACAACTGTAGAGTACAAGATGACAGCTGCAGCCTTCGGCAGCGGCACAGTCGAGGTGCTCTCAACCCCATATATGATTGCTCTTATGGAGGGCGCAAGCATGAACTGCGTCAAGGACCAGCTCGAAGAGGGACAGACCACAGTCGGCACCAAAGTCTGCGTTAACCACCTCGCTTCAGTCGGTATCGGCGAAGAGGTAGTAACTGAGGCCGAGCTCATCGAGATTGACCGTCGCCGCCTCACATTCAACGTCAAAGTGCTCCATGGCGACAAGCTGATTGGCGAAGGCACCCATGACCGTTTCATCATCAACACAGCCAAGTTCATGGGCAAATAATAGCACTTTCGATACGAAGAAAGGAGAGCGTTGCGCTCTCCTTTCTACATTCTTATGTTAATCGGAGGCACCGGCGCAGCCGGTGGCTACCGCAATTTTACAAATCAAAGGGCATCGGCGCGCGTCAGTGGCAGCCGATGGTTACCTATCGAATTCATTCGTTATAATTCTAGTCCAAAATGCTCAATTTGCCTGTTTGCCCAGACACCGATTTTTTCATCCAGCAAATTCTAGTCCAAATTGCCATTTTGAGCACTTTGCCCATACACTAAATATTTCATCCATTGGCTTTTGTCGAAAAATAGCGTCAATAACAGCAATTTTGTCCGTAATCAGTCCCCAACCTAGCCATTACACTTCAAATTATTATGGGCAAATCGCAATTATAGGCTATTTGGACTAGAACTAGCGAGACACAAGTACTCACATCCCAACAATCAAAAAAATCTGACTATGGCCAAACTGCCATTTCGGCCCATTTGGACTAGAATCCAGCAATTCAAAAAATCGCACTATGGGCAGATCGCATATTTCGACCATTTGGACTAGAATCCACCAAGCACCGCAACCACCGCAACCGCCACAGCCTCCGCAATCAGCGCAACCACATCAAAAGACGCCGGTCCGCTTCCGCAAGCGGCCGATGCCTTCACCAAAATCATGTTTTCAATTCTATATTCCAAATATATTCCAACCCCATTCCATCACTCAGCTCTGCCAGTGTCTTTTCGGCCCAAGTGTGTTCTTGAGGCGAAGTGCCATCTTATATTAAAGTTCAAACTGAAACGGTCACTTTCTCGTGACGCAACGTTGCCAACTCTAACCCTTATGCCGTTCCCACACAGAATCCCCAGCGTTCCAATAGCGTTCCTCCAATGTGAAATAATTATGCATTACTAAACACTTACGCATCATCCATTTCGTAACAAGCAAAAGAGCCGAGAATCGTATCGATTCTCGGCTTTTATCTATACATATTTCTCTGATTACAGAAGACCTGCTCTCTGAAGACGGGCTCTCAGCATAGGTCCGAAAATCAGTGCTACTACCATCTTAAGAAGGTCTCCTGGAACGAATGGAAGAACGCATACGGACAGTGCTGCTCCTACTCCCATCTTCATTACGAAGCAGAACCACGCAGTTCCAATCGCATACAGCACTGCAGTTCCTGCAACGAGTCCCGCAAACTGCACAACTCTGTTGATATATCTCTCAATCACAATTCCAGCAATAATTGCCATCGGAATGTAACCGAGAATGTATCCGCCAGTCGGCCCTGCAATTTTAGCAAAGCCACCCGCGAATCCTGAGAAAACCGGCAGTCCAATCGCACCAATTACAATATACATCAGCACGCTCAGTGCTCCCATTCTTGGTCCCAGCAGATATAACGACATATAGATTGCCAGTGTCGCCAGTGTGATTGGAACTGGTCCAATCGGAAGTGCCATTGGTGCAAGCACGCATGTCACTGCTGTCATCAGCGCTGTAGCCGTCAGCATATATGTTCTGCTATTCATCTTCTTTGTATTAGTTGTCATCTCTATAATCTCCTATCCCTGTCTAGAATCTGAGGCTGATCTCTCCCGAGAAAAGCGTCTCCTCGCTTCCATTCTCATATCTGACTATCAACCTGCATTCTCTATCAATATCGAGCACCAGTGCATCCCTGCTTCCCTTCGGCGTCACCACCTTGACATCTCTGCCAATCACGAAGCAGCGCTTCCTGTACTCCTCCGCATAGTCAGCCGCCGCAGTCTGCACTGCCGCCTCACCGCTCACCTGCGCATAGTAGGACGTGAAGCGATTGATCACCTCCGCCGCAAGGCGATTCTTGCCGTCACTTACTGGCGCCTGGAAAACCGCTCCCGCAACGTCCTTAATCTCCTCCGGAAATCCACCTTCCGGTTCGAAGGCATTGATTCCAATTCCGACTACCGCGTACTCCAGCATTCCATCCTCAAGTCCGAAAGAAGCCTCGGTCAGGATTCCGCAGACTTTGCGATCTCTCACAAAGACATCATTGACCCACTTGATGCTTGCCTTCTCACCTGACACCGCTTCAATCGCCTCACACACAGCAACTGCCGCCATCGTTGTCAGCTTCACCGCCTGTGACGCCTCGAAATGCTCTGGTCTCAGCACCATACTCATATAGATTCCGCTTCCAAGAGGCGAATGAAAAGCTCTTCCCATTCTTCCCCTTCCCATAGACTGGCTACCCGCAATCACCGTATAGCCATCCTCGGCACCTTCACTCGCCCTAATCCTCGCGAGTGTATTAGTCGAATCCACAGTCTGCATAACCTCGAGTTTTGGAGTGCTATCGGAAGCGTCTGCGCCTGCCGAAGCCTCTGATCCTGCGGAAGCGTCTGCACCGTGACCCATCGCCAGATATTTTCTCACACCCTGCTCCGACAGAATATCCGTCTCCGGCGAAAGACAATAACCCTTATTGCGCACTGCCTCGATATTGTAACCTTCATCTCGCAGATTCTGGACCGCCTTCCATACGGCCGTCCTCGAGATATGCAACTTCTCCGCAATATCCTCGCCAGACAGATAAGTGCCTTTATTATTCTCGAACAGCGCTAACAGCTGCTCCTTAGTTCCATTATTATTGTTAACCATAATAACCTCTTTGATTGTGTTGTCGTGTTGCTTTGTCGCCCGAGTTAATCAACACGTGTTCGCGAATGAGTGTATAATAGCACTGCGTTGCGCTTATTGTCAACCTCGAATATGTTTGTGGTTAACATTAGTGGATTGAGGTGGCTGCGGTGGTTGACTTGGGCTTGGGTAATGTAGTAATTGGATGCTGGTTGTGGTCAGATTCTCCGAACCAATTGATGTTCGCGGCCCGTGACCACAACGCAAAAAATGCTGTTTCGCGATTTTGTGGCTATATTGCTTGTACCCATTGATGTTTAGCAATCTAACCACACACGCCTAGCTTCAAACTCATACAAATCGCAATCTCAAGCTAGGTTCCCCGATCATCCGACAGACCAACAGTCAAATCTAGACATTTTTCGACAAATTTCGACATCTCACAAGCAGCAACAATCACCAATTTGCGCCAATTTTCATCAAATCAACCGAAACAGCCTGATACACTTTTTTTGCGCTGTGGTTATATTGTCAAATATCAACGTGTTGCGCGGATTTGACCACAAAATCGCAAAACAACAAAATTTGAGAGGTAGACGACAGCCTCCAGCTGTCGCCTCCGCAATTCAGAGTCAAGATGTTGCCGACAGCCCCAGCTGTCGCCTCCGCATTCATATGTACCAAAAGGAAAAAGAGTGGCCACTGCCACTCTTCTCATCACTCAAGTATTCAGAATTATTCGAACTTCACTGCCACTTCATACGCATGCGCTGGTGTTCCAAGGTAAGTTCCAATTCTCTTCTGATCCATAGGGCACCTCCCTCAAACATAATGTTATCTTATCTGCCCCAATTCTGCATCACACGACCACGGATGAACACCACCCGTAGGTAGAGTTGCCCTAATTCAGAAAGAAATCATCGATATCATCCACAGTCTCAAGAATATCTTCCTCCGCAACACCAGCAGCACGTGCCAGCTCCACAGAATTTCTAAGTTTGCAATCGAAATCCGCATCGAAAGCCTCATCAATCAGATCATTGAACTCATCAGCGCTTGCCCTAAGACCATTCAGATACTCATCCATGTCCGCCTCAAGAGCTGCGTCAAGTTCATACTGATAGTCGAGATAGGAATTCAACTCGCCAAGTCTCGCTGAATACATTCTGTACTGACCATATGCCATAGAGAAAGTAGCGATGGCATCCGCCAAAGCAACCGCATCCTCTCCGAACACCAGCATTTTGGTAGCGAAGAGCAACTTGAACATTGACTCCGCACACATCCAAAGGCATTCCTCTGTATAATGAACCTCGCTAATCTCGCCATTATGAAGACGCTCTCCGAGATGTCTAATCTCAACAGCCTTCGCTCTTACAGATTCAATGATGTGCTCTGGCAGTTTCTCTTCATATATCTCTGCGGAGATATCGATGTATTGAGCATACATCTCGAAAACCATCTCTGAATATGCCTGGTCAGACGCAAGGATTACCGTCTCGTCAACGAGTTTTGCAATCTCCTTCCAGTCATCATTGGTGAATTCCTTTGGATTCTTGCCCTGTGCCATTCTATCGCACACAGCCAGAGTCAGTATAGTCCCAACCTTAAGCTCAGTCAGCTTAATCTCCTGCGTTTTGTCAGCAAGTGCAGCAATATGTAGCTGAACATTCTGATATGTATCGAAAGCCTTAACCAGCTTCTCATTCATCTGCTCAAGAATCTCATCTGCCATTACTCTTCTCCTTCAACTACAGTCTGTCCAAAGAGAGCTGACAGTGTTCTTGCGTTGTTCACAAGAGCACCAAGTTGCTGCTTCTGGTCATCACTAAACTCAGCATAGTTGCCGCCAGCCATTGCGAAGCACTTCTGGTAATCCGCGAAAAGTCTCGCTCTTGCCTTGCTAGTCGACCGAAGAATCTCAGCAATCTGAGCCTCAATCTTCTTAACCTTCTGTGTATTCTCCTTAACAGCCTCAATCTCGGCATTCTTGTCCTTGTTGATTTTGCTTCTCTTATTCGCGAAGAGAACAATCGAAGTGAGCAGAGTTGCACCAGCTATTGACCAGCCGATAGGTCCAGCCATCGCGAGAAAAGCGCTTCCAGCGCTCATTCCGCCTCCGCCAGCTGCCAGTGTTCCGCCACCAAGCCATGCAAGTGCTGCGTTAGTCGCTGCTGCGCCCGAAAGTGTTGAGATTGCAGTACCAGTTGATGCTGTGCCGAATGTTGTGGCAACCCACATCGCTGCGGTTGGTCCCATTGTTACAACTGACGCACCAGCAGCTAATCCTGCGCCGGCTCCACCCGCTGCAGTTCGAGCCGCCGTAACCTCACGCTCAGCGAAGCTACATACATCGTTGAACGCTTTGCGTTTTACATAAATCTCCTCAAACTCAGCTTCGAACTCTTTAGGTTTGTTGGCGATACTGTTCACCAGCTCTTCAATATATCCAAGCTCATTTGCAGCGTTGCTTCTCTCGATATACAGAGCCATACCCGCATCACTCATTGCAGTGTATGCCTCATTGTAGAAACCAATCTGCTCAGTAAGCATCTTATCAATCTCTCCAATTCGGCTCTTAATCTCCTCCTTCAGCTTCGCAGTATCAATCTTTGACAGACCCTTGTTCGCCATCCCCTTAATTGATCCAAACTTACCTTCAGTCATGATTAAACCTCCCTTTAAACGAACACTTTTGGGTTACACCCAAATCATACCACATAAAATGTCGCCCATGGAATCCATGAGCGACCAGTGTCAAGCAGTTATTTCACATATTATCCGCATCTACCTAAAGATGCACTCGCTTACTGCATAACGACTCATAATATGTCTTGTAAATCTCGCGAACCCCTACGGAATTACACTGCTCTCAAACAAGGGGGGGCTGAGTGACGAAAAACTTTGTTTGTTTGAGACCCCTATGGAATTGCACTGCTCTCAAACCAGCAAGTGAGACTGTTGCTTCAGCTGATTGTTTGAGACCCCTATGGAATTGCACTGCTCTCAAACTCAACAACAGAGATTGAACATCTTCTTACAGTTTGAGACCCCTATGGAATTGCACTGCTCTCAAACATGTTTATAGCATATTCCGTGTCATTCAAGTTTGAGACCCCTATGGAATTGCACTGCTCTCAAACGCGAGGCGAAGTTCTTACACTTGGTGCAAGTTTGAGACCCCTATGGAGTAAGCGATTAAAAAGACGGTGCCTTGAACACCGTCCTGAGTGATATACAATTTGAATTTGGCTTATGCCTTGCATTCTTCCTGCATGAACTCTGACCATGGCATCAGCTCGTCCAGGTGTTCTGTCGAGTGATCCCAGTC
>JAQXQE010000002.1 GCA_029101005.1 Bacillota bacterium | reverse complement strand
CGGATTTCGCAGAAAAATACAAGGCAATGCCTGCACTGGGCTTCACCCACTTCCAGCCGGCCCAGCCGACAACAGTAGGAAAACGTGCCACACTCTGGCTTCATGACCTTGTGCTGGATCTTGAAGATCTCGACCACGTGCTTGACAACATGAAGCTTCTCGGTTCAAAAGGCACGACAGGAACACAGGCAAGCTTCCTGGAGCTCTTTGACGGTGATCTGGAAAAAGTAAAGAAAATCGATGGACTAATTGCAGAAAAAATGGGTTTTGACGGATGCTATCCTGTATCAGGTCAGACCTATTCCAGAAAAATAGACTCAAGAGTACTCAATGTACTGGCAGGTATCGCGCAAAGTGCACATAAATTCAGCAACGACATCAGACTTCTGCAGCACCTTAAGGAAATTGAAGAACCGTTTGAGAAAAACCAGATCGGTTCATCAGCTATGGCTTACAAGAGAAATCCAATGAGATCAGAGAGAATCTGCTCACTCGCAAGATACCTCATCTCTGACGCTGCTAACGCACATCACACAGCAGCAGTTCAGTGGCTTGAGAGAACACTCGACGACTCAGCTAACAGAAGAATCTCAATGCCAGAGGGATTCCTCTGCGCAGACGCTATCCTGAGACTCGCTAAGAACGTAACATCAGGACTCGTAGTTAACGAGGCAATCGTTGAGGCAACAGTAAGAGAGTTCCTCCCATTCATCGCTACAGAGAACATCCTCATGGAGGGCGTTAAGAGAGGCGGAGACCGTCAGGAGCTTCACGAGGTAATCAGAACCTGCTCAATGGAGGCAACAGCTAACATGAAGGCAGGCGGCAAGTGCAACCTCATGGAGATTCTCGCAGCTCGTCCAGAGTTCGGAATGACACTCGAGGAGCTCGAGGCAGTACTCGACCCAACACTCTACACAGGTAACTGCGCAGAGCAGGTAGCAGAGTACATTGCTAAGGTAAGACCGCTCGTTGCAGACGTAGAGGACGTCGAGGCTGAGATCAACGTATAATATTCGCTTGATAAAGCTAGAAAACCCGCAGGCATCGCCTGCGGGTTTTGTTGTTGTGCGTGACTTATTCCTCGAACTCGAACATGAGTATTGAGAGCGTAGTGAGACCTGCCGTCTCTGTGCGCAGGATTCTGCGTCCGAGTGTGATCGGCTTGGCTCCTGCGCCAATTGCCAGTTCGACTTCCTGCTCTGTGAATCCGCCTTCCGGTCCGATGAAAATTCCGACTGACTTGACTCCGTCTGCATTCAGACTGCTGATGATGGTACGAGTCTCTTCGATGCCCTCGGCCTTCTCGTATGGAATGAGAGTTGCATCGAGTTCAGCTGCATATTGAAGAGCCATCTTGAATGTCATCGGACTCTTTACTTCTGGGATGATTGCTCTGCCGGACTGCTTGGCGCCGCTCTCAGCGATGCCTGCCCAGCGGGCAATCTTCTTAGCCGCTTTCTTATCGTCGAGCTTGACGATAGAGCGAGCTGTAGATACAGGAATAATCTCGTATGCTCCGAGCTCAACCGCCTTCTGGATGATGAGCTCCATCTTGTCTGCCTTTGGCAGACCCTGGAAGAGGTAGAGCTTAACTGGAAGCTCAGAATATGACTGCCAGGAATTGATGATGCGAACTTTGACTATATCCTTATCTAGTTCTTCGATGGCGCAGTGGTAATCTGTGCCCTCTCCGTCGCTTACGGAGAGTTCGTCTCCAATGCGCATTCGGAGTACGTTCTTGATGTGGTTAACATCTCCGTCGTATATGTAGATCATGTCCTTGCGAACTTGCTCTGGACTTACAAAGAATCTTGCCATTTGACTGCCTTTCTGTTGTACAATATAAAGTGAGATAATTTTACAATAAGCGGGGTCGTTGGGCAATGGCATCGGCGACAGACCAGCACAAAAAAGGGGATAATTTAAATGGGCAAGGTATACAAATCTGTTGATCAGCTTATCGGAAGAACTCCACTGATGGAGCTTACGAATATTGAGAAGGAGGAGCAGCTCGCTGCTACTGTCCTTGGCAAATTCGAAATGTTTAATCCTGCTGGAAGCGCAAAGGATAGAGTTGCGGCTGAAATGATTGCTGATGCTGAGGCAAAGGGCATCATCAAGGCTGGCGCTACTATCATCGAGCCTACTTCCGGCAATACCGGAATTGGTCTTGCAGCTGTTGGTGCAGCTAAGGGCTACAGAGTAATCATTGTAATGCCTGACACTATGTCTGTTGAGAGACAGCTTCTGATGAAGGCATACGGCGCTGAGCTCGTGCTCTCAGACGGTAAGCTCGGAATGGCTGGTGCTATTGCTGAGGCTGAGAGAATTGCTGCTGAGACTGAGGGTGCATGGATTGCAGGTCAGTTCGTTAATCCAGCTAATCCAGCTGCTCACATCAAGACTACAGGTCCTGAGATCTGGGAGGATACTGACGGTAAGGTGGATATCTTCGTTGCTGGTGTCGGTACTGGCGGAACTATCACTGGCGTTGGTCAGTATCTGAAGTCGAAGAATCCAGAGGTAAAAGTTGTTGCTGTTGAGCCCGCTTCTTCACCTCTGCTCTCGGAGGGTCACGCTGGTCCACACGCGCTTCAGGGCATCGGTGCGAACTTCGTGCCTGAGATTTTGGACACAAAGATCTACGATGAGATCATCACTGTTACTAATGATGACGCATATGCTATGGGTGCGCGCATCGGACGCACTGAGGGTATTCTCGTTGGCATTACTTCAGCGGCTGCTGTTGTTGCTGCTATCGAGCTGGCTAAGCGTCCTGAGAATGCGGGCAAGACTATTGTTGCTCTGCTGCCGGATACTGGCGATCACTACCTTTCAACTGGTATGTTCGGCTAGTCAGTCAAGCTAAGATGCATATGGAGATGAGTTTAAGCGATTTCTTCAGGGAGAATCCGAAGTGTGCGCTGGCGTATTCAGGTGGCGTTGATTCGGCGTATCTGCTGTATGAGGCTATGCAGTCAGGTGCTGATGTTACGGCGTTCTATGTTAAAACGGCTTTCCAGCCGCGCTTCGAGTACGAGGGTGCGCTTTCGTTCGCGGCCAGTCTGGGAGCGAGGGTTTGCGTCCTTGAGATTGATGTGCTTGCGGAGGATGTAATCGCGGCAAACCCGAGCGACAGGTGCTATTACTGCAAGCAGCAGATTATGGGAACAATAAGGAAAGCAGCCGCGGAACGCGGCTACTCACTGATTATGGACGGCACGAATGCGTCTGACGATGCCGGGGACCGCCCCGGCATGCGAGCACTGGCCGAGCTGGGGGTGCGCTCGCCGCTCCGCCTTGCCGGCATCAGCAAGGCGGAGGTCAGACGCCGAAGCCGAGAAGCGGGACTGCCGACCTGGGACCGACCGGCTTACGCATGTCTGGCAACCAGAATCAGAACTGGAGAGAAGATAACAGAAGAGCGACTTCGCACAGTCGAAGAAGCAGAAGACAGAATGATGAAGCTCGGCTTCGAGGACCTGCGCGTGAGAACGAGCGGAAGAAATGGTCTGGTACAGATACACAAAGACCAGAAGGAACTGCTTGAGGAGCGCCGGGAAGACATTTGTACGGCGCTTGGAGAACTGTTTGAGGAGCTCTCGATAGATGAATCATATAGAGGAGAATAGTACGAGAATGGCGGATATGAGCGTGCAGGAGATACTGCGCAGTTACAGGAATGACGAGATATCACTGGAATCTGCAAGCCACCAGATTGAGCAGATTATCAGGAGATCTCCTTTTGATGACATCGGATACGCTAGAGTCGACCTTCACCGCAAGGCGAGACAGGGGGCAGCCGAGGTAATCTACGGCGAGGGCAAGACAGCCGAGCAGATTCTTGGAATTGTGGAATCTATGCTTGCGCATCAAGAGAAGAGCATTCTCATCACAAGACTCGATGCAGATAAGGCTTCTGCAATCAGAGCCAGATACGAATTAGAATACAATGAGGCAGCTCGAATCGCACTGATCGGAGAGAAGCTGCCGGCTGGTGGCATGGGAAAAGTGCTTGTCGTGACAGCAGGAACCAGCGACATACCAGTAGCCGAGGAAGCGGCTTTTACCGCGGAAGCACTCGGCAACAAGGTAGAGAGACTCTACGATGTCGGAGTTGCTGGCCTTCACAGACTGCTCTCGCAGCTCGATTCAATTATGAATGCGAGCGTCGTGATTGCGGTTGCTGGCATGGAAGGTGCGCTCGCTAGCGTTGTCGGCGGACTCGTCGATGTGCCAGTTATCGCTGTGCCAACTAGCGTTGGATACGGTGCGGCATTCGAAGGAATGGCTGCCCTGCTTGCAATGCTCAATTCCTGCGCAAGCGGAGTGTCGGTCGTGAATATCGACAATGGCTTCGGCGCAGGTTTCCTGGCTGGAAGAATGAACCACATGCATCCGAAGGGAGAATAGATTATGTCAGAGAGAATTCTACATATTGACTGCAGTTTTGGCGCGGCGGGAGATATGCTCTCGGCGGCATTGCTTGATCTTGCAGTTCCAGAGGAGGCAGAAGCTTTGCTCGCGGAGCTCAACTCGATTGGAGTTCCAGGGGTGGAGTACGAGCTTAGTCACGTTTGCAAATGCGGTATAAGCGGCGCATACCTCAGTGTGCGCGTACACGGAGAGGAAGAAGATGATCATAATGATGAGCACCTGTCATGTGATTACAAGACTGGTCATGAGCACTCGCATTCGCATTCGCATGTGCATCGCGGACTTGCTGATATTGAAGCAATATTTGTTGGGCTGTCGCTTTCTGATGAGGCGCGTGCCCATGCATTAGCAATATACAAGCTGATTGCCGAGGCGGAGAGCCAAGCGCACGGCGTTGATGTGGCTGAGGTTCACTTCCATGAGGTGGGAGCGATGGATGCAATTGCCGATGTAGCGGCCTTCTGCGTGCTGTTTGAGAAGCTTGGAGTAGACAGAATTACAGCAACTGATGTGGGTGTTGGAAGCGGACAGATTCGCTGTGCACACGGAATTCTTCCTGTGCCTGCGCCGGCAACTGCATACATTCTTAAGGGCGTGCCAATGTGCAACACTAATCTCAAGGGTGAGCTCTGCACGCCGACTGGCGCTGCAATTCTCAAGCATTTCGCGAGCGAATTCGGCGTGATGCCTGTCATGAGCTGCGAGGAGACCGGCTATGGTATGGGCAAGAAGGATTTCGACTGGCCTAACTGCGTGAGGGCAATGCTCGGCACAGCGGAGGATCGCATCTGCGAGCTCGAGTGCAACCTCGACGATATGACAGCTGAGGCCATAGCTTATGCGATGGAGAGGCTCTACGAAGCGGGAGCTGTGGAGGTTTTCACGACTTCTGTCGGTATGAAGAAAAGCCGTCCCGGCACGCTCCTGACCGCGCTATGCCACGAGAATGTAAGGGATGCGGTAGTCGAGGCTTTCTTCAAGCACACAACAACTATCGGACTCAGAGAGACTCTCAAGAGAAGATATATTCTCGGCAGAGAATCTGAGCTGATTAGCACACCATATGGTGATGTTAGATGCAAGAAGTCGAGCGGATACGGTGTGGAGAAATACAAATACGAGTACGACGATATATCGGATATAGCACATAGAATGGGAATGAGCTTGAGCGAAGTGGTAGAGCTCATCGAACGAAACAGGTGATTCTGAATAGTATGCTCCAGGATCTTGGAGATTACGTGAAAAAGGCCGGCACCTTGTGCGCCGGCCTTTTGTTGTGCGGTGGGTAGCCTGCGGATTGACTTTGGAAACCAACCACGGGTACCAAAGCGGAAGGCACTGGCCGCTGCCAGTGCCCTCCGTATAAATATGGCAATATATAATAATGATTAGTGTCTGATTAGATCTTCATGCAGACATCCCATGCGCTCCAGATAACGTCTCTGAGGTTACCCCACTTAACGCAAGTTCCAACCTTGTGAATCTTAGGGCTGAACTTCTTGCTGCTGAACATTGTGTTAGGTACGAAGCCGAGTCCGTTAACAACTGAGTCGCACTCAACCTTGAATGCATCTCCGCCGTCGTTAGGCTTAACCATTACGTATCCATCGCCAATCTCACAGATTGAGTGCTCGAGGTATACAGGAACTTCCTTGAATGCGAGCATCTCTCTGAGGAATGAGCTGTTAGCAAGACATGTGCCTGGTGTGTTGATCAGATCGTCTGCGAACTCAACGATTACAGGGTGCTTGCCCTGGAGTACCATCTCGTATGCAGCCTCGCATGATGACTGGCCACCGCCGAAGAATACGATCTTGTCGCCGCCCTTGCCATCGATGAGAAGATCAGTGAAATCGATAGTCTTCTCGAAGCCAGGAACGAGGAGAGTTTTCTTTCGAGCGCCGATTGTAACGATTACTTCGTCGAACTTCTTGAGAAGTGATGCAGCGTCAGCGATATCACTGTTGAATCTGATCTCGATGTCGTACTTCTTGATCTGGTTCTCGTACCACTTGAGGAGTCTCTTGTCCTCTTCCTTGAATGACATTGCAGCAGCAGTTACATAGATACCGCCGATGTAGTCTTCTTTCTCGAAAATAACAGGGTTATGGCCTCTCTTCTTGAGTACGAGTGCAGCCTCAAGTCCGCCGATTCCTGCGCCGATGATAGCAACATTCTTAGGCTTCTTAGTAGGAACAATCTTGTACTTGTTGTGCTGCATTGTTGAAGGTGTCAATGCGCAGCGAGCGAGATGGAGAGAATCTCCGAGGCTCTGTGTATTAGGTGTGCTCTTTGACTTTGAGAAGCTGAAGCAAGCATTGTGGCAATTGATGCAAGGCTTGATCTCGTCTTCTCTTCCTTCTCTCAGCTTAGTAACCCACTCTGGATCTACGAGGTTCTGACGAGCAACTCCCATACCGTCGATCTTGCCCTCAGCAATCTTAGCTGCAGCAACATCAGGAGTCATCTTACCTGCGCATACAACTGGCTTATCTGTGAAGTTCTTGATGTGCTCAACTTCTGGCAGGTTGCAGTTGTTGTCCATGTATACAGGTGGGTGAGCCCAGTACCAAGCATCGTATGTACCGTTGTCGCAGTTGAACATGTCATATCCCATGTCGCCGAGGTACTTGATAGCCTTCTCGGACTCTTCCATATCACGACCGAACTCTACGAACTCCTCGCCAGGAACAGCACCCTGACCGAAGCCCTTGGTCTTTGATACTACTGAGTAACGTAGTGAAACTGGGAAGTCGTCTCCGCACTCTCTCTTGATAGCCTGAACAATCTCAACAGCGAAGCGGTATCTGTTCTCGAATGATCCGCCGTACTGGTCTGTTCTGTAGTTCATGTTAGCGATTGTGAACTGGTCGAGCAGGTAGCCCTCGTGAACAGCGTGAATCTCAACACCGTCTACGCCAGCATCCTTCAGCATCTTTGAAGTCTTACCGAAGGCATCAACCATCTCCTGAATCTCCTCAACTGTGAGTGGTCTTGAGTTCAGTGATGGGTACCATCTGTTAGGAGTCTCTGAAGCTGAAGCACAGCAGTAATCTACATCGATGATTGGCTTTGAGATAGCTCCGAAAGCCTTGTTCTCGAGCATCTTAACGAACATATCGTTGATAGCCATTGAACGGCCAAATCCAGCAGTCAGCTGAACGAAAAGCTTCGAACCAGTCTTATGGAACTCTGGCATCCACTCAGCAAGATCCTTGAACATCTTCTTGTTCTGGTACAGCCATCTTCCGCCCATAACGTCTCTGATATTCTGAATACCAGGGAGCACCAGACCAACGCCGTCCTCGGCACGTGTCATAAGGTGATGAGCAGCTTCCTTGTCGAAATGGCAAGGCTCCATCCAACCGAGGAGGGAAGTTCCACCCATGGAAGTCTGAACGATTCTATTAGGAATCTCACAGTTTCCGATCTTCCAAGGGGTAAATAAAGCTTCATATTTCTTATCCATATTTAACCCGAATCCTTTCTCCTTAGCCCTCGTCGTGCACCGCATCAGGGCCAGGAAATTACGATATTATTTGGTTTAAATGTACCTTTAATCATACACTCTGTCAAGAAGATAACTAACATATTTCTCCGTTATGTTGATTATCTTTTGAACTTTATTCATACATAGATAAAAAAGGATAATCCCCAAGGGGATTATCCTCCGTTGTATGAAGAGATATATGACACATCCGGAAGAGCTTGAAACAGCAGCAGAATAGTAAAAAAAGAAACAGCATGCCGCAGAGCATGCTGTTTTTTGAGTATGACGGGCATGCCGTCAGTCTGTGGTGAAAGTCCACAAAGGGCGTAGTTGCCGACGAACCTCATAGCGACTCCCAAGGTTTGCATCGCGAGGTGCAGGCGAGAAGAAGGGATAGCGAAATCGTAGCCTGACGAACAGAAACCTAATACCAAGGCTTGCATAGCGGATGAGCGGGCTTAGAGCCGTAAAGTCCAAAAGGCAACCGTAACCTATGCAGGTAAATTAGGCGGGTAGACGAGGAAAGACTGACGGCTTATCCCGTGAGGTCTCACAGGCGGTTCCATTAGCTGTAGTAACAACGAACTGTGAGAAGTCAGCCGAAGCCATAGTAGTGTTGAAGTCTCTGTAATGGAGACGGAGCGAAGGGCTGAACAATTCAAGAGTCAAATGGACTTGCGAAGGTACACATCCATACTCGACGAGGAAGGTAGTAGCGAAGACGTAACGAAGTGAAACTTCCATAGGAGATAGAGGTATAGAGGATGTGAAGCATAACAAAGAAAGGAGACAAATCCAAATGTCCGTACTGCTTGAGAGAATACTCAGTAGAGGAAATATGTACATGGCACTTGAAAAGGTAAAAGCCAATAAAGGTGCAGGTGGAATTGATGGAATTGAAATAGATGAAATCGACCAGTATCTCCGAGAAAACTGGGTAGACATCAGAGACAAGATTCGAAGAAGAAAGTACAAGCCACAGCCGGTAAGAAGAGTAGAAATACCCAAGCCAAACGGCGGAATGCGAAATCTTGGAATACCTACAGTAGTGGATAGAGTCAT
>JAQXQE010000001.1 GCA_029101005.1 Bacillota bacterium | reverse complement strand
ATGCTGTGATACATACTTGTCACGGATACGTTTCCATGCTCTTCCGTACCTACGGCGTACAGCTGGATCTCTGCCATACTTCTCGTAGGAACGAGCCGCCTGTTTCTCGTGTTCCTTGCAGTACCTTCCATCAGTAAGGTTTGGACAGCCGGGGTAACCACACGGTTTCTTCGGTAGTCTCGGCAACTTCTACACCTCCTTATGGGCATAAGAAAAGCCCTGCAGGTTTCCCCACAAGGCTGTAACTCATTCTATTTTGCTATTATAAGTATAGCACATCCCTTATGCGACTTATAGATGAACTCGGGGTGAACTAGGGTGAACTGGGGTGAACTCTTTCAAAGTTTTCTATTGCTCTGTTATGAATTCGCTGTGTCCACCTTAATGTGTAATGTACCTTCGTTGCAATCTGGTTCATTGGCATAAACATCAAGTATCTGTAGCGAAGGATAAGCTGCTCATACGGGTCTTCCAGTTTATCGATTTCTGCATCGATTTCCTTCTTCATATCTTCAAGCTTTTCATAGTCCGCTTTTATCTCTTCTTCCAGATCACTGATTTTGCCAAGGTATCTTACAAAGGGAGGTTCAAGATTTCTTGTTCCCGAAAACTTCTCTTCAAAGCTTGGAGAAGAAACACTTGTCGATAATTCCTTATAGCATTCCAGCTTGATAAGCTTATCGTTAATCTTGTTATTTAGAATGAACGGTCTGTTCAGATAATCTTTAGCCGTCATAAGCACCACCTCCGATTCTCGCCTTAACCGCATCGATAAGATCTGTCTGTGTTTTCTCTTTCAGCCTTAGTGCCTTCATCACATCTTCATCAATGGTATCCTTTGAAATAATGTGGTGTATGACAACCGTGGATTTCTGCCCCTGTCTCCATAACCTTGCATTGGTCTGCTGATAGAGTTCCAATGACCAGGTAAGACCGAACCAAATGAGGGTCGAACCACCACTTTGCAAATTCAAGCCATGTCCGGCACTCGCAGGATGGATAACAGCAATCGGTATTTCGCCATTATTCCAATCCCTGATATCCTTTGAAGTCTTTATTTCACGAACCTTGAATCTTTCTCTGATTCGCTCCAAATCGTGGTTATACCAGTAAGCTACAAGTACAGGTTTGCCATTTGCACCTTCAATTAAATCTTCAAGTGCATCAAGTTTACGGTCATGAATATGGAATACCTCTTTTTCTTCGTTATAGATAGCACCATTGGCCATCTGCAGAAGTTTGCCTGAAAGAGCAGCTGCATTTGCAGCATCAATCTCTTCATCTTCCAAAGACACAACCATTTCCTGCCTTAATTCGTCATATACAGACCATTCCTTTTCTGAAAGCTTTACTTCCACTTCGTTCATAATGCATTCAGGCATTTTAAGGAAATCTGCCGACTTCATAGAAATCGTTATATCCGATATCAGTCTGTAGATGGCATCTTCCGCACCTGGTCTTGGTTTGTAGGAAAATATCATCTGCTGATTTCGTTTATCCGGCACAAAGAAATTCATACGATAATGTGTGATGTATCTTCCGAGCCTTTCTCCCATGTCAAGGATTCTGAACTCTGCCCATAAATCCATAAGTCCATTACTGCTTGGAGTTCCTGTAAGACCCACGATTCTTTTTACCTTTGGTCTTACTTTAAGAAGGCTCTTAAATCGTTTAGCCGATGCAGACTTGAAAGACGATAATTCATCAATGACAACCATATCGAAATCGAATGGAAATCCACTCTTATTGATAAGCCAGTCGACATTTTCTCTATTGATTAAATAGATACCTGCACTTTTTCTTAATGCCTCTTTTCGCTCCGACTCTGTACCTATGACCACCGAATAGGTCAGTCCCTTTAAGTGATCCCACTTTTCTATTTCAGCAGGCCATGTATCTCTTGCTACTCGAAGGGGTGCAATGACCAGAACCTTCCCAACCTCAAATCTGTTATAGAGAAGTTCAAATATAGCCGTTAAGGTAATCACACTCTTTCCGAGTCCCATTTCTAAAAGGACTGCTGCCACAGGATGTTCCAGTACAAAGTTCGTTGCATAAGTCTGATAATCATGAGGATTGTATTTCATCAATGACACCCCCAATCACATCAATGTTATCAACCACATAGCAGGGAAACCCCAAAGCTGATAACTGTTTCATTCTTCTTTTCTGTAAGGCTCTTGGTTTCTTGCCAGGAGCCTTGAGTTCTATAAAAGCCATTCTCCCTTTTGGAAGAAGAACCAGTCTGTCCGGCACTCCGTCAAATCCGGGAGATGTAAATTTAATACAGAAACCACCTGCAAGCTTTACAGCCTTTACAAGTTTCTGCTCTACTTCTTTTTCACGCATTCGTGCCACCTCCATCAATGCTGAATTTGATGGTGTGACAGGGTAAGACTGTCATTTCCTATACTTTATATATAGACTTAATTTTTTTACTCTATAGAAAAGGATAGTAAATAGCCGTCATTAACTGTCACACCTACTGTCATTACTCTTCTTCCATAAAGTCCGTCTTGAGTCTTAAGCCTTTAATGTATCTGCCTTTACGGTCACGGTATCTTTCAAATCCGACCGTTTCCAAGGCTGTGTAGAAATCCGTTGTACTTCTTGTAAACTCACCCACCTGGGTACAGAAGATTCGATACTCGTTATATACCTCGCTCGACTTTGTTACATAGGCAGGGTCAAGTTCGCAGCGTTCACTTAAGAAGTAGGAAAGCCAGTCATTACTCTCCTTATAATGCTCAATGGCATCACGCACCTTCTGTGGCGGGTCGATCTTGTAGTTGTCTGCGATCACCTTTCTTGCACCTTCGATTACCCATGTAAGGATTGCTCCGCCTGCCTTTTCAAACAGATAGTCTGCGTAGTTCTTGATATCAGCACTGCCTTCAATCTTGGCATCAAACGGAATAACGATAAGTCTTCTCCAGGTACCTTTATCAATCGCACCGACCTTTGGCAGATGGTTGGTATAAAGCACAAGTGTATGTGTCGGAGTATATGAGAACGGATCTTTATACTTCTTCTCAGCGTAGATTTCATCGGTAGAACAAAGCTGTTTAACATTGGCAGTATTCAATCTCATACCTTCTTCCAGTTCTGCTGCAATAAGCATTCTCTTACCCTTTGCCTCGGCAAGTTCCGGCTTGACATTTCTTCTGCATCCAACGGTCAGCATATCCGCAGAAATGTTTCCTGAATATGTACCAAGGACTCTTGCGATAACATTCCAGAAGGTTGACTTACCATTGCGGCCTTCTCCATATGCGATAATGAGTGCTTCCACATACACCTTGCCGATTGCTGAAAGACCAACCATTCTCTGAACATAATCAATAAGGTCGGTATCCTTTAAAAAGAAGGTGTCAAGTGCAGCCGCCCAGATATCTGCTCCATCATTTGATGGGTCAACGGTTGTCTGCTTTGTGATGAAATGCTCTGGTCTGTGTTCCATCGGAAACTTGGTGCCCTGTCTTAAATCATAGGTAAGAGTCGGTGTGTTCAACATGAACTCATCGGCATCAAGGTTTCTCTGTTCCACTTCAAGCATCGGACGAGCCTCTTTTAATGTGGCAGCAATGTTCTTTGTATCTCTTCGCTTAATGGCATATTTCTTATAAGCCACAGCATCTTCATACATCTCATAGGCATGAGTCTGCTGCTTGTTGAACATCTGCACGGCTTTCTTCGGACCCACGGATACAAGAATCTCCATACCGCCATTCTTTACAAGTTCATCCATAGCCTTCTTCATTTCGGTTTCAGCCTCTGCAAGCTGTCTTTCCGTCAAGTCCTGGGAAACACCCTGGGACTTTGGTTTTGACTCTTCCCAGAAACTGCCGTTGTAGACCATGTAATCAGTCGATGGAGAATAGCGAAGGATATCCTTATACTCAGTTGCAAGAACCGTAGCCTGTCCCACATCGGAGAAGTCTTCCGGCTTTAATCTGCAGTCAGAGTTGTACTGTTCAGGTGGAATGTATCCTTCCTGGTTCGATACCTTGTTACCGAACTTTGATGCACTTCTCCATATCACTTTGAGTTCACTTTCAGGAAGTGGTGGATTACAGAGTTCTGCCTTCTTAAGGAAGATCTGATACGCCTCTTCTGTATTTCCGTATCTCTTGATAATCTTTCCGGCAATGTGGCTCATGGTACTGTTACGCTGACCTTCCGGCACCTGCTCAAGGCTTGCATCGAAGACAGCAAAATCGTCCTCTTCCAGATAATCAAGAATGGTCTTGTCACCTTCATAGAACTCCACTTCATCAGAGTCATTGCCATAAAGGAACCTTGCAGAGTCTAATGCGTTGGTATCGTAATAAGGGAACGCATCAGCAATCTTTCGTTTCATGGCTGCGTACTCTTCTCCATCAGTTACCTTTGGTATAGGGAAGAACACATGAAATCTCGGTCTTGCCGATTTGTCACCCTTTGGAAGGTTGTGGTGTCTGCTGTACGATGCAGCAAAAACAACTCCCGGAATTGAAAGTGCAATGTCAAAAGGAGTAAGCCAGTCTTCCGGGTTCTCTGAATGGTCATTGTCACAGTCAAGTGGAATACAGTCGGAGGATTCAAAGTTATCCTTACTGCGATAGTTTCCTTTATACTTTGCAGTGACATGATCCATCTTGGTTGCTGCGATAAAGGACTCTTTATCCGTTACAACATTCTTATTGGGATACAGACAGTTACCGCTGTTGCCGACACAGTCTGCTGAATAAACAGTAAAATTAATCATATTCTCCGACCTCCTTCAAATCCTGGGTAAACCATCTGATCTTCATTCTTCTTTTCTTGGCAATACCAATCTCACGAGCCATACCTCGGCTAATCACACCACCGAAAACCCAGACCTCTGTGCATTTGCCAAGAAGTACATAATTGAAATGCATAGCCATCTCTCTTTCAGCCTCATTACCGTCATCCATGAACTGCGGATATAAAAGATGCGGTGTTACCGGGATAGCATTTTCATCAACAGCGAATCTGCTGTATCGTTTTGCATTCTTTACATTGGTTTCAACATCACCAGCATATGGACTGCACACATACACCAAAGGAAGATAGGCAGCCTTTTTATCAGCTGCCATTTCCTCACGGTGGATGTTGGTAAGTGCCTCATATGTGGTCGGGTCAAAGTACCCTTCGTGATTAAACTTATCAACACCCATATCTCTTAACCCTCCTGTTCGATAACTGGCAAGATGCCTTCATTCTTCAAAAGGTCATAAAGGAAAAGTCTGCCCTTCTGAGTCCAGTAGGTATGCATCACACTTCTGCTCTCATCGATTGCGTAGGTACGGGACTGTGTGTATCCGCACTCTGCATAGTGCTGATATAAAAGCCAGGTCTTTCTGAACTTGTACTGAACCCCAAGTTCGTGAAGAAGTTCATTGAACTTGCGACCGCTCATACCGTAGTCCTTTGCAATCTGCGTAATAGGAACTGTGTTCTTGTTCTGTAAAATAAGGTCATAGTAGCTTGCCTTTGGCTGGAGTTCTGCGATCTGCTGACGCTGAACCAATGCGATACATTCAAGCTGCTTTCTTCTCTCACGCTCTTCCTTAAGCTGTGTGAGTGCTGCAATCGCAAGATCAGGATTATTGAGAATCTCATCGATGGCATACATTCCATACTTACGGATAGCCGGAAGAACTTCTGATGTAACCCAATGTTTGAACTTCTTTGCATTCGGCATCTTGCTTGAAAGGATAAGACTGTAAAGTCCAGACTCATTGATGATGATGGTTTCCTTATCTTGGTTACCATCAAAGATCATGACCTTGTGTCTGTCCTCTTCATCTACATGGCGGTTGATATCTCGACTACCGTTCTGGTACCCGAGAATGTCTGCTACATCCTTGCCGACAAACATAACCTCACCATTTACAGTTGCTGTTCTTACAGAGCCAAACTCTGTGCTGTTAAATACTTGTAATTCCATACGAATTACCTCCTTAAATAATTTATTGGAGGTGTCACCCTCCTACCTGATAGCCTTGGGAGAAGGGTTAAAAGGACGTTTTTGAAAAAACTTTTTTTAATTTGTTGATTGCACGTCTGTAACGATGACTGACATTATTGGCATTCTCGCCGATTGATGCTGCATACTCGCCAACGGTGTATCCATCAAGGGCAATGGCAATAACCATATCTGCCACTGCAGGTTTAAGAAGACTTCTCAAAGTTTCACAGCACTCTTCATATTCAAGCTGGTTATGTACTCCATCAATGGAACTGTCAAAGGCTGACTTATCAGCTGCTCTGTACATGATTGCTTCTTCGGTGTTGACCTCAACTGTTCCGTCCTTGCTCTTCATATAAGCATTGCCAGTATGACGGTCATGCTTATGCCAGCTGTTGTAATCGGGTCTGTTAAATCTCTCTTCGATTACATCCTGGATTCTCTTTTCGTAGTCTTCCTGACTCTCATCTTCTGAAATGGAGATATTAAGCCATCTCTCCAATTCCACGTTTTCGACCTCAAGGGTCTGATACTCGTTCTCATAACGAATCTTGATTTTCATAAAGTTCCTGCCTTTCTGCCTGGTTCTTGCAGAAGGGCAACGGGAACAAATAAAGGCCGGTGCTTATAGAAGTACCGACCCGTGAAGCCTGAAAAAGGGCATAAGGAAATAAGGGTACCTCTATCACACCTTCCACAGGTTGTCCTGTGGTTGATGTCGATATCTGTATCCCAATGCCCTTATAGCTAATCAGGCCTTGTGATATTATTTTTTAAGTGCCTCTGGCACTTAGTTGAATCCACCTAATGAACTCAACTAAAGGTCAGAGAGGTAAAATAGCTGCATTTGTAAATTTTCTCTGCGAACGCATATTAACAAACTGTGAAAGTGTAGATTTTTGCGTTCTTTTCTGATATAATATTTGGTAGAACAATTCCCCAATACAGCCTTACAAGTAGCAAGCACTCGCTGTTTGCTTTTTACACTTCTCATTATAGATAACTGGATCGGTAGAACTTGGTAGTGGCTGGTAGGCTTCGGTAGTCTTGGGTGTAATGAAGAAAGAGGTGGATTATGGAATTCACAGAATTTGCACAAAAAATAAAACCCATCATCGGTGGTTCATACAGCACTCATGTCTTTACCAGAACACTGTTTGAATCAATCATCACCGAAGAGGGCTTATTACAAATTGAAGATATAAGCAAAAACACTTTTAAGGCCTATTACAATGGCAAAACTAAAATTACAAATATAGCAAAGCGTGTTTTACCACACATTGAGCCGGAACAGTTCATTTCGTATTTAGATAATTTTCCAGAAGCAACAACGCAAAGGTTGTGCGATGCTTTTCAAACTCATATAGAAGATATAAGCCTGTACAACGCATCAGAGAAAATCGCATATTTGTTTGAAGAGATTCTTACAACGGCTGCTGCACAAAAAAGAAAAAGCACTCCGAAGAGTGCTAAAAAAGAAAGTGATAAAACACCGCATGATATTCTTACCGAGAAAGTCTTGGCTTCAGGACAGGCTATTGTGGATGTATGGGGTAACGCTATCTCAAATTTAGTCAGCCCTGCTACTTCGACCGACACACTTGACGTGAATAGACTAAGTCCAACAGACTCTGCCTTTCTTGAACGATTCAAAAGCCAGGTTGAACCTCTTCTCACATATTGTATGGATCATGACCCTACAGGAGAAGGAACAAAGTTATCACTCGCTGACGAGATTAATGATTTTCTTCAATCATGGAAATATGATGTGCGAAAAATTCAAGATGCCTGTTTAAGAAAGCTTGTAGTTGATGCAATGCAGGTACTTGGAGATTACACCTACTATATTTCAGATAAGTTTTTACGATGGATTCCTGATACTGATATTCTTTGGTTTAGGAATGAATCCATTGAAGAAGGCAATCAGCTCCGAGATGTCCTTCGACCAGAGACCATTAAAAAGCGAACTGAAATGAAGGATATTTATGTGCGTTTATATCCAATCCCCGAAGATAATACAGATACAAAAGCCCTCGAGATTCCAAGTAAGCATCCCACAGAAGAATCTCCATACTCTCCGACAGACAATTTACTGCTGCAAGAGTTCACAACAGATTATGATGAAATTATGGTTGTTCTCATCGGAGAAAACTATGCTGAATCATTAATCGACATGACTCTGCCTTGTAAAATAAAAGACTTGTATGAAAATAAGTGGATTTCAAAAGCAGATACATTTGCTGATCCATCTTTAAAGTCGCATGTTTTTGGTTTACTTGGCGAATTAAACAATATAAGTAACAGCCTTTTAGTCGATGGCTCTGTCACTCCTTCTTTAGGAAATGCCAGAACCAAAATACGCAATTTGTATGTAAAGCTTCATCCAGACCAATTTGCAGGAGCATTCCCGTATGATGCATTTATTGATGATTGGGATGATGGAGAATATTAATAACCGAAAGGAGGAATGTTGATGCCAACAATCGATGAGTCTATCAAGAAGATAGATAGTGTAATCTGTAGGCATTTAGATGAAATAGAAAACAATTCTCGTGGTGCTATTTCTCAAGACATTTTAGAGCAGCTGACAAAGTTCGTAAATCACATCATGCTCAAGTTCTATGCCAACGGCAGGGACATACCTATAACCGCCGAAAACATAGAAAAGGCCACCGAGTTTGCACAGATAAACAGTGAATTGTACACTCTATATAAATTCCATAATTACCTGGAAGTAGTCACCACACAATATACTTTGGATGAAGACGGTTCTGAACGATTAATGCTTAAGTATTACCAATACCTGCTAGAAGCAAAAAATCTTATCTGGCACTACTTTGGTATAGAGGTATTACATAACATAGATAAGTTTCCTCTTCATTTAGATGATACATTACAGGAATACTATAAAAAGATTTCTGAAAAAATAGAACGATATCCCGTGGCATTTCACAGTGACAGCAAAGATAAATACTATATTCAGAAAATCAAACAGCTGTTTGTAGACAGAAAAATATATTATGAAATCACATTTACACCTATAGATGACAGAAAAAACAAATCCAAATCTAACAGAGTAATTGCTTTTACTAAACTTCCAATCAAAAGCAATTATGCATCGAAGTTTCATCTTGTACATGAAACTATTGAGATATTAGGAAAAACAATGCCTATCATCATTATTGACGGCTGGGAGGTCTCCATTCGTGACTGTGAATTTCAAAATTTTATTAAACTGATAAAAGGAGAGAAAAAAAGAGTACCATATCCAGAGCAACGCTTAATCTGTGAGTTCCTTACCAGAACAAAATACACTTTGACTGCTCTAATGGACTTCCCGGATAAAGCATATGATAGGCTTACTCTTGAATGGAAAAATAGCCTTAAATCTATGGTATTTATTCCTATTTTAGATTACTGCAGAGAACTTATCCGAAATGGTCGTAATGGAAAGAATGTGCTGCGATACCTTCTCTATAACATGAACAATGTTATTATTAAAGGCCAATATTCAGACGGATACTATAGCAAATACTATGAAGAATGGATACATACCGGAAACAGTTATCTTTCTAATTTGTACTTATCAAACGGTTGCAGGCAGTTTGACTCTTTACCATTTAACAGATCTCCTGTTGGCCATAATCCAAAATTAGGTGCTGTTTTTGATTGTATTCCGTGTAAAGACAAACGCCCGGAATTGTTCGCAAGATTTATAAGGAACAACACTGAAGGTAGAGGACAACTCTTTACTGATGTTGATGAACTAGGTAATTTTCCTGATTACCCAAGACTCATCGAACAGTATAACGACAGTCTTTATTCAGGGCACAGACCTGAAAGTGATTTAATGCTTGAACATAATCAAGTATTTATAAACGATTACAAACTCGATACTTGCACTGTAATTGAAAAATTACAAGAGTTGGCAGAATCAGGTATTGAGAACTACAGTGCCGATGTTGAAATTTGGCTGATGTTCGATGATTACGAAATTGACTGCGATGAAAAGAAAGACATCATCACCCGTATATTTTCGGAATCAAAGGTTGGTGTGATATACGGTTCAGCAGGTGTAGGAAAATCTACGCTAATAAACCATGTTTCTCACTACTTAAATGATGATTCCAAACTATACCTTACACAAACAAATCCAGCAAAAGAGAACCTGATGCGAAAGATTGATGCAGAAAATACAACTTTCTCAACAATTGAAAGTTTCAAACGCCAAGGGTCTGCTTTTGCTAAGTATAAATTATTGGTTATTGATGAGTGTAGTACCGTCAGCAATAAAGATATGGTTGAGGTTCTTCAAAAGGCAAATTTTGAAATGCTTTTATTGGTTGGAGACACTTATCAAATTGACGCCATTCAATTTGGAAATTGGTTCTCGGTATTAAAAGCATTTTTACCGGAAAGTGCTGTATTTGAACTTACCCAGCCTCATCGAACCAAGGATGAACGATTACTTGAACTATGGGATAAGGTCAGACAGATGGATGATACCGCAAAAGAAGTCATCGAAAGAGAAAGCTACTCCTTAAAAGTAGATGAATCCTTACTCTCTTCTCTTGAACCAGGAGAGGCTATCCTTTGTCTGAATTATGACGGCTTATACGGAATCAACAACATCAACCGATTCTTACAGGAAAGTAATCCTAACCCTGCAGTTCAATGGGACATTCAACAGTATAAAGTTGGAGACCCGATTCTCTTCCTTGATTCGGATAGGTTTTTCCCTGTCATACACAATAATATGAAGGGAATTATAAAGGGAATTGAAATCTTAGACCCAGACACTCATGAAGAACGCATTCAGTTTGATGTTGAGATACCTAAGATAGTAGATGAAAGTGATCTCCGGCGTATTAACCTCGAACTACTTGAATGTTGGGAAAGCGAAGGAAAATCGTTAGTTAGATTTTGTGTACACAAATTAAAGAGTGCTGACGAAGATGGAGATGAAAGTACCTCCTTCACTGTTGTACCATTCCAAATTGCTTATGCTGTATCAATACACAAAGCACAAGGTCTCGAATATGACTCTGTAAAGATAGTTATTACAGATGAAGTTGAGGAACTTGTAACACACAATATCTTCTACACCGCTATCACAAGAGCCAGGGAAAAATTGAAAATCTACTGGACACCTGAAGTCGAGGAAAAGGTTATTAACCGAATCAGACCACGAGATATCAGTAAAGATGTCGAACTCTTGAAAAACTATCTCACAGAAAAACAGCAAGAAGAATCATGTGATTTTTGGTTGTAAAGCAAGGAGGTTGATTATGCGAATCAGTTACAACAAATTATGGAAAATGTTAATAGACAAAGAAATGAATAGAAACGACCTTAAGGAGGCTGCCGGAATCAGTGCAGCTTCCATTGCCAAACTCGGCAAGGGTGCAAACATCACAACTGATGTTCTTCTCAAAATCTGTGAGGCTATGGATTGTAAGTTGGAAGACATCATGGAAACAATAAAGGATTGAGGTGGAGCGAATGAATCGTAAAACCCCAGTCGAACTCACGAATATGTGTATGATTTATGATGACCAAGGAAATGTGCTTGTCGAAGAAAAGCTTGTACACAACTCAAAAGGATTAATTTTACATGGTGGTCATGTAGAAAGCAATGAATCCGTGGTTGATTCAATGATACGAGAAATCCAAGAAGAAACGGGACTCACTATAAGCAATCTTCAGTTCTGTGGCATTAAGGACTGGATAGAATTTGATGGTTCTCGCTATATGGTTTTCTTGTATAAAACCAACACATATTCTGGCAGTATACAATCCTCATCAGAGGGAGAAATATTCTGGATGCCACTTGAAGAGTTAAAAGCAAAGGAAACCCTATGGCATTTAGATATGATGCTAGAGATTTTTGAAGGCAATGGAGTAACAGAATTATATTTTAATCGAAATCTCAATACTCCTAACCCGGAACTAAAATAGGAGGTTCTATGTCGACAATAGTATTAGACGAAACATCTCCAGCCATACAGCACTTATGCAAGAAAGATAAACGCCTAGCAAAAGTCATTAAAATGGTCGGGCCCATCACTTATGAAGTAGAATCCAAGGACCCGTATGCTTTTTTAGTTCATGAGATCATAGAACAAATGCTCTCTGTTAAAGCCGGAGCAAAGATTTACGGTCGACTAAAAGATTTGTGCAATGGAGAAGTTCTTCCTGAAAAAATTGCTCAGTTGACCAATGAACAAATAAAAAGTATTGGCACTTCTTCTTCCAAAGTTTCTTTTATTCGTTCTCTAACCGACAAAGTAATATCTGGAGAACTCAATTTAGAAACTTTTGAACACCTCGATGACGAAGAAGTGTATAAAAAACTGTTATCCTTACGAGGAATTGGAAGTTGGACAGCAAAAATGTATCTGATATTCGTATTGGATAGGCAGGACATACTTCCCTATGAAGATGTCGCATTTCTACAATCATATGAATGGATATACAAAACGAAAGATAGGTCAAGAGAATCTATCACCAAAAGATGTAAAAAGTGGAAACCATACTCATCCATCGCTGCCCGGTATTTGTATCGTGCATTGGATATGGGTTTAACAAAGAAAGTATTTCATTTACATAAACAGGAGGAAAAAAATGGGAAAAGTTGATGAAAGGAATCAAAATGTTTCAAATATTTTGAATAGCCTAATAGCAAAAGCAAAAGATACTACTTACACAGTAGATGAAACTTCGTATAAAACTTCTATGGACAAACTCTTTACCACAGATGCTTGGGGATTTCGTGAAATCATACTTGTTGTAGTTGTGGGAATGAAAATGGATGAATCATACAAAGCTTCTACAGGATTATATGATTGTAATCCACGAGCTATATACGAAGGACCAATCAAAGAGTTTTTAATTGAGAATAATATTCCTCACAGAAAATCCGGTCCATTAAATATTGCTAAAGCCGCAAAGGGACTAGACAATGCATGGGCAGCTCAACGTAGACCCCAAGATGTTGCTCTTAAAGTGGTTGATATCGTTAACCTTCTTGAAAATAGCCAAATACCAGATTTTGTAGATATGATTGGCATTTCGCTTTTAAGAAGACTAATAGCAGAATCTCAACGTGTAGAAGAACTTAATGTAGAAATAGAACCATCCTCAGACCCTGAATGGCTTTATATGATATCCCGCGAATTAATAGTTAAAGCACCAGATGCTGGTAATACACCTCAAAAAATAGCAGCTTTCTTGCTAAAAAACTATCATTCTGCAATGAATACTGGAATTGTCGTAACTGGCGAAAAGGACAGAGCTTCTGTTACTAGTACTACTAGCAAAAAACCAGGCGATGTAAATGAGGAATCTGTTGATGGAAACATTTATAAAGTATACGAGATAACAGTTAAGCCTTTTGATCTGGCAAGAATTCGTGACTCGTATGACTGTGTTAATACATATAACCAAAACTCAAATGCTGACCTTCACGAAATTGTTGTTATCTGTAGACCAGAGGATTGCCCAGATGAAATGAAGAAGAGTTCAACTCATTTATACATGGGAAGTTATGAGTACCAAGATATCATTTACTACTATTGGAATATCTATGAATGGGTTTGTGATACATTACAAAGAATGACTTTTGACGCTCGTTCATCTTTCTATGAAGATTTGAATGCCTACATTTCAGATATCAATACTGCTGAAACTGTCAAAAAATTATGGTTGAAATTACACAGTAAATAAAGGAGTGTGCTAATGATAAGAATTGAAGATATTATAGAGATTCGAAAAGCTGTTGTTTATGATAGAGGGTATGAAATAGTATTTCCTGACAATAAGATTATATGGCTTACCAAAAGAAGAACAATTGCAGGTCTCTTATTGCTCATAAAATATGAATCATGCTCAGAAGAAGATTTAGTAGGAGCCAATAATCGACTTCGAGAAATTAAACAAATCCTCCAAGGTAAATATAATGAATCTTGGATTAAAGATCGCTATGGAGACGCTAATAAGCCATTTAGTGAATTATGGACGGAAGAAGGATTCTCTTGTGTTCATGCCGAAGGTCTCCAAGGTAACAGACAATATGTGCTTCGTAAAGAAGATCATGATTCGTTATTTAATCCTAATGCCAAAGCCGTACGAGAACAAATTAGCGCATCTGATAAACGAATTATACTTGACCGTCAAAATAATCGTTGCAATATATGTGGTGCATTATTGAAAGATTCAAGCGCTATACAACCACATACATTTGCAAAAGATAGAGTTTCATTAGAGTTTGATCACAGGATTCCTGTTGATAGAGGTGGGGATAGCTCAATCGATAATTATCAAGCGCTTTGTCACTATTGTAATAAATGCAAACGCCAGATGTGCTTTGTATGTCATGAAGAGTGTAATCTATCTTGTGCTCTTGTATCCCCGGAAAACAATTCTATTGTTCTTGCAACAGGAGAAGACATTTCTGATAGAATGAATTAAATTGATAAAGAGCAATTGTGATTAATCTACAATTGCTCTTTTAATATCATTACAGATTGATTCTATTACAGGTGGACAAACGGCATTTGCCAATTGCTTAATTGCATCAGTCCTTGAAACATGACTCAAGTCATACCATTCTGGGAATCCCATAATTCTTCTCATTTCTACCAAATTCAAATGTCTTCGTTCTTTGGATAAAACAGGAATCATAGCACCACCACCCGAGTTACTAACCGCAAATGTTGGAAACGGCTCATCTAAAGAATACGCCCTTATACCACTTGATCTAATTTGAAAAACACAATCATCAAGATTACAGTTATTTGCTATTCGTTCCAATCTTACTCGTGTTTTTGGCAAAGGAAAACTCATTTGTAATGCGGTCTTTTTATTAGTATATAAATCAATGTACTCTTCCCATTTTTCACTTATTGGAATTGAATAATCTCCTAGGTTTAAAAATGGTCTTAAGGCAGTTTTCTCTGTGCATTTCTCTGTAAAGCTAAAAGCTACTTTACCAGTTTTTTCAGTTCTAAAAGCTACTAAGTATATTCTAGGACGACTTTGTGGTACTCCGAAAAATGTACTATCTAAAATGACATCATATGGTTGGTACCCATCTTCCATCAACTGCTCGATAATTGTTTTATATGTATTTCCTGAATCGTGTCTTTTTAAATTGGGAACATTTTCAAAAAATACTATACTTGGTTTTTTACATTTAATTATCTCCATCAATTTAAAAAACACTGTGCCTCTAGGGTCGCTAAACCCTTTACCTTTTCCCGCTTGCGAAAATGGTTGGCAAGGAAAACCCGCACAAATCATATCAAAATCAGGCAGTTCATCAGCTTTTATGTCAAACAAATCCTTTGAATCAAATTGGCGACCAAAATTATTCAAATATGTAATTTCGCAACTGTCGTTGATTTCATTTGAATATACCAATTCTGCATCCAAACATGATTGTTCTATTCCAAGTCGAAAACCACCAATCCCTGTGCAAAACTCGGCGTATTTTATCATTTAATGCCCCCCTCTCTTATTGACATTCATTCAGATAATCAATCACCGTTTTAGCTACTGCTTCGGCAAGTTTGCATGGTACAGCGTTACCTATTTGTGTATATATCTTTCCTTTATTTCCTTTAAAAATATAGTCATCAGGAAAAGTCTGTATTCTAATCGCCTCATTTATGGTAATTCTTCTAAGACGTCCAGGAGCTTCTTTAAATTCAGGTACAATAGAACCATCCACAAGGCCTTTATGATAATCCACAACCCAATCCTCTTTCGCATCTCCATAAAGATACTCTTCATCTACAAACGGGGTCTTATTTCCCCCCATTGATGCAGGTAAAGTATTAGCATATCCATCTATATTAATAGGCCTTCCTTGACCATTAAAATACATCCCAGAATAAGGAGATTTTCTCATAATTGGAGACGTTGCAAATGTGATTTTTGCTGTGCAAGTATTTGGGTTCTTATCTGTTCCTGCTTTGCCTAGGGATGCTAACAGCTCTCGAATTGTAGGTGCTATTGTTTTATGCTTATCAAACAGATTTCTCATATGATACTCAAAGAATGGATCACCGCAATCTTTAATTCCTATAAAAAAAACTCTTTCTCTCTTTTGTGATACTCCATACTCTGTAGCATTCAAAACAAAAGGTACACATAGGTATCCAAGTTTTGATGCTCTATCAAGATATTTTTTTCTAACAGGCTCCCACTTTTCTAACACACCTAACGCTTTAACATTTTCCATAACAAAAGCCTTAGGTTTCACTTTTTCAACGACATCTAAAAAAGTGAAAATAAGTTTACTTCTTTCATCATCTGGATCCATTTTTCCGGCAACCGAAAATCCTTGACATGGAGGACCGCCAAAAACTAAATCGGTGCCTTCATATCTATCAATTGTGTCAAGCTGATTATATATATCATCGTTAACCATTATTCCTGCAGGATGATTAGCGTTATATGTTTGAGCAGCTTCACTCATCATTTCGTTTGCAAACACAATTTTTATCCCTGCTCTCTCAAAGCCTATATCCATACCACCAGCACCAGTAAACAACGATACCGCTGTAAGTGTATTACTCATCAGTCATATTTCCTTCCTCATGAATTTTGAAAATTAAGGATTTCTCCTTTGAATCAAAATAAATATCAAATTTAGTTTTTCCTTTCTCCGCACCCATATTAGATAAAATCGACTTGGGCAATCTAACTCGCATATCTTGTTGCAAAATGTATGTATCCAAATAAATTAATGTCTCAGCCATATTTTAAGCCCCTTTCTCATTAGACTAATTATAAACTATTTTTAGTCTAAAGTCAAACTGAGTGGTCATCTACAACCAACAATATAACAAAACTCCTGTACAAAAATACGGACAGCTAAAATCAATATTTTTGTCTATCCAACCCCAAATCAATACTTCTGTCTATCCAACTATAAAATTCTGCCTCTTTGCAGCTCCCAAAACGTAGAAAATCCGAGGACCTGGATTATCTTCCAAATCCTCGGAAAAGCCTTATATTTCAAGCATTTTCACACTATCAATTATGTACTTTAGTCAACAGAACCACGCTCTCAACATGCTTTGTCATGGCGAAGTTATCATACGCCTTGATTACAACTGGCTTATAGCCATATGTTGCAAATCTCTCGAGGTTCATGCTCATAGTCTTAGGATTGCATGAGATGTAGAGAATCTCAGGGATGTCATATGCAGCGAGCATATCAACAACCTTATCGTGCATTCCCATTCTTGGCGGATCAACAACAATCATATCAGGCTTCTCAGTGAGTTCAGATAGCTTAGCCTTAACATCGCCGCAGATGAACTCGCAATTGTCTATGCCATTGAGCTCAGCGTTCATCTTAGCCGCCTCAACTGCATCCTCGACAATCTCAACACCATATACCTTAGCAGCCTTGAGTGCCATCAGCTGAGTGATAGTACCAGTACCGCAGTAGAGATCGTAGACAGTCTTCGACTCGATATTAGGAATGAGAGCAAGCGCCTCACTGTAGAGTCTCTCTATCGCATCGATGTTAGTCTGGAAGAACGCAAAAGTTTTGACCTTGAACTTGAGACCAAGAATCTCCTCGTTGTAATAGTCGCGACCGAAGAGAATCTTTGTGCCCTGATCGTATACCGCGTCTGCAAGGCTGTCGTTGAATGTTCTGAGAACGCCGACAACAGTCTTGTCGAGTTCGAGACCGAGAATCATCTCTGTAAAAGCTTCTTCATCGAAGCCTTCTTCTGTTGTAGTTACGATGTCGATGAGAAGCTCGTTAGTTCTCACGCCGCATCTTACGATTAGATTACGGAGCAGTCCTTCATGACTCTTCTTGTGATATTTCGTATATCCCCTCTCAATGCAGAACTCCCTTGTCGCTCTGAGAATTCTGTTGAAATCCTCAGGAACGAGCTGGCACTCATCAGTAGTGATTATGGACATGAAATGCCCCTTCTTGTGCATTCCAAGCTCAAGCTCTCCGCCGATAGTCAGATCGCCGAAAGTGTACTCCATCTTATTTCTGTAGCCGTACGGAGTCAGTGCCGACTTCATACCCTCGTACACATCGATATCAATATTGTGGTTGATGAGGAGCTTCCTCACCTGTCTGTCCTTGGACTCAAGCTGCTCAGCGTAAGGAACGCCCTGATAGATGCAGCCGCCGCAGACCTCAGACATTGGACAAATATCTCTAGAGTTCACATTTACCTCCGTACTTGCTGTAGAATTCTCTCTTGTACTCGAGGAAGCGATCCTCCTCGATTGCTTGTCTCATCTTGGCCATAGTGTTGACAAGGAAGTGGATATTGTGCTCCGAAAGAAGCATTGAGCTCAGAATCTCGTCAGACTTGAAGAGATGTCTAAGGTAAGCTCTTGAGTAGTTTCTGCATGTGTAGCAGTCGCACTCTGGATCAAGAGCGGTGTAATCACGCTGGAAGCGTGAGTTCTTAATCGAAATGTCTCCGTGGCTAGTCATAGCTACGCCGTGTCTTGCGAGACGTGTTGGAAGAACGCAGTCGAACATATCAACTCCACGCTCAACAGCCTCGAATAGATAATCCGGAGTACCAACACCCATCAGGTATCTTGGCTTGTGCTCAGGAAGATGATCAACACAATCATCGAGAACCTCGACCATGATGTCCTTAGGCTCTCCAACAGAGAGACCGCCGATAGCATATCCGGGGAGATCGAACTCGACAATCTGCTCAGCACTCAGCTTACGCAGATCCTTGTACATTCCACCCTGCATAATACCGAAGAGTGACTGGTTCTCAGTATTGTGATGCGCCTTGATACATCTTTCGAGCCATCTTGTAGTTCTGTAGAGAGAGTCCTTAGTATATCTGTAATCAGCTGGGTAAGGAACACACTCGTCGAAGGCCATTATGATATCAGAACCAAGAGCAGTCTGAATCTCGATTGAATCCTCAGGTCTCATCATATGCTTAGAGCCATCGATGTACGACTTGAACATTACACCCTCTTCAGTAATCTTACGGAACTTACCAAGTGAGAAAACCTGGAATCCGCCTGAATCAGTAAGGATCGACTGGTTCCAGTTCATGAACTTGTGAAGTCCACCTGCCTCCTTAACTATGTCGTGACCAGGCTTGAGGTAGAGGTGGTATGTGTTGCCGAGAATAATCTGTGCACCAGTATTAGCAACGTCCTCAGGCTTCATAGCCTTTACAGTCGCCTGAGTACCAACAGGCATGAATACCGGAGTCTCAATTACTCCATGCTTAGTCGTGATTCTGCCGCGTCTTGCCTTAGTGCGGCTGTCCTTATGCAGTAGCTCAAACTTGAGCGCTTTCTCCATACTTATATCTCCTTACTTGATTAACATTGCATCGCCATAGCTGAAGAAGCGATATTTCTCCTCAACAGCTTCCTCGTAAGCCTTGAGAATCTCCTCTCTGTCATAGAGAGCTGAGATCAGCATCAACAGAGTTGACTTAGGCAGGTGGAAGTTCGTGATAAGAGCATCAACCAGCTTGAAAGTGTAACCCGGATAGATAAAAATTCCAGTGCTCATATCGCCGGCCTGAACTCTCCAGCCATCCTCAGTCTCTACAGCAGCACTCTCGAGCGTTCTTGTAGAAGTAGTTCCAACCGAGATGATTCTTCCGCCTGCCTCAATTGTCTCATTGATAGTGCGCGCTGCCTCCTCGCTCACGCTGCACTCCTCGAAATGCATCTTGTGATCCTCAACAACATCAACCTTGACTGGTCTGAATGTTCCGATTCCTACGTGAAGTGTTACGTAAGCAGTCTTCACACCCATCTCTTCAATCTCTTTGAGAAGATCCTCGGTAAAATGAAGTCCCGCTGTCGGCGCGGCTACTGATCCGTTGATACGGCTGTACACAGTCTGGTACATCTCCTTATCCTCGTCTTCCGCCGCTCTTGCGATGTATGGTGGAAGCGGCATGCTTCCAATCTCCTCTAGTCTCTCCATGAAGATGCCTTCATACTCGAACTCGATGAGTCTTGTTCCGTTCACTCTGTCATGATAACCAAGGATGTGAGCCTTGAAGGTTCTATTCTCATCGAGCACTACAGTGTCGCCTTCCTTGAGTCTTTTACCCGGTCTAACCATTGACTCCCACTTGTCACCCTCGATTCTCTTGATGAGAAGAAGCTCGATGTGTGCACCAGTGCTCTCCTTGATTCCGTACATTCTCGCAGGAATTACTCTTGAATCATTGAGGACAAGACAGTCACCTGGCTTGAGGTAATCCTTGATATCATAGAAATGCTTGTGCTCGATGCTGTGACTCTCCATATCAAGTACCATAAGTCTGCAGGCATCTCTCTGTGCTGAAGGCTGCTGTGCGATTAGCTCTTCAGGCAGTTTGTAATCAAATTCATCTATTCTCAAATCTGTTGTTTCCTTCTCTTAGTCTTCTTTGTATAGTTCCATAAGGCCGAGATGCTCGTATGCCGCCTTGGCTGCAACTCTACCCTTCTGTGTTCTGTATATCAGGCCTGCCTGAATCAGGTATGGCTCATTAGCCTCTTCGAGTGTGACTCTCTCCTCTCCGATTGATGATGCGATAGTCTCAATTCCAACGGGTCCGCCGTTGAAACTCTTGATGATGCAGCTGAGAATATCTCGATCGAGCTTCTCTAGGCCGAGATCATCAACGCCGAGAGCCTCAAGTGCTCTTCTTGTGATATCGATGTCCACATCTCCATTGCTTATTACTGCTGAGAAGTCTCTTACTCTCTTGAGGAGTCTGTTACCGATTCGAGGTGTTCCTCTTGATCTCTTAGCCATCTCCTCAAGTGACTCATCGTCAACTTTGATACCGAGAACATTCGCAGTTCTGTTGAGGATGTCCTTGATCTCGTTAACTGTATAGAACTCAAACTTGGATACGATACCGAATCTGTCTCTGAGTGGAGCACTTAAGCTTCCTGCTCTTGTAGTCGCACCAATCAGTGTGAACTTCGCAATATCGATTCGAAGTGATCTTGCTGATGGGCCCTTACCGATGATGATATCGAGAGCATAGTCCTCCATAGCTGAATAGAGAACCTCCTCTACTGCTCTGTTCATTCTGTGAATCTCGTCAATGAAGAGAACGTCGTTCTCATTGAGATTAGTCAGAATAGCAGCGAGATCTCCTGCTCTTGCGATTGCAGGTCCTGATGTGATCTTGATATCAACACCGAGTTCGTTGGCGATGATGCCAGCAAGAGTCGTCTTACCGAGACCTGGCGGACCATAGAAAAGAACGTGATCGAGAGGCTCGCCTCTCATTTTCGCTGCTTCGATGTATATCGAAAGATTGTCCTTAGCTGCTGACTGGCCGCAGTACTCGCTGAGATACTGAGGTCTCAGGGTGAGCTCGCCGTTCAGCTCGTAAGGCTTTGCTTCTGTTGATGTAATTCTGTCTGCCATATATTCTCCTTAGCACTACATGAGATACTTGAGTGCCTTCTTGATGTATTCCTCTGCGCTAATACCCTCATCTGCTACACTGCCGATTGCCGCCTCAGCCTCCTTCTTTGTGTATCCGAGAGTTGTGAGAGCGATGATTGCCTCCGCTCTCTCGCCACTTGCTGCAGTAACAACTGCGCCGCCGACATCTGGCATGATTGCATCGCCGAATGGGTCCATGCTGATCTTCTCCGAAAGCTCGAGAATTACTCTCTCAGCAGTCTTCTTGCCTACGCCCTGTGCTCTTGAGATTGCAGCCGCATCCTTAGCCGCGATTGATGCTCTAATCTGGTTAGGTGTACCGAGTGACATAATTGCAAGTCCTGCCTTTGGGCCAACGCCGTTAACAGATATCAGCATCTCGAAGAGCTTAAGTCCGTCCTCATTCTCGAAACCGAAGAGCGACATACCGTCTTCCTTGACCTGAAGATAGGTGTAGACAGAGATTGTGTCTCCCTCTCTTGCAGTAAGAAGAGGCGAAGTGTCTGAGACATGAATTCTGAAGCCGATGCCTCCGCTTGTCTCAACAACAATTGCGCCCTTATCGTAGTATAAATATTCACCTTTGATGTATCTGATCATATCTCTATCCTATCTGTAGATTCTACTCTGTCTCGAATGAGCGTGGCATACTGCTGCTGCAAGTGCATCCGCCGTATCATCTGGCTTTGGAACCTTATCGAGTCCGAGAATAGTCTTAACCATCGACTGCACCTGCTTCTTCTCAGCTCTTCCGTATCCTACAAGCGACTGCTTAATCTGAAGCGGTGTGTACTCAGCGATGCTTACATCGTTCTGCACACATGCGAGAAGCGCGATGCCTCTTGCCTCGCCTACCATAATGGCTGTTGTGGTGTTGCTATTGAAGAAAATTTCCTCTATCGAGGCTTCTTCAGGCTCGTACTTCTGCAGTATCTCCGTGAGCTCATCGTATATCTTCATGAGTCTCTGCTCTGGCGGAGTGTGCGCTTCTGTAGTGATTGCACCATACGCCACCGGAGTGAACTTGTTTCCTTTGTAATCGACTATGCCCCATCCCATAATCGCATAGCCTGGGTCAATTCCTAGTATTCTCATTGCATAATTCTCCTATTTACTATTCTACCAAAATGCACCCTACATGTCCATTTTGCTACGCTAGTTTGAAGTCAGTATTATGCTTGTTTTTTGCGACATTTGGCGACAAAAGACAGATGTCTTTTGATGTATATTTATGCTATCATATGAATATATGCTATAAACACGGAGGAATAGATGCGTTACTCAAGACAGAACAAGATTTTGGAGATTATTGCTGCAAATGAGGTTGAAACTCAGGACAGACTTCAGGAGCTTCTTCAGGAGGCTGGCTACAATGTAACTCAGGCGACAATCTCAAGAGATATCAAGGAACTTCAGCTTGTCAAAGGTCTTTCTAAGACTGGCAAGTACAAATATGTTGCTGGCAATTATCAGGAGCGCCCTATCTCGGATCGATTTATAAAGATTTTCCGTGAGTGCACTCTCTCATGGGCTGCAGCACAGAACCTTATCGTTGTTAAGACACTTCCAGGCTGTGGTAACGCTTCAGCTGAGGCAATCGACTGCCTCGAGCTTCCACATATCGTTGGAACAATCAGCGGTGACAACACTATGCTCATCGTAGTTGACCATGAGGACAACGTTAAGCAGATTACTGACGAATTCGATAAGATGATCAACAAGAAGGAAGACTAATATATGCTTAATCGCATCATTATAGACAACTTTGCAACTATTGAGCACCTATCCTTCGACCTTGGCAACTCACTTAACATTATCACTGGTGAGACAGGTGCAGGTAAGTCAGTGCTCGTTCAGGCAATAAGTACAGCCCTCGGTGGAAGGGCTGATATTTCTATGGTCAGAACTGACTGCGATAAGGCTGTCATCCAGATTGCCGGAGACAAGGACGGTGAAGACGTAATCATCGTAAGAGAACTTCTCGCTTCTGGCAAGAGCGTTGCTAAGCTCAATGGCGAGATGGTAACACTCGCCCAGCTCAAGTCGTTCTGTGCTGACTGGGTAGATATTCACGGACAGTATGACAATCAGCTCATACTCAATCCTGAGAATCACATTCTGATCAACGACAGTTATCAGCACGATGCCATAGCTTCAGAACTCGAGACTATGCAACAGCTCTATGAGGAGCACCGCAAGGCCAAGAAGGCCTATCATGACCTCCTCGCTCAGGAGAAGTCAGCTAGAGATGACAAGAGCTACTATGAGTACGAGCTCAATTACATCAATGCCCTCAATCTTCAGCCTCACGAGGATGAAGAACTTCAGGATATGCTCGACCTAATGAAGAACAGCGAACGCATCTACACAGCTGTCAACTCATCATATGCGATGATTCATGAAGCTGAGCCTTCAGTTCTCACAGTACTCAATCGTTGTGCCGGCGAACTTCAGTCAGTATCCGCATACAGCGAAGCCCTGACTGCCCTCTCTGGCCAGATTCAGGATATCTATTATCAGCTTGAGGATGCTTCCGACAGACTGCGCGATATCTCCTCTTCCCTTTCTTTCGATGAGGAAGATCTCGATAATGCTCAGGAGAGACTCTCGGACATCGAAGATGCTAAGCGCAAGTATGGCAGAGATCTCGATGGAATCATCGCCTACGGAGCAGAACTTGAAGAGAAACTCAGCCTTATTCAGAACTTCGACTTCGAGAAGAAGAAGCTTCTGCAGGAGCTCACTGAAGCATATGGCAGAATGAATAGACACGCTGAGCACCTCAGCGAGTTAAGACATGCTATTGCTGAGAAGCTTGAAGCTGCTATGTGCAAGGAACTACTCGATCTTGACTTCGCTAATTCTGACTTCAAGATAAGCATTGAGAAGCTCGATGAGATTGGACCACTTGGTCTCGATAAACTCGAGTTCCTCATCTCGACTAACCCTGGTCAGCCTCCAATGCCTCTTGCGAAGATTGCATCGGGTGGAGAGATCTCAAGAATCATGCTCGCCTTCAAGCACATCATCGAACAGAGCGATAAGGTTGAGTCGATGATCTTCGATGAGATTGACACAGGTATCAGTGGAAGAACCGCACTCACAGTCGGCCGCAAGCTCCGCGCTATCGCGGGCTTCCGCCAGACTATCTGCATCACTCACCTTCCACAGATTGCTGCATTCGGTCAGGACAACTACCTGATTACCAAGCAGATTGTGGACAATCGTTCCCACACAGTCATCGAGCACCTCGATGATGAAGGCAAGGAGAAGATGGTTGCAACACTCTTCAGCGGCTCAGCAAGCGATAACGCAAGAGAAGCCGCAAGAGAACTCATTGCCGCAAGCAAGGAATAGTACGAATATGCCAAAAGGCCTCAACTAGTTATCTAGCTGAGGCCTTTTCTTTATATACTATTCTACACTCCTAGTATGAACAGCTGGAATGCAAGTCCGCCTTCCATATTGCCGTTCTTGATGTCCCGGTCTATATTGTACAGCTTAATCAGCAGATCCTTCAGTCTGTCCTTGCTGAAGTGTCTTGCTGACTGGTATGCCTTCTTGAACCTGAATTCATTAATTCCAGTCGCCTTCGCCATCTGCGGAATTGATGCTCCTTCCTGAGATAGTTCGAGAGCATCATACATAATCTCGAACTGCTTGGTCAGGAGTCCGATGAGTGACATATAGTCATCACTCTCGGCGAGAATTGTTGATGAGAGTTCCATTGCTCGCTTCTTGTCGCCATTTGTGATGGCATCGACTAGATTAAAGACATATCTGTCATCCTCGCCTATCATAAGCTCTTCAATAAGCGCCATAGTGATTCTACCATCCGCACAGGCGTTGTTGATACGATCGAGATCGGCCATGATATCCTTGAGATAGTACGCGCTATCTCTATTGAAGTATCCAGATAGATCCATGAGATAGTCCATCTCCCTCTGTCCGAGCAGATTGCCGGCCTCTCTCACCTTCTTGCTGATGAATCCCTTGAGCTGTGCTCTATCTATTCTTGCGAATTCATATGAGTCGCAGGCCTTCTGAAGCTTCTTGCCGTATGCGTTGAGTTCCTTTGGTCCGACTGGTGCGACAAAGATTAGAATCGAGGAATCGTTGCTGCTTGCAGCAAGTTCAAGAAGTGCCGCCTCGTCAGCTGCATTTGTGAGCTTCTTGAATGCAGGCTTATAATCTCTTACAACGACTACTCGACGCTCTGAGAACATCGAATAAGCTCTTGCAGCACTGGTGATGTCTGAAGCACTGCAGATCTCTCCCTCGAGAATCTGATAGTCGAGACTTCTCATACCCTCATCGACATTCTTATCCAGAATCAGGTCAATAGCCCAGTCTACAAGATAGCTCTCCTCTCCAAAGAAGAAGAGGCATGAACCGAGCTTGCCCTTATTGAAATTATCATAGAAATCTTTATATCCCATTATCTATCCTTTGTATCATCCAGAGGAGTCGGCCTCATGAGATCCACTCGTATGCGACCTCTTCGATTGATATCGAGTCCGACAGCACCATTGATATCCGTACGATATATACGGATGCCTCGCTCCTCAAGTCTCTTAATTGTCTGTTCGTGCGGATGTCCGTACATATTGTCCTTGCCCACAGAGATGACTGCTATCTCGGGCTGAACCGCATCCAGTAGAGCCTCTGAACTGCTGCTCTTACTTCCGTGATGTCCAACCTTAAACACATCACATCTCAGTACATCCGTACCGCTGTAGTATTGTAACATATCGAGTTCATCCTCCTCAAGGAGGTCACCAGTGACCATTGTCTTTGTTCCCCTATAGTAGACGATATACACTGTGTTGAACTCGTTAGCAGTATCCGAAGTCACAGTCCCAGATGGACTCTTAACTGGCCAGATTGGAACAACTGCGCAGTCTGAATCTAGTTCATAGCGAACTCCTTTCTGTACGAAATTGACCTCATCAACCGTAGTAGCTAGGACATGCCTATATGCCGGGGACAAGGCAAGTGAGTTAACATCATACACAGATGCTAGTTCCTCAATTCCCTTATAATGATCATCGTGAAGATGAGTAACAAAAGCTGTATCCACACGATCAGCTCCATTACTCAACAAGTAAGGCAGAAGAGTATTCTCCCCGATATTTCGCTCGCGATACCCACCTCCATCTATGAGGTAGTCTTCTGAACCAACTCGGATGTGCAGGCAGTCACCTTGGCCTACTGATACGAATACGAGCTCGTCATCAGCGTAAGTATTATATGACGCGAGAACAAGAACAATAATAGGCAAAGAAGCCAGACCCAGGTCTTTTCTAATCAATGAGTAATTCTGCCTTATGACCTGCACCCTAAACCATTCAGAACTAAGCAGAAACAATATAACATAGGCGCCAATCAGGATACCGATATTGATTCCAGTCATATAGAATGACCAGTTACTACCGAAATTAAGCCATCGATTCAGTGAGATTAGCAGCTCCATCAAGCCGCAACTTAGATCTTTGAGCAGTAGCGGAATATAACCAATAACTATTATGAGTCCAATCTCACATATGCATACCGGCACGATTACTGACGCCAATGCGACTATTGGTATATTAATAAACACAGATAAAGGATTGAATCTATGGAATATTAGTGCTGTATAAGGGGCTATTGCCAGCTGAACTGCTAGTATTATGGCCAGCTCATCTCCTATCAGAATACTTAGGGGTTTGCCAAAGAAGGCTATTCCAAGCATTGCTAGAAATGACATCTGAAATCCTGTATTGAATAGCTGATATGGATTGATAGCAAGCAGTATCAGCGCTGCAAAGCTTACTGATGTAAGCATATCCGCTCGTCGCCTCAGCCATACAGCCATTGTGTTGATTCCTAGTACCATCACCGCTCTAATAGTAGATGGACTCCACATAGTCATCTCACCATATAGAACTATGATAGCTAAGATGAGCATGCTCATCCCCCTCGTATTTCTCTTCTTCGTTAGGAATTTGAGAAGCGTGAATAAAAAGCCGATATGCAGGCCACTAACTGCTAGCACATGTCCTGTTCCATTCTCATTGAACTCGTTCCTTGTTTCTTCATCAATCTCTCCCTTATCACCGAAGATTACGCCCTTTATTAGTGCTCTGATCTCAGGTTCATCGGAGAATGTATTCTCAAACTGCCAACGTACGTTCATAATAGATGAGTGAAGTTTCGCATCTACGCTTGTATTCTCCTCAATCTTAAGATCATAGACTGTCATTACATATTTGATTCGCTGTGAGTTGAGATATAGTTTGTAATCGAAGCAAGCTGGGTTGTCCTGATCTTGAGGGATTCTGAGCTTGCCCGAGGCTCTGCAGTATGAACCGCAGACAGAATATATATTCTCCTCGGGCAGAAAAGAATCACCAGCTTCGTATGAGTCGCTGTAGCAGTTGAGCAGAATGCGCCTGCCGAGATTCTTATCGTTGGGTCTGAGAATTAGCTGATGGCCGTAGTCCTTCTCTTTGATTTGAAGAATAATGCCCTCGACATTCGCACTGCCCTGCTCTTCGAGTTTGCTGTTAATGTCTATGAATGAAAGGGTGAATTGAATGAATCCTGCAAGTACGCAGATTATCAAAATGGCGTGTTGATTGAGTACAGCAAACTCAGGTATGTCCGCTCTAGCGATAATCATACATATCACGAATATGAAGAGGGTTCCGATCAGGAGTGCAGCACGCTCGTAGCATATATAAGCTGCGACAATGCCAAATAGATACATACTTGTATATGCAAATAAACGTCTTCTAATCACTGCTCGCCTCCTGATGAGATAAGCATAACGGTTTTCACATTCCCCAGCAGTACACATATTTTCGGGCGTTTATCGTCGGATTAAGGGATAATCTCGCAAAAAAAAAGAACTCTCCAGATGGAGAGTTCATATATGTATATTATCTTACACTTCCTTAACCTCGAGAAGCTCAATCTCGAAGTTGAGTGCCTTACCAGCAAGCTCATGGTTAGCATCGAATGTAACATTGCTTCCATCGATCTTAACTACCTTAGCTGGTACTGGCTGTCCGAACATGTTCTGAAGTGCAACCTGTGAACCGATCTCAAGCTCATCTGCTCCAGGCATTCCTGTTACATCGAATGTAACAATAGCCTCTGGAACTGGCTCACCGTATGCCTCCTCGCACTCGAGGTGAACATTAACCTTCTCGCCTACAGCCATATTAGCAACTGCCTTATCGAATCCAACGATCATCATACCAGCTCCGCAAAGGAACTCGAGTGGCTCGCCTCTATCATATGATGCATCGAACTGTGTTCCGTCATCGAGAGTTCCTCTGTAGTGAACTCTGCAAGCCATTCCAACGTTAGGACCGTCAAATGGTGGCTCATACTGGAGTCCACCTCCACATCCACCACCGCAGCCGCCACAACCACCGCTGCATCCGCAGTCATCACCGCAACCGCAACCCTCACCATCCTCGTGGCTGTGGTGGTCGCAGTTTACACCGCTGTTAACGAGTGAATCGTTGAGGAATGAATCAACAACCTTGTCTACCTCACCTGATGCTCCAGCAAAAGGAATGATTCCTGCCTCGAGAAGAGCCTTCTCTGCGCCAGCTCCCATTCCGCCACAGATAACAACCTCAACACCCTGCTCCTTGAGAAATGCTGTGATTCCATCGTGACCGCTAGCATTTGCTGCTACGATCTCCTCAGATACGATCTCTGATGTCTCGTTAATCTCATACATCTTGAACTGCTCACAGTGTCCAAAATGCTCATTGATAAGTCCGTCATTATAAGCTACTGCAATCTTCATTATACCTATTCTCCTATATATTAACCTTTAATTTTAGCAATCGCCTCTACTCTATCTTCGGCCTTGAATACTGCTGTACCAGATACGATAATATCGCAGCCAGCCTCTCTAATAGCCTCAGCATTGCCTACGCCAGCACCACCATCTACCTCGATGAGATAGTTATATCCCTTCTTCTCTCTGATCTCCTTCAGCTGCGCAATCTTCTCAAGCGCTGATGGGATAAACTTCTGTCCACCGAAACCTGGGTTAACAGACATTACGAGAACGAGATCAACATACTCCAGGATGTTCTCAAGCGCCGAAACAGGTGTTGCCGGATTGATAGAAACACCAGCCTTAACTCCGAGTGAGTGGATGTGCTGAACAGTTCTGTTGAGATGTCTGCATGCCTCCTGATGAACTGTGATGAACTCAGTGTTCTCTGTCACGAAGTCCTCGAGCAGGTTATCAGGATTGTCGATCATAAGATGTACGTCATATGGAGCATTGATGTACTCGTTCAGGCTCTTCATTACTGCAGAACCGAAGCTGATATTAGGTACGAAAGAACCGTCCATAATATCGATGTGCAGGTAATCAACTCCAATATCACAAATATTCTTAACGTCCTCGCCGAGTCTTGCGAAATCCGCAGCGAGAATCGATGGTGCTATCTTAGCCATTACTTAACCTCTTCTACCATTGCCAGATATGATCTGTATCTTGTCTGAGGGATGATACCCTCCTCAAGCTGCTCCTTCACCGCACACTCTGGCTCGTTGATGTGCATGCAGTCGGAGTATTTGCACTCTCCCCTCAACCTTCTGAATTCAGGGAAAAGTTTCTGTACGTCGTGGGCGTCCATCTCCGTCATATCGAGAGATGTGAAACCCGGCGTATCGTAGATATTAGTTCCATCTTCAAGCGTGAATATCTCTACGTGTCTCGTAGTATGTCTTCCACGCTTAGTCTTGTCACTGATACTTCCAGTCTCCATAACATCACCACCGAGCATGAAGTTCAGAAGTGTGGACTTGCCAACTCCAGACGGTCCAGCGAGGGCAACGTTCTTGCCCTTGATAATCTCCAGCAGATCTTCAACACCCTCTCCTGTAACACCATTGACGGTAGCAACTGGATATACCGAAGAATAAGTCTTGACATATGACTCTAGGACATCAGCAGACTGCAGATCACGCTTTGTGATGCAGATTGCCACATCAATATCTCTTAACTCACTTGCCGCTATGAGCTTATCAATTACTGGGAAATTAACCTCTGGGTTAGCTGCCGCAAAAGTTACTACCAGCATTTCCAGATTAGAAACAGGAGGTCTGAAGAGGAAATTCTTCCTCTCCACAACCCCTGTGATAACACACTGCTCATTGTCGTCGAGCTCGTATTCAACGATATCTCCGACATATAAGAGTTTCTTGTTTCTCTTGAGGACGCCGCGAGCCTTGCCCATATATACTCTATCTCCATCAGAGACATAGTAGAATCCTCCAATACCTTTGACAATTCTACCCTGCATGTTTATCCGTTGCTTGGCTGAGGACTGCCCTTGCTGACCTCGATGTCAATAGTTGTACCCTTATCGAGCTGAGTATTAGCTGCATACTGCTGCCACATTACATAACCGTTGCCGTATGCCTCACTCTCCTCATACTTAATCTCTCCAACCTTGAAGCCAGCAGCTACGATAGCAGCCTTAGCCTCTGCGAGAGTCTTACCTGTAAGTGAAGGTACTGTGCCCTTCTCCTTACCCTTACCATCACTGATTGTGATGTTGATCTTGCTTCCCTTATCGAGCTTTGAACCAGCCTTAGGATCCTGCTCGATGATGATTCCGGCAGCCTCAGTTGAAGTAACTTCCTTAACAACTCCGAGCTTGTATCCGAACTCCTTCAGGTAGTTCTCGATGTCGTTGTAGCTCATACCTACGAGGTTTGGAACTGTACCATCCTTTGAACCCTTACTGAGGTTAACAGTGATTGTGCTGCCCTTTGCAGCTTCTGTTCCAGCCTCTGGGTCCTGCTGGCATACGAGACCTTCCTTGACATCTGATGAGTAGATAGCCTTACCCTTCTTAAGGTTGAATCCAGCCTCCTCACACTTATCAAGAGCCTCCTCGTATGTGAGGTTCTCGAGATTAGGAACCTCTGCCTTGCCTGAGAAGATTCCAGACTTGATGATACCGAATACAATAAGAGGAATAAGAATTGCAGCAGCAACGCAAGCGATGATGATTCTCTTCTTCTTTGTCGCTGGATCTAACTTCTTCTTGTTCTTATTCTTCTTCTTTGACTTTGGCTCGTCGTCGTCCTCTTCAACAGCATTTCTTCTGTTCTCAATCTCCTTTGATGCGTTATTGAAGATTGAATTACCGACAACCTTTGTTACGAACTCGATATTGTCAAGATCCTCAAGAAGCTCATCAGCATTCTTGTAACGGTTTGTCTGGAACTTATCTGTTGCCTTGAGAACTGCTCTCTCGAGTGCAGGTGGAATTCCGCCTACGAGCTCGCTTGGTGGAGTAACCTCCTCGTTGATGTGCTTGAGAGCAATTGTTACAGGATTATCTCCCTCGAAAGGAACCTTGCCTGTGAGCATCTCATACATAACGATACCAAGTGAGTAGATATCTGATCTCTCGTCTACATAATTACCTCTTGCCTGCTCAGGTGAGAAGTAGTGAACGGAGCCGATGATCTTGCTACCTGTTGAGAGAGTTGCATCATTAACAGCCTTAGCGATACCGAAGTCTGCGAGCTTAACAACTCCGTCCTCAGTAATCATGATGTTGTGAGGTTTAACGTCTCTATGAATAATCTTGTTCTTGTGCGCAATTCTGAGAGCTGATGCAACCTGCTTAGTGATGTCGATAACTCTCTTGTAGTTCATTGGGGCTTCCTCATCGATGAGTTCGTTGAGTGTCTTACCCTCGATGAGCTCCATAACGATATAGTTGATATTACCCTCTCTGCCTACATCGTATACGCTTACGATATTAGGATGCGAGAGTCCTGCAGCAGCCTGTGACTCGCGCTTGAAGTTCTCTACGAATGTAGCATCCTTTGTGAACTCTGGGCGCAGAATCTTAACTGCGATATATCTGTTAAGTAACTTATCTTTAGCCTTGTATACTACGGCCATTCCGCCGTCACCGATCTTCTCGATCAGTTCATATCTTCCTGATAATAGTCTGCTAGCCATGTCTAATCCTCCGGTACCTCTACACAGATTACTGAAATATTGTCGCTGCCTCCGTTCTCGTTAGCCATTCTTACGAGAAGATCTGCACATTCATTCATGTCTTCAGTCTTTGTCAGTACCTGAAGTATTGTTCCCTCTGTGACTTCATCATAGAGTCCGTCACTGCAGATCAGGACCTTATCCCCTGGTTCGACATATACATTGAAGCAATCTGGTGTGCTGCAAGCGTTGGCACCGATTGCCCTTGTTATTACGTTCTTCTTGTTATGCTTCTCTGCTTCCTCGCGGGTGATAGCACCCATCTTAACGAGGTCATTCACATAAGTGTGGTCTTCGGTAATCTGATGTATTTTGCCGTTGTGAACCAGATATGCTCTGCTATCACCGACATTACCGATATATAATATTCTGTCCTTTAAGTAGGCGAAAACCAGTGTTGTTGCCATTCCAGCATAAGCAGTTTCAATCTCGGACATAGTCTCAATAGTTCTGTCCACATAGTCTACTGCAACCCTGAAGTAACGGAAGATCTCGTCTCTTCCCTCTAGCTTCTCAGGTGGATTGTGCTCGATGAACTTAGTCAGCGTGTCGAGCGCACCGTTGCTGGCTACTTCACCGGATTTGTTGCCTCCTACACCGTCAGCGAGCATGAAGAAGTTCTTATCTGCAAGAACTCGGAGTGCATCCTCATTCTTGGGCCTTCTCCTGCCCTTATCCGTCATGTAACCTATCCTCATTTTGATCTCCAATACGTTTTAAACAGACTTCTCTATAATACAGTAGAAAAATCCTATTAATGAACTATTATACGGCATAATGGCGTGTTTTTCAATAATTAGAGGGAATCCGTGCTTCTCGCAGAAGCTATCAACGATACCCTCGTTCTCATATCTGTTAATCGTACATGTCGAATACATAAGTCTTCCGCCAGGTTTAAGGTACTTGTAAGCATTCTCAAGAATCTCTGCCTGAACGCCAGTGAGCTCCGCATAATCGTCTGGATTCGTTCTCAGCTTGAGTTCTGGCTTACTTCCGATAACTCCGATTCCTGAGCACGGAACATCTGCAAGAACGAAGTCGAAAGCTCCCGCCCATTCTTCTCGGAATTCGGTACCATTCTGCAACTTAGCCTCTATAATATCGAGTCCAAGCCTGTCTGAAGAAGTGTCAATCAGCTCTAGTCTGTGCGGATGAATATCGCAGGCAGTGATGGAACCCTCACCGCACATTAGCTCTGCCATAGCACAGCTCTTGCCTCCTGGGGCCGCACACATGTCTAGCACGCGGCTACCCTGCTTAGGCGCAAAAGCTTCAATCGACTTAATCGATGAGAGCGACTGAACCGAGAACCATCCATCACGATAGTAAGATGTGCTTACAGGCTGACCTTTCTTGCAGACTAAGGCGGTTCTGCTACCTTCGACAGGCTTGCATATTATGCCGTCCTTCGCGAGAAGCTCAGCGAGTTCATCAGGTTCCGCCATAAGAGTGTTCGTTCTGAGAATCAGATCTGGTGCGGTATTGAGAGCTATAAGAAGCTTCTCAGTGTCCTCTCCGTACTGAGACTGAAGAAGATCTACGAGCTTCTGAGGGAAGGAATATCTGAGCGACAGATTAGATTCATCAGTTGCTAGATTGTCCTTCTCTTTGAGATATCTTCTGAGAAGTGCATTGATGAACCTATCAGTGCCACGGCTTACCTTCTTGGCAAGTGCAACAGCCTCGTTGACTGCAGCATAATCTGGTACACTGTCCAGGCTATCAATTGCATATATTCCCATTCTGAGAACTATGAGAGTTCTCTTCTTGATTCCCTTAAGACCCTTGTCTGCGAGTTTCTCTACACAGTAATCAAGGCGCATCGTGTCTCTGATTACGCCTTTTGCAAACGCACGAACGAAGCCGCCAGAGCATTCCTTGTGATGCTCCACGGCTTCGTTGATTGCAATATTCGAATATGCCTCATCTGCATATACAGCCTTGAGGGCTTCAAATGTCGCTAACCAATCTCCTAACATACGACTCCTTAGTCTCTTCTTGCTATAAGAAGGATTCTGAGAAGGTTTGCAACAGCTACAGCGAGAGCTGCAACATATGTCATAGCAGCAGCACTCAGTACTTTCTTGCTTCCTCTGTAGTCAGCGTCATTAACGATGCTGAGACTCTGCATTCCCTCGAGTGCTCTTGCACTTGCATTGAACTCTACTGGCAGAGTTACGAGGTGGAAGAGGATAACTGCGACAAAGCAGATTACTCCCAGATTGAAGAGTGCTGTTCCATACATAGTCTGTGTTGTGAGAAGCAGACCGATGATGATAATAGGCCATGAGATTGTCTGCGCGATATTAACTACTGGAACAATCGCATTTCTAAAGTTGAGTGCTGGGTAGTGCTCTGCATCCTGTACTGCGTGTCCAGCCTCGTGGCATGCGATGCAGATTGCAGCGATGCTTGGCTGTGAGTACACCTCTGAAGAAAGGTTCAGAGTCTTGTTTCTTGGATCATAGTAATTAGTCAGCGCATTGCCGCCGATTACATTGATTGGAACATCGTAGAGTCCATTGGCATCGAGCATCTTTCTAGCTGCATCGAAGCCTGTGAGTCCTGTGCTGTTTCTCACACTTGAGTACTTCTTGAAAGCTGAATTAACCTTAGCCTGCGCCCAGAATGTGAAGATGATAGCTGGAATAAGAACTATGTAAGTGAGATCGTAATAGTACATCTATGCCTCCTTTGCGGTGAATCTGTCACCTGCGTTCATAGCATGACCTCTCATGAAGTCAGCTGTATTCATACGCTTCTTGCCCTGAAGCTGAAGCTCAAGAATTCTGAGCTTGCCCTCTGAGCAGTTAACTGTGAATGTCTTCTTGTCAACTGAAGATACTGTGCCCGGCTCTCCATCAGGAACTTCATCGAGCACCTCTGCGCGATAGAACTTAACTGTGCTCTCGCCAAGATAGCTGTGAAGTGTAGGCCACTCGGCATACGCCCTGAGTTTTCTCTCGAGAACTGCAGCAGGTTCGTTGAAGTCTGTCAAACCGTCTGCCTTGCTTATCATTGAAGCGTAGCTTGACTCCTCCTCTATCTGCTTAACAGGATCTACCGTGCCTGCTTCGAGCATAGGAATTGTCTCAACAAGCAGCTGAGCTCCAGCCTCTGATAGCATATCAGCAACCTCGTTGATGTAGAGCCCCTCGATATTGCACTCAGTCTTAGTGAGCATATCGCCTGTATCGAGGCCAACATCCATCTTCATGATAGTAACTCCGCTGACTGGATCTCCGCTGAGTACAGCAGCCTGCATTGGTGAAGCACCTCTCAGCTTAGGGAGAAGTGATCCATGAACATTTATGCAGCCGTACTTAGGAAGATCAAGAACCTCAAGCGGCAGAATCTGTCCGAAAGCGACTACTACGATGAGATCAGGATTGATCTCCTTGAGTCTCGCCCTGAACTCTTCGTCCTTGCGGATTGAATATGGCTGAGCAATATCAAGACCATACTCAAGTGCCTGAGCCTTAACTGGTGAAGGAATAACCTTGCCCCTGTTACCTCTTCTATCTGGCTGAGTTACTACAAGCTCAATCTGATGGCCAGCTTCGTATACAGCCTTGAGAGATGGAACAGCAAACTCTGGCGTTCCCATGTATACTATTCTCATTATTCAGCAGCCTCCCCGTTCTGAGCCTGGAACTCTCTGAGTCTCTCCTGATACTCCTCAGCAGTCATGAAATTCTTAGCCTTGTCAGCATAGAGGATTCCATCGAGATGGTCATTCTCGTGGCTGATTACTGTTGCTGCAAAATCGCTGAACTCGTCCTCAACAGTATTGCCGTTGATGTCCATATATCTGACCTTAACTCTGAGAGGTCTCTCAACAAGTCCCATATAACCTGGAACGCTGAGACATCCCTCACTTGACTCCTGAACGCCATCTGACTCGAGGATCTCAGGGTTAATCATCACATAGATCTCAGGCTCCTCCTGCTCAGGATAAGGCATAGCAACAAAGATTCTCTTCATTACTCCCACCTGTGGAGCAGCAAGACCTACACCATCTGCCTCGAACATTGTGTCAACCATGTCCTCAATGAGCTCCATGATTCTTGGTGTGATCTCCTTAACTGGTTTGCACTTCTTCTTGAGGATCTCCTCGCCTCTTAAAGTAATCTGTCTAATTGCCATTTGTTCTCCTTATACTATTCCATATGGATTTACATCTATCTCTATGTAGCAAGGCGCCTTGTCGCGCATCATCTGCTCTCGCGTAAGCATGTACGAACGAATATATCCCGCTCTGCTTCCTGCAGGTGCCTTGATGATAAAAGTCGCTCTCGCTTTGCCGTCTGTGCGACGGGCTTCCTCCCTCGCGGGGAGTATCACTGCACCCTTAGGTGCATCCTTAAGTCCCTGCAGCTTCTTCCTATATGCCGTAGCGTATTCGAGTGCAACATCAGTGTTGCCACTCTTATCCACAAAGGACACACAGATTATATCACTGTAAGGTGGATAATTCATGATGTTTCGGTGTAGCAGTTCATTCTCATAGAAGTCTTCATAGCTTCCATTAGCTGCAGCATCGATGACATCACTCTCAGGGTCATATGTTTGAATCAGAACCTTGCTGCATCCACCCGCTCTTCCGGCTCTACCAGCAACCTGAGTGATAAGCTGATAAGTTCTCTCCTGCGATCTGTAGTCAGGGATATTGAGGCTGACATCAGCATTGATAATGCCGACTAATCCGACATTTCTGAAGTCTAGTCCCTTCGCAAGCAGCTGGGTTCCAACGAGTATGTCAGTCTCCCCAGATGAGAATGCCTCCAGAACGGCAGAAATCTCCTTCTGAGAACCTGCTGTGTCGAGGTCGAACCTCTGAACCTTTGCGTCGGGCCATAGCTTAGTAACGGATTCTTCGACCTTCTCTGTGCCTGCTCCTGCATACTTGATATACTTGCTTCCACACTCTGGACAGTGTTCCGGTAGCGGATATCTTCGGCTGCAGTAATGACATACTGCAGCATTGAATGCTTTGTGATAGGTCAGCGTGATACCGCACTCATCGCAGACCATCTTGTGACCGCAGTCTGGACAGAGAATCTGAGTCGAGAATCCTCTTCTATTCAGGAATAGAATAATCTGCTCCCTGTTCTTGAGGCTTTCGCTTATTCCATCCGCCAGGGCTTCACTTATTACTCCTAAATTGCCTCGTCTTGTCTCCGCTCTCATATCGACAGTTTCAATTGTCGGAAGCACGCTCTGTCCTATACGCTTTGGCATCTCGAGAAGTTCGTATACGCCCTGTTTGCTGCGATAGTATGATACAACGCTTGGTGTTGCACTTCCGAGAACCAGAATTGCGTTATGAGCAGAAGCTCTCTTATATGCGACATCTACTGTCTCGTATTTTGGATTGTGATCGGATTTGTAAGTGCTCTCGTGTTCCTCATCGATGATGATGGCACCTATGTTCTCAAGTGGAGCGAATACTGAAGTTCTCGCTCCTACTACTATGCGGGCTTCACCCGATCTGATTCGAGCCCACTCGCTGAGTTTCTTACTTGTTGACAGCTTGCTGTGAAGTGTTGCTATATTCTCAGCTCCGAAACGCTTTCGGAATCTCTCTTCTGTCTGATGCGACAGTGCAATCTCAGGAAGAAGGACTATCGCTGTTCTTCCCTGATTGAGGGCTTCCTCAACGGCTTTCATGTATACCTCGGTCTTACCGCTGTTGGTTACACCCTTGATGAGGAATGTCTTGAATTCGCATTGCTTCATCGCTTCGGTGATTCTCGAAGCTGTTCGCTTCTGATCCTCACTTAACTCATATGACGGAAGCTGCGCATCGCTGGAAGCGTGGGACGGATGACGAATGATTTTACCATTAACGGTGAACATCTTGATCGCATCGATGTACTTGACGCCGTATCGCTTGCGCATCCAGATTGCGGTCTGAATCATCTCCTCGTTCAAAGAACGCTCTGGAATATATTCGGTGATCTCTTTTATCTTAGACACGTCAAACTCCGGCTGAACGTCCACTTCGACTACGTATGCATCGACTGGCTTCTTTCGACCGGCAAAAGGAACTGTCACTCTTGCGCCCACACCGACATCCGGAGGTGCGGAGTAAGTGAAGAAACAGTCCGTGTATTCACTCTTGTTGTCTACAACGACATTGACGTATCTGTTCAAGATGCCTCCCAGCGTAATACAGGCCGCCACCTGTGACAGCAGCAGCCTGTTTAACTTGTCTTTGATTATTGATTACAGCAGGAAAATATTGTTTGCTGCGCACTCCTCATACATCTCTTCAGGCCATACTGATACCTGAACTTCTCCGATGTGTGCCTTCTTGAGGAAGAACATACAGAGTCTGCTCTGTCCGATTCCTCCACCGATTGTCAGTGGAAGTGTTCTGTTGATTACTCCCTGATGGAATGGAAGGTCAATTCTGTCTTCCTTGCCATCGATCTTGAGCTGTCTGAGCATTGACTCAGAATCTACTCTGATACCCATTGATGAGATTTCATAAGCATCCTCGAGAACCTCGTTCCAGAGGAGGATATCTCCGTTGAGTTCCCAGTCATCGTAGTCTGGAGCTCTGCCATCGTGTGGCTTACCTGACTTGAGCGCGCCGCCAATCTTCTTGATGAATACAGCACCGTACTTCTTGCAGGCCTCCTTCTCTCTCTCCTTTGAAGTGAGATCTGGATACTCGTCCTCAAGATTCTGTGAATCGATGAATGTAATCTCAGCAGGAAGTACAACGTTGAGCTCAGGATATGACTCATTGACATAATCTGCGAGTGAGAGCAGTGCATCATAGATAGCGCTTACTGTCTGCTCGAGATACTCCTCAGTTCTGAGTTCAGGTGTGATTACCTTCTCCCAATCCCACTGGTCAACATAGATTGAGTGGATGTTGTCGAGTTCCTCATCTCTTCTGATAGCGTTCATATCTGTGTAAAGACCAACACCAGGCTTAACATCATATCTGCCAAGAGCCATTCTCTTCCACTTAGCAAGCGACTGAACTACCTCAACCTGTCTCTCGTCGATATCCTTGATTGTGAAGTTAACTCTTCTCTCATAACCATTGAGATTGTCGTTAAGACCAGTCTCAGGGAAAACAAAGAGTGGTGCACTGACTCTTCCGAGTCTCAGTCTGTGTGCGAGTTCCTTCTGGAAGTAGTCCTTAATCTTCTTGATTGCTCTCTGTGTTTCGGTTGGTCCAAGTATTGGCTTGTAACCTTCAGGTACATATACCTTGCTCATGTTATTCCTCCTTAGTTATCTAATCCCTTATTTGTCCCCTTTATTCTTTCCAGCGAAACGCGCATAGTCGCATCCGCAGTAATTCTGTCTGTATAATCCGTACTTCTTCGACAGTTCCACGCTTCTTGCGAATCCGTTCTTCTTCTTGAAGTCCACATCTAGGAAGCTTACGCCAGTGTTTGATTCAAGTTCGTAACCGAGTTCTGAAATCTTAGCGTAGTTCTTATGCGGGCTTACTGACATAACGGTGGTAAAATAGTCCATTCCTAGCTTCTTCGCCATCACAGCTGTGTCCGCAAGTCGCATAGTGAAGCATACATCGCAGCGACTTCCACCCTCTGGCTCATCAGCTAGCTCCTCTGTCATACTGAGGAATCTATCCGAATCATATCTTCCCTCCAGATAGTCTACGAATATTCCCTTGTCTCGGTTCTCCTCGTTGAATGCTTTGAGGAACTTCAGCAGAGCATCTCGTCTGAGAAAATATTCTTCACTGTCCGTAATGTTCGGATTATAATAGTACACGGTAATCTGGTACTCATCTGCCAGGCGCTCAACACAGGATGTTGAACACGGTCCGCAGCACGCATGAAGAAGAAGCGATGGCTTTCTCTGCTCGAGACCGAGTCTGGAAAGATCAAGATTCTCCTGCATATTGCAGTCAGAATAATTCAATATTGACGCCATTTTGATGTCTTTATCCAAGAGTACCCCTCCGTTTCATAATGCAAAAATTATATCATATAGGAAGATTTCATTAAACAGTTTATGCAAGAAAGATTCAACTCTATTAACCAATATCTGCGCCGCGAGTTCGGCCGTAAGACAGTTAAACTCTCAATTGAGGCTGGTTTCACCTGCCCTAATAGAGACGGCAAAGTCGGCTTCGGTGGCTGTGCATTCTGCTCATCAGGAGGTTCTGGAGAGCTCGCTTCTAATATAGAAGATCAGATAGAACTACTGAGCCAGAAGTGGCCAAATGCTGAATATCTCGCCTATTTCCAGAGCCACACCAACACCTATGCTCCAGTTGAAGTTCTTCGTGAGAAGTTCTATGCGGCACTCGATGACCCTCGGATTAGCGGCATAGCAATTGCGACACGACCTGACTGCCTAGGCGATGATGTTCTCAATCTTCTCGATGAGATTAACAAGGAGCACTTCCTCTGGGTAGAGCTCGGTCTTCAGACTATCCATCCTTCAAGTTCTGAGATGCTTGGCATCGGATACGACCTCGCCTACTACGATAAGGCTGTCGCAGAACTCAAGTCCCGCAATATCCGTGTAGTAAGCCATCTGATTCTCGGACTTCCAGGTGAGACAAGAGAAGATATGATAGCTTCAGTCAAGCACGTCGCTGATAGCGGCATATTCGGACTCAAACTTCACCTTCTCAATATCGTCAGCACTGCTAGAATATACGATATGTTCCCTGGATATCAGCCATTCGAGAGCATCGATGAATATACGGACCTTGTAGTCGATCTGCTTGAATTGATTCCATGGGATATCACTATACACAGACTTACTGGCGATGTACCGAGAGAGCAGCTCGTTGCCCCCGAGTGGAGCTACCGCAAGAGAACCATACTCAACGAGATAGGACGAAAGCAACGCGAGCGAGACAGTTGGCAGGGCAAAGCCGTAGACTAAACAACAAAAAAGTGTGTTCGTAAGAACACACTTTTCTTATTGTTATAAGAAAACCCCACGTTTGACGTGGGGTTCCGTAGACGCTATGCGTTTGACCAGTTACATATCTCATCCTACAATATGATTGCGGTCTGCCAACTGCAAAATATTATAGGAGGATAGGTAACATGGGTCTAAAT